>CALDYQ010000062.1 GCA_937944385.1 uncultured Burkholderiales bacterium | reverse complement strand
CTGCAGTCGGCGCCGAAGCTCGACTTTCTGGATTTTTCCGGTCGATGTCTTGGGAATCGCTTCGAAGCGCACCGCCTTCGGGCACTTGTAGCCGGCTAGATGACGACGGCAATGGGCGATCAGTTCCTCGGCGCTCACGCTCGCCCCGGGAACACATTCGACGAAGGCCACCGGCACCTCGCCCCATTTCTCGTCGGCCTGAGCGACGACCGCACAGGCGGCCACCGCCGGGTGGCGATAGAGCGCGTCCTCCACCTCGATCGAGGAGATGTTCTCGCCGCCCGAGATGATGATGTCCTTGCTCCGATCCTTGATGCGGACATAACCGTCCGGCTCGAGCACGGCGAGATCCCCGGTGTGGAACCAGCCATCCGCGAAGGCGGCTTCGGTCGCGCGGGGATTCTTCAGATAGCCTTTCATCACGAGGTTGCCACGGAACATGATCTCGCCCAGCGTCTCGCCATCGGCGGGTACTTCTTGCATCGTCTCGGGGTTCATGACCGTCATGCCGGCCTGGAGTTCGTAGCGCACGCCCTGACGGCCGTTGAGCCGTGTCCGCTCCTCGATCGACTGCGCGGCCCACTCCGGCCGCTGGGCGCACACGGCAGCCGGGCCGTAGACCTCGGTGAGTCCGTAGACGTGGGTGATCTCGAAACCAAGGCGAGCCATGCCCTCGATCATGCTTGCCGGCGGTGCGGCCGCCGCGACCATGCCGCGGACGCGATGACCGATACCCACGAACGCCTCAGGCGGCTCGGCAAGCAGCATCTGATGCACGATCGGCGCACCGCAGTAGTGATCGGCTCCGTGCTCGCGGAACGCCTCGATCATCCCGGCCGCAGTGACCTTGCGCAGGCACACGTGAACGCCCGCCTGGAGCGCCACCGTCCATGGAAAGCACCAGCCGTTGCAATGGAACATCGGCAGCGTCCAGAGGTAGCGGGCGAACTTGGGCATCGTCCAGGTTACCGCGTTGTTGACCGCGTTGAGGTAGGCGCCGCGATGGTGAGTGACCACTCCCTTTGGATCACCGGTCGTGCCGCTCGTGTAGGCCACCGCGATCGCCGCCCATTCGTCTTCGATGCCTTCGAGCGAGGCGACGGGCTCGGCGGAGGCGAGCAACGCTTCGTACTCATGCGCCCCGAGGCGCTCGCCCGCGCCGGTGTATTCGCTGTCGCAGACGTCGATGACCGTGACTCCTCGCCCGTAGTCGCGCGCAAGGATTTGGAGCGCCTCGGCGATCTTGTCCGAGAACTCGCGATCGGTGATCAGGAGCCGGGCCTCGCAGTGATTCAGCTGCCAGGCGATGAGCGCGGCATCGAGCCGGGTGTTGATCGGGTGCATCACGGCCCCGAGCGCGGGCAGCGCGTAGTGCGCTTCGATCATCTCGGGGCTGTTCGCGAGCATGAGGCTCACCGTATCGCCCGGGCCAATGCCGAGCGCGCGCAACGCGCCCGCGAGTCGGGCACTGCGCTCGCGTAGCGTGGCCCAGTCGTAGCGACGCTCGCCGTGGATCACTGCAGGCAGATCGGGGAACACCTCCGCCGTACGTTCGACGAAGGCCGTCGGTGTGAGCGCAGCGAAATTCGCTGCCGTGCGTGGAAACACATCGTAGGGGCTCATGAGCGGGCAAGGGCTTGATCGATGTCCCAGAGAATGTCGTCGATCGCTTCGATGCCGATCGACATGCGGATCAGATCGGGCGTGACCCCTGCGGCGCGCTGCTGCTCGGGGTCGAGCTGGCGATGCGTGGTCGAGGCCGGGTGGATCACGAGCGTGCGCGTGTCCCCGATGTTCGCCACGTGAGAGACGAACTGCAGGTTCTCGATGAAGCGCACCCCGGCAGCGAGCGGGTCCTCGGCCCGGATGCCAAAAGCGAGCAGCGAGGAGGCGCCGGGTGCGCCGTCGATCGGCCTGAGATAGCGGGCGCAGCGCGCATGTTGCGGCGAATCGGGATGCCCCGGGTAATGCACCCAGCCGACCTTCGGATGCGCCCGCAGGAAGTCCGCCACGCGGCGGGCGTTGCGCACGTGCTCGCGCATGCGCACGTGCAGCGTCTCGATGCCCTGGAGCACGAGCCAGGCGTTCATCGGCGAGAGCGCGGGCCCGAACACGCGAAGCGTCTCGAGCCGCGCCCGCATCGTGAAGGCGAAATCGCCGAACGTCTCGTAGAAGCGCACGCCGTGGTAGCCGGGCGAGGGTTCGGTCATGCCCGGGAATTTGCCGTTGTCCCAGGCAAACGCGCCCTGCCTGCGGCCGGACTCGACCACCACCCCGGCAAGCGAGGTGCCATGGCCAGCGAGGAACTTGGTGGCCGAATGCACCACGATGTCTGCCCCGTGGGCGCACGGGTTGCACAGGTAAGGCGAGGGCACCGTGTTGTCGACCACGAGCGGCAGGCCGTGCGCATGGGCCACTTCGGCCACGGCCGCGATGTCGAGCATCACGAGGCTCGGGTTGCCAAGGGTCTCTGCGTAGATCGCGCGCGTGTTCGGCCGGATCGCGGCGGCGAAAGCCTCGGGACGCTCCGGATCGACGAAGGTGGTTTCGATGCCGAACTTCTTCAGGTTCACCGCGAGCATCGTGACCGTGCCGCCGTAGAGCGCGCTGCCCGCCACGATGTGGTCGCCCGCCTGACAGATCGTCATGAGCGCGAGTGCCTCGGCGGCCATGCCCGAGGCCACGGCGACCGCAGCGCGGGCCTCTTCGAGTGCGGCGACCCGCTCCTCGAGCGCGGCGACGGTTGGATTCGACAACCGGCTGTAGACGTTGCCAAAGGTCTGCAGGTCGAACAGGCTCGCCGCGTGCTCGGCGCTATCGAAGACGTAGCTCGTGGTTTGGTAGATCGGCAAGGCACGACTCCCCGTGGCAGCGTCAGGAATCTGGCCAGCGTGAATCGCCAGGGTTTCTGGCGCGAATCGGCGTTCGCTCATCTCGACTCCTCCTCGAGCCCCGATTGTGGCCCAAGCCATCACATCGAAGCGCGATCAACCCACCTCGGCGAGCAGTCGTTCGGCCAGCCCATGCGCCTGCCTGCGGTAGCCTCCGCCGAACAAAAGCGCGTGGTTCAACACGTGGTAGAGCTGATAGAGCGAGCGTCGCCGCCGCCCATAGCCCTCGCCCACCGGCCGGATGCTCCGGTAAGCCGCCCAAAACCCCGCTGGCGGCGCGCCGAAGAGCTCCATCATCGCGAGCTCCGCCTCGGCGTCCGACACCGACACGGCCGGATCGAACACGACCGGCTCCCCGGAGGCGAGCATCGCCCAGTTACCCTGCCAGAGATCGCCGTGAATCAGGCTCGGGCGCGGCACGTAACCATCGGCAAAGTACTCCGGCAGTCGCGTGATCACGCGCTCGACCGAAGCGCCGAGCGCCGGGTCGGCAAGCCGCGCGAGGAGCGGCCGAAACCGCCGCTCGGCCACGAAGCGGCACCAGCCGGCGAGCCCGCAGGCTGGCTCGATCGTGTTGTCCTGGGCCGTGCCGCCGAGCCAGTTGGGCCGTGGCCAGCCCCAGCCGGCCACGGGCACTCGTGCCGCGTGCAGCGCGGCGAGCGCCTCCCCCAGGCGGGCGCCGAAGGCCAGGTCGGCTGGGGCGAAATCGAGCCACTCGAGCGCGAGGAACACGCCTCCGTCGAACCTGCTGCATGCGGTAACCGCCGGTGTGCGGATGGTGCCCGTGGCGGCGATCGCCTGTAGCCCGTCGGCCTCGGCCTCGAGCACGCCGCTTTGGCTCGCCGGGACCGCTTTGACGAAGTAGCGGGCGTCCGCCGCCTCGAGGCGATGGGTGCCCGTGAACACGCTCGCCCCGAGGGGCGCAAGGCGCGCGCCGGCGCCGAAGCGGGCGCGGAGCGCCTCGGCTAGCGCGCCGTGGGTGGCGTATCCGGACACGGCATGCGCTTGGCCGAAATCACCCGCGTGTTGACGCCCGCCCAATGCAGCCCACCAAAGAGACGCGCATGTTCGATCTTCACGCAGCGGTCCATCACGGTCTCGAGCCCCGCCTCGCGGGCGATGCCGTCGGCCTCTGTGTTCATGACCCCGAGCTGCTGCCAGAACACGCGGGCGCCGATCGCAATCGCCGAGCGGGCAATCGGCAAGACGTCCTCGGTCTTTCGGAACACATCGACCATGTCCACCGGATGGGGGATGTCCTCGAGCCGGGCGTAGCTCGTCTCACCGAGGATCTCAGGGTACTTCGGGTTCACGGGCACGATGCGATAGCCGTGCGCCTGCATGTACTTGGCCGCGAAGTAGCTCGGCCGGAACCAGTCGCCGGAGAGCCCGACGACCGCGATCGTGCGGCAGGTCTTGAGGATCATGCGGAGGCGGGTGATCTCGTCCATCTGGGGCTCACGAGCGATTGGAAAGAAATTGTCCCGAGGTCACGCCCATCGAGACATAGATGCTGGTCAACTGATCGAGACCCACCTGGGCCGGTTCGACCCACGAGACCGGCACGTAGAGCAGCCCGCCGCCCACGGGCACCGGCGCCGTGGGTACGATCACCGCGTGATAGTCGGCCTCGCCCACGCGCACCGGCTCGCGTGTGGAGAGCAGCCCGAGCACCCGCACGCTCTCCCCTGCACCGAAGGTGACCCAGACGGGCTGCATGGACTTCAGCTTGTCCTCGTCGCGCTGCGCAAGCAGATCGACCAGCGCTTTGACGATGTCGTAGATGTTGCGCACGACGGGAATGCGCTGCAGGATGCCGTTGACGAGACGCTGCCAAACGCTCACGAGGCTGGTGCGAACGATCACGCCCAGGGCAAAGATCAGCGCGAACACCAGTCCGAGCCCGATCAGGTAGGCGACGATCTCGCGCTCGGTGAGGCCAAGGCCCAGCTGCCGGAGCACCGCGCCAAACCCGCTGCCCGGCCCGAGCCAGCGGTAGAGAAACTGCACGAGCCAGACGATGACCCCGACCGTGGCCACGATCGGCAACACGGCGAGCAAACCGGCCAGAAAGATGTTGAGCAGCTGCTTGGTCGTGCTTTTCATGGGCGCGATTGTGCCGCGACCGGACGTGGCACGCGGCGCCGATGGCCGACCCCGCTGGGCTCAGCGCGGCAGCGCCCGACGGGCCAGGGGCTGTGCGACGTCGTCCGGCCGGAACCGGCAGTCGGCGGTGGGCGCATTCGCAACCGACTGCCGTTGCCGACAACGCTCGGCAATGCCCGCGGGGGTGGGCTTGTCACCCCGCTCGACCCAGGCGAGGAGCGCCTCGAGGAGCGGCGGATAGGTGGCGTCGCCGAGATAGCTGTGCTCGCGCGAGTCGACGAACGTCTGCACGAGCCGGTCACCCCGGCCCGCGGCCTGCATGCGCGCAGCGAGTTCATGCTGGGACTCGACGAACACGGTGGCGTCGTCGATGCCGTGGGTCGTGAGCACCGGAGCCTCGAAGCGCCCCGCGTGGTCGACATCGCCAAGAAAGCGGGCGCGCGCGGCGGGGTCGGGGCGGCTTCGGAGATCGAGGACACGGCCGCCGGAGGAGAGCCGACCGGCTGGACGCCGCAGCCCGCCAAGGTCGCCAGCACGGCTGCGGACAGGGCCGCGCGGGCCCGCACGAAAGGAAAACGACGCACGACGAACCCTCCCCGGTTGGATGCGCTCGATTGTGTGCCGGGTCGCTGTCGACGGACGGTGTCGATTCTGATTCGCGGCGATCTCGGGTCTTCGCGTCGTCGAAGTCAAGGCGTGGCGGTGGCGCCGACGCTCTGCGCTGCCGGTGCGCCGCAGGCGTGACAGTAGCGAGCGAAGGCGTTCTTGCGAGTGTTGCAGTCCAGACAGCGATCGAAGAGGCCAATGCCACAGTGCGGGCAGTGGTTCATGGTCGGGTCGGAAAAATCGAGGGGCCGTTCGCAACCTGGGCACACCTTCTTGGCCAGCCGGGCGAGCACGAGGTCGTAAGCGAGCTTTTCGCGGCGCGCGGTCTCGGGTTCGGCCTCGGCCGCCTTCTGCCGCTCGAGATAGCGCTGCATGGCGCGGATGGCGTAATGCCCGATGACCACGGTGAGCACGATGCCCACGATGTAGCGCACATAACCGCCGTAGCTCGGCAGATACGGCACGAGCTCGACGAAGAACGTAAACAGCGCGAAGAAGATGAAGCCCCAGACGAAGGGCCAGTAGCTGCTCTGCCGCTTCTTCGCGAACAGCCAGCCGGCCACGGCGATGAGCGGCAGCGTGAGGGCAAGGCGGTAGAGAAACACCCGTAGCTCCTGCCGTCGCTCTTCCTGACGCAGCCGGGCGTCCGCGCTCGCTTCGAGCTCGGCGAGCGAGGCGCGCAGACGCGCCTGCTCCTGCCGAAGCGTCGTGGCGCGGGTGTCGAGGGCTTCGAGCGCACGCTCGGCCTCGCGCGCCTTTGCACGAAGCCCATCGAGCGCGCGGGTGCGCGCGATGACCTCCGGGTCCTGCTCGCTGCGCTGCGTGGCGGTGCGGGTGCCCAGCCAGTCCCGAAAACTGCGCTCGGCGCTCGCGACTTCGTTGCGTGCCGTGGTGAGCGCGAGTTGGGCCCGCTCCCGCGTCTCGGCGAGATTACGTGATTCGCGCTCGATCGCCTCGAGTCGCACGGTCACTGGCGCGGCGGCGGTGGCATCGAGGAAACGCTCGCGCGTGAGCTGCGACTCGACCTGGGGCAAATCGCTCACCACCAACCCGCCCAGACCGACGAGGAACCCGGCGAAAACGAGGGCGACGAGCCAAAGCCCGCGACGGAACCACTTTTCGGACAGTCGGAGGCCTTTACTCATGATGGCGGATCGCTCGTTGTGTGGCGATCGAGCTTACCGGGTGCGATCAGTGCATCGCAACCCCCCCGTCGCGCGTCATGCGTCGTGCGACGTGCGACGTGCGTCGTGAGTCGCGCGTTGCGCCCCGGCACCGCTACGCCGCACCTTCACCGCTCGCGGGCGCATGCCCTGGCGCGTCTGTCGGCCAAGTGGCCACCAGCACGGCCATGCGTCTCAGCCGAGCATCGCCTGCACCCGCCGTACATAGGCGGCCGGATCGTCCGGCAGGCCGCCTTCGGCGATCACGGCCTGGTCGAACAGCACGTGCGCCAGATCGGCGAACGGGCCTTCGGTGCCGATGAGTCCGTGCAGCTTCTTGACGAGCCCGTGCCCGGGGTTGATCTCGAGGATTGGCTTCGTGTCGGGCACCGGCTGACCGGCCTGCTTGAGGATACGCACCATCTGGGGCGACATCGCGCCCTCGGGCACGACCAGACAGGCCGGTGAATCGCTCAGACGGGTCGTCGAGCGCACATCGCTCGCACGCTCGGCAAGCACGGTCTTCAATTTCTCGACGACGGGCTTCATCGCCTCGGCCGCTTCGGCGGCCGCCTTCTTTTCAGCCTCGTCCTCGAGCTCACCGAGATCGACCGCCCCCTTGGCCACGCTCTGAAGCGGCGTACCATCGAACTCATGCAGGAACTGAAGCGCCCACTCATCGACGCGGTCGGTCATGAGCAGCACCTCGATGCCCTTCTTGCGGAAGACCTCGAGCTGCGGTGAGCCCTTCGCCGCGACGAGCGAATCGGCCGTGAGGTAGTAGATTGCCTTCTGCCCGGGCTTCATCCGCGCCTTGTAATCGGCGAAGGACACGGCGACATCGTCGGATGTGGTCGAAGCAAAGCGCAGGAGCTTGGCGATGCGTTCGCGGTTGGCAAAGTCCTCCCCGAGGCCTTCCTTGAGCACCGCGCCAAACTCGCGGTAGAAGTCGGCGTATTTCTTCCGGTCCGCCTCATCCCCGGAGGATGCGAGCTCATCGAGCATCGTGAGCACGCGCCGCGTCGAGCCCTCGCGGATCGCCTTCACATCGCGACTCTCCTGCAGGAGCTCGCGCGAGACATTGAGCGGCAGGTCGGCCGAGTCGACCACCCCCTTCACGAAACGCAGGTAGAGCGGCAAAAGCTGTTCGGCATCGTCCATGATGAAGACGCGCTTGACGTAGAGCTTGAGGCCGCCGCGTTTGTCACGGTTCCAGAGGTCCCACGGCGCCTTGGACGGGATGTAGAGCAGCTGGGTGTATTCGGTTGCGCCTTCGACGCGGTTGTGGCTCCAGAGAAGCGGCGCGTCGCCGTCGTGCGCGAGTTGCTTGTAGAACTCGATGTACTGCTCGTCGGTCACGTCTTTCTTGGGACGAGACCAGAGCGCGCTTGCAGCATTCACCTGCTCCCATTCATCGCTCGTCACATATTCGTTCTTGTCCTTGTCCCACGTCTCCTTGGGCATGAGAATCGGCAGCGAGATGTGCTCCGAGTACTTGCCGATGATGGCCTTCAGGCGCCAGGCCGAGAGGAATTCCCCGGCATCCTCACGCAGGTGAAGCGTGATCGCGGTGCCGCGCTTCGCGCGCGTGATCGTTTCGGTCTCGAAGCTCCCCGTCCCTTCGGACGTCCAGCGCACGCCCTGCTCGGGCGGCAGCCCGGCGCGACGGGACTCCACGGTCACCCGGTCGGCCACGATGAAGGCGGAATAGAAGCCCACGCCGAACTGGCCGATCAGTGCGCCTTCCGCCTTGGCATCATTGCGGCGCGCCTCCGAAAGCCGCTGCATGAACTCGCGCGTGCCGCTCTTGGCAATCGTGCCAAGATTTTCGATCGCCTCCTCGAGCGAAAGCCCGATGCCGTTGTCCTCGATCGTGATCGTCTTGCCCGCTTTGTCGTAGCTCACCCGGATCTCGAGCGTTGGCGCGTCCTCGTAGAGCGCCCCATTCTCGATCGCCTCGAAGCGCAGCTTGTCGCAGGCGTCGGAGGCGTTCGAGATCAGCTCACGGAGGAAGATCTCCTTGTTCGAGTAGAGCGAGTGGGTGACGAGATGCAGGAGTTGGGCGACTTCGGCCTGAAAAGGGTGTTGTGTACTCATGAGATCGGAAGAGTCGTCTGGATGGCCGGGGCGGGCTCGACCGGCCCGTCGGTGCGATCGATCACGCCGAGGCGTCGATGTACCTCCACCTCGGCGCTAAAGCGTTCAGTCCCCTATCAGCTAGGGCACCTCCGCAGGCTTTCAAGCCCCACGATCCGAGCCGGCGCGCTTCTTGCGTGCTGCACCGCAGCAAGCTCTCTTCTTCCTTATGCGCCTCCTGCTCCTGCACCACACCGACCATGACGTGCCTGCGATCGAGGCCGAGGTGGCTCGCTCCGGCCATCGTGTCCGCTCGATCTCGGCGCAGGGCACGTCACTGCTGCGCGAAGTCGAGGTGTTCGAGCCCGATGTGATCATCGTGGCGGCGGACGACCCCTCACGCGACCTGCTCGAGCAGGTCTGTGTGTTCTCCCAATTCCGCGAGCGGCGGATCGATGCGCTCCACCCGCGGCTCGCCCGCCTGCTCGACGTGCGCTGGCAGATCGGTGTGCGAAGCACGCCCCACACGCTCGCCAAGCTCCTCCTGCCCGCTCCGGCTGCCTGGCGCGCGCTGCCGGTCACGCACGCAGATGACCTGGTTCGCTTGGCCCGACACCTTCAGGCCGCCGGCGGTCGCGGCATCGTCTACCGCGGCTGCGAAGGCGAAGCCCACTGGCACCCCCGGCGCGACGTCCTCGCGCACGTATGCCGCGATGGTGTGATCGATATTCGGCCGTGGTCGGATGGTTCGACCGCGGATGCGATCGAGACTGTCGACCCGGAGGCGACCCGGCGCTCGATCGAGGCCGTGATCGCCGAAGAACAACCGATGCCGCCCGCCATAGCGGCGCAAGCCGACTTGATGATGGAGCTCGTCCATGCCACGCACTGAGCCGACCTCGCCCACCCAACGCACGGAGCGTACCGGCGGCTTCGTGCACTTCATCGGTGCCGGGCCGGGCGACCCGGAGCTGCTCACCGTGAAGGCCGCGCGGCTGCTCGCCGAGGCCGAGGTCGTGCTCATCGATGAGCTCGCGGGCGAGTCGCTCCTCGCGCTCTGTCCGCAGGCGCGCGTCATCCGTGTCGGAAAGCGCGGCAGCTGCACGAGCACCCCACAGGCCTTCATCGAGCGGCTGATGGTGCACGAGGCGCTCGCGGGGTGGCGCGTGGTGCGACTCAAGGGCGGCGACCCGGGCATCTTTGGTCGACTGGCCGAGGAGATCGCTGCACTCGACGCCGTCGGTATCCCCTGGGCGGTCGTGCCCGGCATCACGGCGGGCATCGCGGCGGCCGCGGGGGTGGGCACCTCGCTCACCCATCGCGACCACGCCCACGGGGTTGCATTCATCACTGGACACGGCGCCGAGGGGCGCGAGATCGACTGGCAGGCGCTCGCCACGAGCGGTCTCACGCTCGTGGTCTACATGGCGGTGGCGAGAGCCTCTGAGCTCGCGCGCTCGCTCCTGGCGGGCGGTATGCCGGCCCACACGCCGGTGGTTGCGGTGGAGCGGGCGGCGAGTTCGGCCGAGCGGCGGATCGCCGCGACCGTGAGCACGATGGGCGAGCGTTTCGCTGCCGTGGGGCTCGAGAGCCCGGCCGTGCTGCTGATCGGCGAGGCGCTCGCCGACGCGGCCGAGGCAGCGAACCACCAGGCCCCCGAAGCGGCTGCGCTCAGGCGCGTCGGGTGATCGCCAGCCCTGCGATCAAGAGCAGCACGATGCCGGCCCAAGCGAGCGCGTTGGGCAGTTCGCCAAAGAACAGGTAGCCCAAGGGCAGCGCGAAGAGAAGCCCGCTGTAGCGGAAAGGCGCGATCGCGGTGATGTCGCCGGCACGCATCGAGGCGATCAACAGAAAGTAGCCGAGCGCGAGGAACACCGCCGCCGCCGCGAGTGCCGCAGCGTGCTCCGCGGTCATCGGGACGAGCCCTTGGAACGGGATCAGGCAAAGCGCGAAGGCGAGCACCGCAAGCGCCGTGGAGAGCGTGAGCAGCAGTGAGGGTACGCCTGCGCGGATCCGCCGTGTCGCGAGGTCCCGAAGCGCGTGGAACAGGGTCGAGGCCACCGCGAAGAGCGACCAGGCATTCCAGTCGCTTGCCTTGGGCTGAACGATGAGGAGCGTGCCCGCGAAGCCCACGCCGATCGCGAGCCAGCGCCCTGCGGCGAACGGCTCGCCAAACCAGAGTGCGACCATGAGCGCAATCACGAGCGGCGTCATCATGTTGATCGCGGTCACGTTCGCGAGCGGCATGTGAAAAAGGGCCGTGAGATAGAGGAGTGTGGCGATCGCGTCAAACAGCGCCCGCACGAGCACCGGGCGTTCGAAAAGCTGTGCGAGCGTGGCGCGGTCGGCCGCGCCGTCTTTCGCCCCCTTCAGCTGCGGCGCAACGCGCCACAGCAAAAGCAGCAGGACGCTCGCGAAGGCGCCACGGATCGCGATCAGTTGTCCCGAGGGTAGATCACGCGAAACGAGCTTGATGATCGCGTCATTGACGACGAAAGCGAGCATGGCACAAGCCATGAGCACCATACCGCGCCGCGTCAGCCGACGCTCGTCGGCCGGGGCCGGGGGCGGGGTCAATGACTGTCCTTCCGCGAGGCCCGGAGCCGCGCGAGCTTTTCTGCGATCTGGGCTTCGAGCCCCCGGTCGGTGGGCTCGTAGAGGCGCACTGCGGCCATGTCGTCCGGGAAGTAGTGTTCGCCCGCGGCAAAGGCCTCGGGCTCGTCGTGCGCGTAGCGGTAGCCCTCGCCGTAGCCGAGCGACTTCATGAGCCGCGTCGGCGCATTGCGCAGCCGGAGCGGCACCGGCCGCGTACCGCTCTCGGCGGCGAGCCGTCGCGCAGCCTTGTAGGCGGTGTAGACCGCGTTGCTCTTCGCCGCGACCGCGAGAAAGACGCAGGCCTGAGCGAGCGCGAGTTCGCCCTCGGGCGAGCCGAGGCGCTCGTAGGCGGCCACCGCGTTGAGTGTGATCTCGAGTGCGCGCGGGTCGGCGAGCCCGATATCCTCGCTTGCGATTCGCACCAGGCGCCGGCCGATGTAGAGCGGATCGACCCCGCCTTCGAGCATGCGGCAGAACCAGTAGAGCGCGGCGTCCGGATCGCTGCCCCGCACGCTCTTGTGGAGCGCCGAGATGAGGTCGTAGTACTGCTCGCCGCCCTTGTCAAAGCGCGCCCGGCCGCGCTGGAGCACCGCGCGCACCGTCTCTGGCGTGACCTGCGTGAGCCCCCGCGCGCGGGCGGTGGCATCGAGCTGCTCGACGAGGTTGAGCAAGCGCCGCCCATCGCCATCGGCGTAGTCGATCACGAGCGCCTCGGCTTCCGCCGTGAGCTCGTAGCCCGCCCCGAGCGCCGCGCGGGCCCGCGCGTACAACGTGCTGAGCGCCTCGGCATCGAGCGGCTCGAGCACATAGACCTGGGCGCGCGAGAGCAGCGCCGAGTTGACCTCGAACGAGGGGTTCTCGGTCGTTGCACCGATGAAGGTAAAGAGCCCCGCCTCGACATGCGGCAGGAAGGCGTCCTGCTGCGCCTTGTTGAAGCGGTGGACTTCATCGACGAAGACGAGGGTCGCGCGCCCGAGCGCCTCGTTCGCACGCGCCTGCTCGATCGCCTCACGGATGTCCTTCACCCCGGCCAAGACGGCAGAGATCGGAATCAGTTCAGCCTCGAACGCCTGCGCGATCAGTCGCGCGAGCGTGGTCTTGCCCACACCCGGCGGCCCCCAGAGGATCATCGAGTGCGGCGTGCGTGCAGCGATTGCAGTTGCAATCGGCGCGCCGGGCGCGAGCAGATGCCACTGCCCGACCACCTCGTCGAGTGCGCGCGGACGCAGTCGCTCGGCCAGCGGTCGAGATGGCTCGGTTGTCGCGCCCTGGATCACTGACGGAGCACGTCGGCCCCCTTGGGCGGGGTGAAAGCGAAGGTCTCCGCGTTCACGCGGCCGTTCCGGGTGAGGGATTCGAAGCGCAGCGTGTTCTGGTTCAGGAGCGCATCGCGCCAGCTGATCTCGCGCGGCTCGCGCCCGACCATCGCCACGACCAGGTCGCTGAAGGCCGCGTCGGCGCGACGCGGCGCAGCCGTGACGAGCCCGACCGAACCCGCTGGCGCCCCAGCCTTGAGCTCGAACAACGCCTCGGCGCGTGCCGGCTCGAGCAAGAGCGCGAGCGGTTGCTCGGCCACGGTCTCGCCGAGCGTGCGGATCGTGACCTGATTGAGGTCTTCGTCGTGGATCCACACCGTCGTGCCGTCGCTCACGATGGTCTGCCGGTAGGGCTTCTCGTAGTCGAAGCGGAAGCGCCCCGGCCGAGCGATGACGAAGCTGCCCGACGAGACGCGACTCACACGGCCGTTTTTGTCGCGTACCTCCTGCGTGAAGCGGCCAGCGAGGCTCGTCAGGTCACGCGTGAAAGCGCGGAACTCGGCCAGCGCCGCCGTCGATGCGCCCGCTGCGCTGCATAGTCCGACGACCCCGGCCACGATGAAGGCATGAACCACGCGAACCCACTTCATGGCGCCTCGTTACTCCTTGTTGGACGGGACGAGCACTTCCCGCTTGCCCATCGCATTCGGTCGCGACACGATACCGGCCTGCTCCATGGCCTCGATGAGCCGTGCGGCGCCGTTGTAACCGATGCGCATGCGCCGCTGCAGATAGCTGATCGAGGGCTGGCGGCTTTCGAGCACGATGGCGACGGCTTCGTCGTAACGGGGATCGCGCTCGCCGTCGTTCGACGCGCCGCCGCGCACTTCGTTCAGCGTGTCCTCGTCGGTGCCTTCGAGCACGCCTTCGACATACTGCACCGGCCCTTGAGCCTTCCAGTGCTCGACCACGCGGTGCACCTCGTCATCGGTCACGAAGGCCCCATGCACCCGCATCGGCACGCCCGTGCCTCCGGCGAGATAAAGCATGTCGCCACGTCCGAGCAGGGCCTCGGCCCCCATCTGGTCGAGGATCGTGCGGCTGTCGATCTTGCTTGCGACCTGGAAGGCGATGCGCGTGGGCACGTTGGCCTTGATGAGGCCAGTGATGACATCGACCGAGGGCCGCTGTGTCGCAAGGATGAGGTGGATGCCTGCTGCGCGCGCCTTTTGCGCGAGGCGCGCGATCAGCTCTTCGATCTTCTTGCCAGCGACCATCATGAGATCGGCAAGCTCATCGATCACGACCACGATGTAGGGCAGCTCATCGAGCGGCTCGGGTGCATCCGGCGTGAGCGAGACCGGGTTCGGCAGCGGCTGCCCGCGCGCCCTGGCCTCGCGCACCTTGGTGTTGAAGCTCGACAGTTGCCGCACACCCGTCGCGCTCAACAGCTTGTAGCGGCGCTCCATCTCCCCGACACACCAGTTGAGCGCGTTCGCCGCGAGCTTCATGTCCGTGACCACCGGACAGAGCAGATGCGGAATGCCCTCGTAAACCGAGAGCTCCAGCATCTTCGGATCGATCAGGACGAGCCGCACGTCCTTGGGCTCGGCCCGGTAGAGCAGCGAGAGGATCATCTGGTTGATGCCGACCGATTTGCCGGAGCCCGTGGTCCCCGCGACGAGGCAATGCGGCATCTTCGCAAGATCCGCCACCACGGGACGGCCGGCGATGTCCTTCCCAAGCCCGAGCGTGAGCAGGCTCGCCGAGTCGTTGTAGGCCGGACTTCCCAGCACTTCCAGGAGCGCGAGCGTCTGCCGATGAGGATTGGGCACCTCGAGCCCCATGCAGCTCTTGCCGGGAATCGTCTCGACGACGCGGATACTCGTCACGCTCATCGCGCGGGCGAGGTCCTTTGCGAGGTTGACGATCGCGCTGCCCTTCACGCCCACATCAGGCTCGATCTCGTAGCGTGTGATGACGGGCCCGGGGTACGCGGCAAGCACCTTGACCGGCACATTGAACTCGGAGAGCTTGCGCTCGATGAGGCGCGAGGTGAACTCGAGCGTCTCGGGTGAAACCGTCGCCAGGTCCTTCGGCAAGGGCTCGAGGAGCGCGAGCGGGGGCAGCACCGTGTCGGGCAACTCGGCAAAAAGCACCGTCTGCTTCTCGCGCTCGACCCGCTCGGAGAGCACGACCGGCTCCGCCGGTTCCACGATCGTGATCGGCGCATGCTCCTCCACCCGGCGCGCCTCCTCCTCGACGAAGGCCTCGCGCTCGGCCACGAGCGGTGCTGCCAGTGCCTCATCACGCGCGACTTCCCTCTGGCGCTCACGGTGCGCCCGCCAGCGGTCCCGCCCGTCCAGAAGCAGGCTACCCAAGCGCTCGGCCCAATCGAGCCAGGCAATCCGGAAGGTCAGGGTGACAAACACCACCGTGAGGCAGACCAGCAGCAACGCAGCAGAAACGTAGCCCAGCGAGCGCATGAGCGTGAACCCCACCATCTGCCCGAGGACGCCACCCGCGCCCTGCGGCAGACCGGCGAGACGACGCGAAAACCCGAGGGCTTCGAGTCCCGCACTTGCAGCGACCAGGAAGAGAAGCCAGAGGGGCCAGGCGCGTTGCCACCACCGCGGGCCGCTGTCGTCGGTCGGGTCGGACGCAGCGCGTCGCGGTCGCCGCTCGAAGAGCGCGCGGAGCGCGAAGACGAACAACCAGAGGACCGACGCGCCGATCGCGAACAGCGCGATGTCGGCGAACCACGCGCCTGGCGTACCCAGCGCATTGCCGGGCACGACGCGCCTGCCCGTGGTGGACCATGCGGGATCGAGCGGTGACCACGTGAGCATGGCGATCGTGGCCCCGAGCAGAACCGTCAGCGAGGCAAACCACAGAAACCACGACCGCGCAAGCTGCAGCCGTGCGTGGGTGGTGTCGGAGAACGTCGAGCGGCGGCGACGGTTGGCCCGAGGCCGGGACCACCATCGCTTGACAGCGAGCAGCATCGCGCAAGTGTATCGACGGGCATCCCGCGCGACGCCGGGCTCAGCCAGTGAACCGTCATGCGCGTTACGGAATGAGAAACGACGACGGCCCCGAAGAGCCGTCGCTCATGGACGCGATCCCGGCCAGTCAGTATCTGACGCGCAGAGCGGTCCTCTGAGATGCCTAGTACGCCGCGAGGTTGCGGATGTCGCGCTCGGAGAGCGCCGACGCGAAGCCCTTCATGATGGCGTTGTTGCGCTCACCCGACTTGTAGTCGCGCAGTGCCTTGACCAGGTAGTCCTCGTACTGCCCTGCCAGCTTCGGGAAATCCGGCGCGTCGTTGTTTCCATCCTTGCCGTGGCAGGACGCGCAGACTTCGGCCGCCTTGGCCGCACCCGCTGCGATGTCCCGTGCATCGGTGGGCGCAGCGGCGAGCGCGATAACCACTGCCGCAGTGAAGGTGCCAAACGTGAACGCCTTCATTTACTTCTCCTCCGCATAGTAGGCCGCAAGATCGGCCATGTCCTTGTCGGTGAGCGACATCGCAATGGCCCGCATGCTCGGGTGCTTACGCTCGCCGCTCCGGTAGGCCTTGAGCGATGCGAGGATGTACGGCGCGTGCTGACCGCCGATCTTCGGGACGTGGTAGACCTCGGGAAAGGCGGTGCGCCAACCCGCGATGCCGTGGCAGCCTTGGCACATCTGCACCTTCTGTGCCCCTGCCTTGGCGTCGCCCGCTGGGGCGTTGCCGGTTGCGCCGCCTTGCGCATGCGCGAAGCCGGCGACCATGGTGACGGCGAACGCCATCACAGCCGATGCAGAACGATTCATGGTAAACAAGACTTGATTTGGAACAAAACTAAATTATAGAAGGTGCCGCGATACTTCACTTGGGTGATTGGGTGAACCCTCGGGGTCGGCGCGGACCCAACGTCGCCCCGATCCTATGCTCCGCAATCTCCCGTCACGACGCCTGACGGCGTCGCGAGTCTGCTTGAGGTTGGGCGTTCGGTCCCAACGATCATTGCGATAATCAGAACCGGCCCAATATTCGATGAGAAAGGCGCGCGATGAGCGAGAACATCACCCATGTCACCGACGAGACCTTCGAGAGCGAGGTGCTCAAGTCGGACAAGCCGGTCCTGGTTGATTTTTGGGCCGAATGGTGCGGCCCCTGCAAGATGATCGCCCCAGTGCTTGAGGAAGTTGCAAACTCACACGCGGCCAAGATCAAGGTGGCCAAGGTCGACGTGGATGACAACCGCGCGGTGGCTGCACAGTTCGGCATCCGGGGCATCCCGACCCTCATGATCTTCAAGAACGGCCAATTGGCCGCCCAGAAGGTGGGCGCGCTGTCGAAGGCACAATTGACTGCCTTCGTCGACGCCAACGTCTAATTCCCGATTCCGGGCCGCAGGGCACGCCCCTGCCGCTCGTCAAGCCGCCGTCGGGAGCGGGCGCCATCGACAACGACGCGGCTCGGGCACGCACGGCGCAGACTCATGGGCGCTGGTGCGGTGCGGCCGTCATTTGACAGTCCTCCAACTCAGGGTCAAAATTTGAGGAGCGTGCTTGACAATCGCTCCAGATGCCTGAGAGCGTGAACGGTTTAATACCGTAGCGCAGTCAACGACGCTGCAGCGCAGCCAAGCGGTTTCCCCGCGGCGTCGGATTGATGGCCAAAGTCGGCTACTCGATCGAAGACGCTTCCAGCGCCTCACATGCGAGCAGGCTCCGACCTCTCGCCCGGTCCGCTTGGTTCTTCCGATTTTTCCTTTCGTTTGCCTATCACCCTCCGCCGATATGGCGTTCGCATCCAGGCACGTGCTCACGGCTTGAACGCCGCTTTCATCTCCACGCATGAATATTGCAGAACTGAAGTCCAAGTCAGCCGCCGAGCTGCTTGAAATGGCGCTAGCCAGCGAGCTCGAGAACGCCAATCGCCTGCGAAAGCACGACCTGATCTCCGCGCTCCTCAAGCAGCAAGCCAAGCGGGGTGAGGTGATCCGCGGCTCCGGTGTGCTCGAGGTGATGCCGGATGGTTACGGTTTCCTGCGCAGTCCCGAGGCAAGCTACCTCGCAGGCGTCGATGACATCTATATCTCGCCGTCGCAGGTGCGTCGCTTCAATCTGCACACGGGCGACTCGATCGAAGGCGAGATCCGGACGCCCAAGGAAGGTGAACGCTACTTCGCCTTGACGCGTCTCGACAGCGTCAACGGCCTTCCGCCTGAGGCGAGCAAGAACAAGGTCCTGTTCGAGAACCTCACCCCGCTGTTTCCTGATGAGCCGCTCAAGCTCGAGCGCGACATCAAGGCGGAGGAGAACATCACCGGCCGCGTGATCGACATCGTTGCCCCGATCGGCAAGGGCCAGCGCGGCATCATCGTCGCCCCGCCGAAGTCGGGCAAGACGGTCATGCTCCAGCACATCGCCCACGCGATCGCGAGCAATCACCCCGACGTCGTGCTGATCGTCCTGCTCATCGACGAGCGGCCGGAGGAGGTGACCGACATGCAGCGCACGGTGCGCGGCGAGGTGGTCGCGTCCACCTTCGATGAACCGGCGTCGCGCCACGTGCAGGTCGCCGAGATGGTCATCGAGAAGGCCAAGCGCCTGGTCGAGCACAAGAAAGACGTGGTGATCCTGCTCGATTCGATCACGCGTCTTGCGCGCGCCTACAACACGGTCATGCCCTCGTCGGGCAAAGTGCTCACCGGTGGTGTCGAAGCCAATGCGCTTCAGCGCCCCAAACGCTTCTTCGGTGCGGCGCGCAACATCGAGGAGGGCGGTTCGCTCACGATTCTCGCCACCGCCCTCATTGACACCGGCAGCCGAATGGATGACGTGATCTACGAGGAATTCAAGGGCACCGGCAACATGGAGATCCATCTGGATCGCCGCATGGCCGAGAAGCGGGTCTATCCCGCCATCAACATCGGCCGCTCCGGCACGCGTCGCGAAGAGCTTCTCCTCGATCCGTCCGTGCTCCAGAAAACGTGGATCCTGCGCCGTCTGTTCTCCGAAATGGATGAAATCGAGGCGATGGAGAAGTTGCTCAAGCACATGCGCGAAACGAAGAACAACCGCGAGTTCTTCGAGGCCATGACGCGGTCGCGCTGAACATCTGCCGGAACGTGACCACGACGACACGGCTGCGATGCCCCATCGCGTCGCGCAGCCTGGACCGGTGCTGCGTGACCGGTCCGCGGACCCGGCCATCCGGCGAATCGAGCCCCTCAGCTATCCGTCGCCTCTTGCGTTCAAGGTGCCCTTCGTTGCCGCCCAATCGCGCGCAAGCATGCCGTAGATCGGCGTATCGCGTAGCTGCCCATGGTGATCACGGCGTTCACCGCGGAGATGGGCTTCGCGAAGAAAGCCTACCCGCTCGAACAGACGCACGCTTTGCTCATCGAGGACATCCACGGAGCCCCAGACGCGATTGACCTTCATCTGCTCGAAGGCGAGCATGCAACCAAGGCGGACTGCCTCCGTCGCAATGCCGCGGCCGTGTGCGCTTTTGCGTAGAAACCAGCCGATCTCGAACGAGGGGACGGTCCAGTCGAAGCCGTGGAAGCCTGTTCCGCCGTAGAGCGTACGTTCGTCGTTCGATAAATAAGATGGCGAGGATCAGCGACTCCGGTGTCTGCCAGCGCCCAGCCATGTCGTGAACATAGCTTTCGGCATCTTCGACGCTTTGGTGCTGGCCCACCCAGGGCAACCAGCGGCTGAGTTCCTCGCGATTCTCTTCGCTTTCCGAGAACAGCGCCTGTCCGTCGCCCAAACGTTAAGGCCGAAGCGTGCAAAGCTCACCCAGAATTTGCGAGGGCAACTGGAGCAGGCGGGAATAGGCGATTGCGGGCACGGTGGATCACTCCTCGACCGCGCCTTTGCCGAGCGCAGCCCCTGCCTTGAGTGAGGCCTCGATGAACCCGTCGAGATCGCCATCGAGGACGGCTTGGGTGTTGCCCGTCTCGTAGCCGGTTCTGAGGTCCTTGATGCGCGACTGGTCAAGTACGTAGCTGCGAATCTGGTGGCCCCAGCCGATGTCGGTCTTCGTCTCCTCCAGCTTCTGGTGCGCTTCCATGCGTTTACGCAATTCGAGCTCGTAGAGCCGGGCGCGCAGGCGTTGCCACGCCACCTCGCGATTGGAGTGCTGGCTTCGGCCGTCCTGGCATTGCACGACGATGCCCGTCGGGATGTGCGTGAGCCGCACGGCGGAGTCTGTCTTGTTGATGTGCTGACCACCGGCACCGCTGGCGCGGTAAGTGTCGGTACGTACGTCCGCGGGATTGATGTCGATCTCGATCGAGTCGTCGACTTCGGGGTAGACGAACACCGAAGCAAACGACGTGTGGCGCCGCGCGTTGGAATCGAACGGGCTCTTGCGAACGAGCCGATGCACGCCGGTCTCCGTGCGGAGATATCCGTAGGCGTAGTCACCGCAAAGCTTGATCGATGCGCTCTTGATGCCCGCCACGTCTCCCGGTGATTCCTCGGTCACCTCGACGGTGAAGCCCCGACGCTCACCGTAGCGGCAGTACATGCGCAGCAACATGGCCGCCCAGTCCTGCGCCTCGGTGCCCCCCGATCCGGCATTGATGTCGATGAAGCAGTTCGAAGCATCCGCCTCGCCCGAGAGCATGCGCTTGAACTCCAGATCGTTCAGTAGCGCAAGCACACGGGTCAAGTCGCTTCGAATGCTCTGGAGCGTCGACACATCCTGCTCCGCGACGGCGAGCTCAATCAACTCGTCACCGCCGGAGACCGAGCGCTCGAGCTCATCGAGTTGGTTCACCGTCCCTTCGACGAGCCGTTTCTCCCGTCCCAACTCGCGAGCGCGGTCGGGGTTGTCCCAGATGTGCGGGTCCTCGAACTCTGCGTTCAGTTCCTCGAGGCGGCGCTTTTTCTGGTCGTATTCAAAGTAACCCCCGAAGTTCTGCCAGCTTGCCGGCTGCTTGCTGATGGAGGGTTCGGGCTTCAGAGATCAGTTCTTCCACGGTTCTTCGTGCCTTCTAGGTTTGTCCAGTATTTTAAAAACGAGGCGGGCTTCGGTCGGACGTGGGCCCGGCTTCTTTCGTTGCCGCTCCGGCAAATGAAAACGGGCCCCCGAAGGAGCCCGTTGTCGGCTGTTGTCAGAGCGGTCAGTGGCTCTGCTTCAGGCGCCGTCCTGCGACGAAGGCGAGCGCGGCAGCAATCAGCCACCACGGTACGGTCGGGATCGGCACCACCGGCGCATTGGTCGCGAAGACTGCGCTGCTCGGGTTGTTCGACAGCATCACCTCCGGGTCGGGGGTCGTCACCGTCGAGACCGCCGTGCCGCCAGCCGTCGGTGCCGAGAAGACCACCGTGTACACCGAGAACCGTGTGGTGAACTGCGGCACGAACGGAATCACCGGCCAAGTCACCTCTCCCGTCACCGGGTTGTAGGTGCCGCCATCCGAGATCGTCTGCACGATCACCCCAGGCGGCAACTGCAAGGTCACCACGGCGTCGGCCGCCGGGCTGCCACCTTGGTTCGACAGCGTCACCGTCGCCGTGACCAGATCACCCGCCTGGAAGCCCACGCCGCTCAGCGTCACCGTCGTGACGAGATCAGCCGGCGTCGGCGGCACGCTCGTGATCACCGGACCGCCGATGTTGTCGGTCGGATCCGGATCGACCACGGTCGGCGGCGGCGAGATGATCGCCGTGTTCTGGAACGAGCCCGAGCTCGGCCCCGTGGCGCTGATGCGGATCGTCGCCTGCGCGCCGTTCGGGAAGCTGGTCAGCGTCACGTTGACGTCGCCGCTTCCGGAGGCCGCGCTGCACACCGCCCCGCCCGTACCCACACAGGTCCAGGTCACCCCCGTCAGTGCACTCGGCACCGTGTCAGTGATCACGGTGCCATCGGCGGCATCCGGACCGTTGTTGACCGCAACGATCGTGTAGACGACCGCCCCACCCGACGCAATCGTCGATGGGCCAACCTTCGAGATGGCCACATTGGCGCTCGGCGGAGTCGCCGAGACCACCGTGGTCGTGCTGGTGCTCGTGTTGTTGCCGGGCTCCGGATCGGTCACTCCCGTGGGCGGGCTGATCGCGGCCGTGTTCGACACGCTCGCACCGGGGAGCGCCATCGCCGAGAGCGTGCCGGTGATCACGTAGCGCAGCGCGCCATTCATCGGCAGCACCGCAATCGTCTGGCTGATCGTGTTGCCGCTGCCGCTCGACGCAGGGCAGACGGCGCCACCGCTCGCCGTGCACGTCCATGTCACGCCGGTGATGACCGCAGGCACCGTGTCGGTGAACACCGCACCATCGGCCGCCCCCGGACCTGCGTTGACGATATCGATCGTGTAGGCGATCGACCCGCCCGGAAGCGCAGCGCTAGTCCCGACCTTGCTCACCGACAGGTCGGCGCGGTCGATCGGTGTCGCAATGATGGTCGAGACCGTGCTCGTGTTGTTGCCCGGATTCGGATCGGTCGTGCTCGGCGGATTGGTCACCGTCGCGGTGTTCACAAATGTGCCGCTCGTGCCGGTCGCAACACCGGTGATCGTCAGCACCACCTTGCCGCCCGAGGGGAAGGCAGGGATGCTGCCGGTGATCGTGGAGCCCGAGAGCGTCACCGGAATCGAACCGCAGGGGGTCGTGCCGACACCGGAGGTGCTCGTGCAGGCCACGGTCACGCCCGACAGCGATGCAGGCAGCGTGTCACTGAAGGTCGCGCCATCGGCCGCGGCCACCCCGTTGTTGCTGATGGTCACGGTATAGACGACCGTGCCACCGATGCCCACGCTCGCAGGACCGTTCTTCTGGATGGCAAGATCCGCAGTCGTGTCGGCCACGACGATCGTCGCAATCGCCCGATCGCACGGGTTGACGCAGATCTCATACTCCACCGTGTAGGTGCCCGGCGGCGTTCCTGGCGGAACGACGATCTCGTGGCTCGGATTGAGCGTGGCCCCGGGCAGCGTAGTGTTGGCGCCCGGAACGATTGTGACGCTGGCGAGCCCGCCTGTTCCAACCGGAGGATTGAACACCGGACCCAGTGAGTCATTGCCGAGGATCGGCACCGTGCCGCCT
>CALDYQ010000061.1 GCA_937944385.1 uncultured Burkholderiales bacterium | reverse complement strand
ACTCGACCGTGAGCCGCTTCGCGGTCGAGGCCATCTTCTTCGGCAGCGTCACGGCGAGAACGCCGTTGTCGTACTTCGCCTTGGCAGCGCTCGCGTCGATCTCCATCGGCAACTGAAAGCTGCGGCTGACTGCGCCGTAGTAGCGCTCGCTTCGGAGCACCTTCTCGCCCTCGGTCTTCCGGTCTTCCTGCTTCACTTCGGCGCGCAACGTCACGACGTTGCCATCGATGTCGATATGGATGTCTTCTTTCTTGACGCCTGGGATCTCGGCATGGACGGTGTAGGCCATCTCGTTCTCGCTCACGTCGACCGCGATGCGCGCGGGAAGTGCGTCGCCGTGCAGCGGCTTCACGAAAAAGCCGGGGGACATATCCCGGAAGAACTCATCGAACAGGGACGGAACATTGGTGCGCGCAAGCAGAGGATGCATGGTGGGATCTCCTTCGAGTCTGTAGTGTCTGTAAACCGAGGCGTCATCCGCCTCCCTGCCCCGAAAGTGCGCTCCCGCAGACGAACTTCAAGATCTTGAAATTCGCCTGACTCGACACAGGTCAGCCGTGCGCTCGGCGTGCCAGAGCGTCCGCCCGACGGTCGACGCGGCCCGCGCGCGAAGAACAGCCCGGGCGTTACTCGACGACCAGGCCCGCAAGCGCCGGGTTGGCCTCGGGCTCGGGCAGGCTCATCGCCCTCAAGGCGGCAAGCAGCAACTCGGCCACCATCACGTTCCGGTGCAGCTTGTCATTCGCAGGAATCACGTACCAGGGCGCGTACGCGGTCGAGGTCGCTGCAAGCGCCCGCTGGTACGCCTTCATGTACTCGCCCCAGCGCTTTCTCACCTCGAGGTCGCCCATGCTGAACTTCCAGTGCTTTGCGGGGTTGTCGATGCGCGCTTGAAGGCGCTTTTTCTGCTCGTCCTTGCTGATGTGCAGCATGCACTTCAGAACGGTCGTCCCCGTCTCGACGAGCAGACGTTCGAAATCGTTGGTCTGGGCGTAGCGGCGCTTCGTCTCGGCCTCATCGATCCAGCCGTTGACCACGGGCACCAGCACGTCCTCGTAATGGCTTCGGTTCCAGACCATGATCTCGCCCGCGCGCGGCACGACCGCATGGCAGCGCCAGAGGAAGTCGCGCGCGCGCTCCTCCTCGGTCGGCACCTTGAACGCCGCCACGCGCACGCCCAAGGGCGAGGTCTTGGAGAACACCCAGCGAATGGTGCCGTCCTTGCCGCTCGTATCCATGCCCTGAAGCACGAGCAAGAGCCGTCTTTGGCCGGTGGAATGAAGCCGATCCTGAAGCGTGTCCAACTCCCCGGCGAGCGTATCGAGCCGCGCCTTCAACGCCCCCTCGTCGCCCCGCGAGAGCGGTGTGGCCTCCGGGTCGATCTCGGCGAGCTTGAACTTGCCGTTCACACGGAAACGCTCGAAACGATCCCCGCCCTTGCGTGATTTCCCTGGTTTCGTTGCCATGCGGCTTCCTCGAATGTCGATCGGCTTTTGCGGCTTGAAGACTCAGACTTCGTCGGCAAGCCGCTTGAGCTGCGGAAACAGGATCACATCCCGAATCGACGGCGAGTTGGTAAAGAGCATCGCCAGACGGTCGATGCCGATGCCTTCGCCCGCCGTGGGCGGCAGGCCGTACTCGAGCGCGCGGATGTAATCGGCGTCGTAGTACATGGCCTCCTCGTCGCCTGCCTCCTTCGCGCGGGCCTGCGCAAGAAAGCGTGCGGCCTGGTCCTCGGGATCGTTCAGCTCCGAGAAGCCGTTGGCCATCTCGCGGCCGGTGATGAAGAGCTCGAAGCGGTCGGTGACTTCGGGGTTCGCGTCATTCGCCCTCGCGAGCGGCGAGACATCCACCGGGTGCGCGATGATGAACGTGGGCTGGATCAGCTTTTCCTCGGTGGTCGCTTCGAAGAGCTTGAGCTGCAGGACGCCGAGCCCATCGGTCGGCAAGACCTCCTCGCCCGCCACCCGCACCGCGGCGCGCAGGAAGTCGATGTCCGCGAGTTGTGCCGCGCTGAAGTTCGGGTTGTATTTGGCGATCGCCTCGGCCATCGTGAGCCGATCGAACGGGCGACCCAGGTCGATCTCGGCTTCGCCGAAGCGAAGCGTCGTCGTGCCGAGCACGCTCTGGGCGCAGCTGCGCAGGAGCTGCTCGGTCAGGTCCATCAGGTAGTGGTAGTCCTGATAGGCCTCGTAGAACTCGAGCATCGTGAACTCGGGGTTGTGTCGTGTCGAGAGCCCTTCGTTGCGGAAGTTGCGGTTGATCTCGAACACGCGCTCGAAGCCGCCGACGACCAGGCGCTTGAGATAGAGCTCGGGCGCGATGCGCAGGAACATCTCCTGATCGAGCGCGTTGTAGTGGGTGACGAAAGGCCGCGCTGCTGCGCCGCCCGGAATCGGGTGCATCATTGGGGTTTCCACCTCGAGGTAGCCCCGCTCGACGAAGAAGTTGCGGATGAAGGCCACCATCCGCGAGCGGATCTCGAAGGCACGACGCGTCTCCGGCGTGACGATCAGATCGACGTAGCGCTGGCGGTACTTTTGCTCCTGATCGGTGAGGCCGTGGAACTTCTCGGGCAACGGACGCAGCGATTTGGTCAGCAGGCGCAGCGTCTTCACGTGGATCGACAACTCGCCCTTGTTGGTCTTGAACACCGTGCCCGAGGCACCAACGATGTCGCCCAGATCCCAGTGCTTGAACGCGGCGTGCGTCTCGGCACCGACGCCGTCGTCATTGACGTAGAGCTGGATGCGCCCCGACATATCCTGCACGGTAGCAAAGCTCGCCTTGCCCATGACGCGCTTCAGGAGCATCCGCCCGGCGATCGTCGCCTCGGGCTTCTCGGCCTCGAGTTGCTCCTTGCTCTTGTGCCCGTGGACGGCAGCGAGATCGCCCGCCAGATCGCTGCGCCGAAAGTCGTTCGGAAACGCATTGCCTGCCGCGCGAAGGGCAGCGAGCTTGCCTCGTCGCTCGGCAATGATGTGGTTTTCGTCGGTCGGGGCGGGGCTGGATTCGGGGGTGGGCGAAGTGGCGGTCATTTGGGCGTGAGCGACGGCCGAGGGCGCGAGGCTCGAGGCGGCGTCGATGCGGATCGAGGATCAAAGCATCGCATTTTCGCGTGTTGCGGCAGGCAACCGAGGAAACGGCCCTCCATCCGGGGAAGAAGCTTTCTCCGTCTCTCAGGCCACGATCGGTCGGTCCGGCTGCTCGTTGGCGCCCCCCTCGGCCGGGAAGTGCTTGCGCATCAGCTCGCCGATGGCAGCGATGCCCTCGGTGAGGCCATCCTCGAACCGGCCTTCGGCGAAGGCGGCTTCCATGCGGCGGCAGATCGTCTCCCAGTCCTCCGCGCTCACGCGGCCATTGAAGCCCCGATCGGCGAGGATTTCCACGTCATGCTCGGCAAAGAGCAGATAGATCAAGACACCGTTGTTGTGCTCGGTGTCCCAGACGCGGATCTGCGAGAACCACTCGAGCGCACGGGCGCGCGGCGTCTGCCAGCGCACGTGAGCGAGCGGCCAACGGGCCTCGACGACGAGCCGGAGCTGACCGCTCGAACCTGCCTCGGCCAGTGCAATGGCCTGTTCGAGGCGATCCATCGCCGCCTCGGGCAGCGCCTTGTCGACGACGCGCCGGGGCGTGAAGAGATGCGCGCAGAGGCGCTGTCCGTAGGTGCGTGGTGCGGCCCGTGAGGCAGATTTGCGTGCGGCCATCACCAGTCTCCCGAGGCACCGCCGCCGCCGAAGTCGCCGCCCCCTCCGCTCCAGCCGCTCCAGCCGCTGTCGCCCGAAGAGCCGCCGCCATAGCTCCAGCCGCTCGGGCTTCCCGTGGAGATCCATGGGCCGTCGAAGCTGCCGCGATCCCGATGGATTCGTCGTCCGCCCACCGGACGCCGCCCGAACGAGCCGAAGATGCCGCGCAGGATGCTGGCCAGTACCAGCGCGAACACGCCGAAGACCGCAGCCGCCTGCACCGAGGACGTCAGAAGATAGGCCCCGACGGCCGTACCGCCCGCAATCATGATCGGCGGCAGGAAGAACGAGCCGATCAGCGCAGCCCCCAACGCGAAGGGCAGCATGTCGCTCATCTGCTCGGCCATGGCCTCCATCGAGTCGGCCTGATGCGACTTCTGCCATGCGCCGTCGGTGTTCTGGCCTTCACGGGCGACCGCAAGCTCGATCTTGTCGACTGCGGCGGAGAGTCCCTGCGCGAACTGGTTCTGCTTGAAGAACGGCGCCATGACCTCGCGGATGATGCGCTTGGCCTCGACATCGGGCAGCGCGCCTTCCCAGCCCCGGCCGACCTCGATGCGCACCTTGCGCTCGGCCATCGCGAGCACGATCACGATACCGTTGTCGCGCCCGGCGCGGCCGATCTTCCACGCCTCGGCCACCCGAAGCGCGTACTGCTCGATGGTCTCGGGCCGTGCGGTCGGCACGACGAGCACCGCGAGTTGCCCCCCGGTCTTCTGTTCGAACGCCTCGAGCCGCGCCTCGAGCGTGGCCTGATCGCCGGGCGAGAGCGTATTCGAGGTGTCGGTGACCCGCGAGGACAGGGGTGGAATCGGCGCGAGGCCATCTTGCGCATGGGCCAAGGCAAGCGCAACGGCCAGGAAGGCGAGCGCCGCGAAGCACAGTAGGCGTGCCTTGCGCATGAATCGTGCCTCCCGGGGCGCAACGGCACCCAGACCTCGCCCGGCAATCATCCAAGCCCCAACCGGTGCGTTGACCGTCCCGAAGGTTCAGCGATCAAGGCTTCGCCGGGGCCGCCGGTTTCGAGAAGTCCACCGTCGGGGCTTGTTTGATCGCCTCTTCGTTCTCGACCTGGAACTGCTCCTTCTTCTTGAAGCCGAAGATCATCGCGGTGATGTTGGTCGGAAACGAGACCACGGCGTTGTTGTAGCCCTGGATCGCCTTGATGTAGCGGTTACGCGCCACGGCGATGCGGTTTTCGGTGCCCTCGAGCTGGGCGGTGAGATCCCGGAACACCGCGTCGCTCTTGAGTTGCGGATAGTTCTCGGCCACGGCGAGCAAGCGCGAGAGCGCCCCGCCCACCTCCCGCTGCGCAGCGGCGAAGCGCTGCATCGCCTGCGGGTCGTTGACCATGTCGGGCGAGACGGTGATCTGGGTGGCACGCGCCCGCGCCTCGACCACGCGCGTGAGTACGTCCTGCTCCTGCTGCGCAAAACCCTTGACCGTGTTGACGATGTTCGGGATCAGGTCTGCGCGCCGCTGGTACTGATTGGTCACCTCGGCCCAAGCCGCCTTGATCGACTCCTCCCCTTGGGCCAAGTCGTTGTAGCCGCATCCCGAAAGCCCGAGCGCAGCGGCAACGCCTGCGAGTGCCGTCAAGGCACGCTTGAAAAACGAAGTCATGGTGTCGTCCTTGTGTCGTTGTGGATTTTGCGGGGGAATATGCCCGCGCCTGGCGACGATTTCAATCCTGCTGCGGTGGGCTCGCGGTGCAACCGGATGAATCGCCCCCCGTGAGCGCGAGCGCGCGCTGGAGGTCCTCCCACGCCTTGGCCTTGTCTGCAGGTGTTCGAAGCAGATAGGACGGGTGATACGTCACCGCCACCGGAGCGGTACTGCCGGCAAGCACACAGGGGCCGCCCCGGGCCCGAAGGCCGGCCACCGTGTCTTCGCGCCCGAGCGCCGTCTGCGCCGCGAACTTGCCCACGGCGAGGATGAGCCGTGGCGCCGCGAGCGCGAGTTGCCGCTCGAGCCAGGGGCGGCAGGCCGCGATCTCGTCGGGCTCGGGGTTACGGTTGCCCGGTGGCCGGCACTTGACCACATTCGTGATGTAGACCCCCTCGCCGCGGCGCTTGCCCACCGCGGCCAGCATTGCATCGAGCAGCCGTCCGGCCGGGCCGACGAAGGGCTCGCCCTTTTGGTCCTCCTGCTCACCCGGGCCCTCGCCGAGCACGAACCAGCTTGGCTTGCGGTCACCCACCCCGGGGACGGCCTGCGTCCGGGTGGCGGCAAGTTTGCAGCGCCTGCAGGCGCGAATGGCCGACTCGAGCCCGGCCCAGTCGAGCGCCGCGATGTCGATGGCCTCCGCTCTCTCGGCTTCGGCGTCTGGGGCGTGAGCACCCCGGGGTGCGGCCTGTCGCGCAGGTGGCAGCACACCCACGCCGTGTGGGGCTTTCGCCTGCGCCTGCCCCTCGATTGCGTCGGTGGTCGGGCCACCCTGGCCATTGCGACGCCGCCAGAGGGGCCCGATCCCCATCTCGCGCAGCATCCACGCGAGTTCGCTGAACCGCTCGCTCATGACGTGCGTTCCATCGCCAGCGAACGCGTCATGAGGATGGCGTCCTCCCGCATGCTCGCGTGAGCCCCCGCCGGGTAATAGCCCGGGCGCCTTCCGCTCACGCTGTAGCCGAGCGCCGCGTAGAAACGTTGCGCAGCGTGGTTGCTCGCCCGGACTTCGAGATGCATGACACGCGCGCCGCTCTCGGCCAGCCGGGCCTCGAGCGTGCTCAGCAGCAGTCGTCCGACGCCTTCGCGGCGCCGCTCCGGATCGACCGCGATGAGCAGCAGCTCCGCCTCGTCCGGCAAGGCGCGCCCCAGAGCGAAGCCGATCACCTCTGCCGCATCGTCCCGTGCCGTCAGGCACAGATGCCCTGCCTGGAATGCTGCGATGAAATCCGCCTCGCCCCAGGGGTGCGAATTCGAGCACGCATCGATGGCCGCAAGCCGCGGTGCGTCCTCCGGGCAGGCGATGCCGACCGTCGCGGTAGAGAAGTTGAGCGGCATCACGAGACCCCGGCCGCACTCGACGGGGCGGCCAGGCCGAGTCGGTGGGCAGCACGTTCGGCCTCGGTCAGTGCGACGCGGTCACGCACGTAGAGCGGCTGCAGATCGAGGGGATCGACCCGCGACGCCGTGGTCTCGGCGAGCCGTGCGACTCCGACGGCTGCCTGCCTGAGCAGGTCGTCCAGATCGATCCTCGCGTCGAGCGGCAGTCCGCGCGCGCCCGGCTTCCGGCAAGCGCTGCCCAGCACATGCCCCACTTGCTGACCCGCAAGCCAGGATGCGAGCGCTGCATCCGGCACGAGGGTGGGCGAGGCAATGGGCCGCAGAACGCCCGACCGAAGCAGATTGCCCCTCACCCCCACCCTCTCCCCGGGGGAAAGGGAGCAGTGGCCAGCGCCTCCTGCCCTTCCCTGAGAGCCGACGGCACCAGGGGGCTCATCGCTCACCTCCCAGACGGCGGCGTAGGTCTCCCCCTGGCGCGCATCCATGAGCACGCCCCACCGACCGTTCGGCGGCGCGATGCCGTCCCGTTCGGCCAGGACGAGTCGCGTGACGAGAAACGCCTCGAGGGAGCCCACCGCGTAGAGCGGCACCGACCAGCCCCAGGCCAGTGCTTGAGCCGTCGCACACGCCGTGCGCACGCCGGTGAAGGCCCCCGGTCCGATGCCGCACGCGACGGCGTCTGGCCGGGCCAGGCTGCAGTCGTGCAGCAGTCGCTCGATGGCCGGCAGCACCCACGCCGAAAGCTCGGGCCCGCCGACATGATGCGCCTCGGCCAGCGGCTCGCCCCCCTGAACCAGCGCGACCGAGCCGATCTCGGTGGAGGTCTCGACGGCGAGGATGACCGGCGCACGCGCGCGGTCGGAATCCGGCAGCGGTTGGGACATCTCACCGATTCTAGGAAAGCGCGGCGCCCTTCCCCCCTCCCCCCGCGCTCCTGCGTCAAAGGCGCTGGCAAAATCGCGGGCTTTCCATCGGCCGGGGGCCGGTTTGAGCACCGTCATCCTCTCCATCGAATCGATCGACCACGAAGGCCAGGGCATCGCGCGCCTTGCCGGCAAGACCGTGTTCGTGGAGGGCGCACTGCCGGGCGAGGTGGTCGAAGCGCGCATCACCCGCCACAAGCCCAACTACGACCGTGCGACGGTCGAGCGGATCATGCAGCCTTCTGCGCAGCGGACATCGCCGCGCTGCCCGCACTTCGGCGTCTGTGGCGGCTGCAGCATGCAGCATCTGGAGGCCACCGCGCAGGTGGCCGCGAAACAGCGTGTGCTCGAGGACAACCTCGCGCGCATCGGCAACGTGCGCCCCGAGATCATCTACCCGCCCATCAGCGGCCCAGCCTGGGGCTATCGCATGCGCGCCCGGCTGTCGGTGCGGCATGTGCCCAAGAAGGGCGGCGTGCTGGTCGGCTTTCATGAGCGGCGCTCCAGTTA
>CALDYQ010000060.1 GCA_937944385.1 uncultured Burkholderiales bacterium | reverse complement strand
GTGGCCGCGCCGCGCATCGCCTTCGCCCGCGAGGTGCTCGAAATCGATCGCACCGGCGAGATGCGGCGGCTACCAAGCGCGATTGCAGAGGCGCCGGGAAACGGCAAAGCCGGCGAACCCACTTCCTGACCGAAGTCGACTTGCGCGAACTCAGCAAATGAAAACGCCCGGGCGATCCAGCCCGGGCGTCTGTCCGACACGAGGCGCCACCGGCGCCTGAGCGAAGGCGTGCTACTGGGGCGAGACCTTGAGCGCCTTCACGGTGTCGATGTTGATCACGCGACCATCATCCACCGGCAGCTTGCGCGACTCCTGGAAGCGCGTGACCGATTCCATCAGGGCCTTGCTGATCTGGCCGTCGAGGCGACCGCTGTAGAAGCCCGCCTCCTTGAGCGCAGACTGAATCTCGCGGATCTTGGCCGGGGTCGCGTTCGACTCGCACAGTACCGAGCGCCGCTCCACGGTGGCATCACTGACTTTGACCTGGCGAGTGATCGTCTCGTACTGGGCTGGGACCTCGATTTCGCGCGTCGTCGCGGGCTGATCGATGACTTGGCGCGTCACCGTTTTGTAGACGGCCGGCACGATCTCCTCCCGCACGCTGGCCGGCTGATCGATGACCTGCCGGGTGACCTGCTTGGTCTCGGCCGGAATCGTGATCTTGCGCGTGGATGCCGGCGTGTCGACGACCTGGCGCGTCACCGTCTTGTACTCGGCCGGGATCGAGATTTCGCGCGTGCTTGCTGGCTGGTCGACGACCTGGCGGGTCACGGTTTTGTAGGTGGCCGGGATGACCACCTCCTCGGTCCGAGGCGGCGTGACCATGACGCGCGTCTTGACGGTCTTGTAGGTCGCCGGCACCTCGATCGTACGCACGCTGGCCGGACGATCGATGACCTGCCGGGTCTCGGTCTTGTAGACCGCAGGCACCTTGACTTCTCGGACGTAGCCCTCGGCGCCGGAAGCTGCACCGCGAGTGGCTGTCGCCAAGCCCGAGGCAGAAGCTCCGGGCACATCCGCAGCGCGGAGCACGCGATCGCCCGAGGGCGTTGCGATGATGTCGCCCTTGTCGTTGAACTTGTAGCCGGCAGCCTTGAGCTTGTCGACGTCGATCACCATGCGCGTGACGGTCTGGTAAGTCCCCGGGATTTCGATCTCCCGTACGGTCGCCTCACGGTCGATGACCTGGCGCGTCACCTCGGCATACTCGGCCGGCACCACGACCTCTCGCACCGTGGCAGGCGTCTTGAGCACCTGCTTCGAGACGAGTTCGTAGCGCTCTGGAATCTCCACCAGGCACCAAACATCGTCATCCTTACCGATGAGCGTTCCGGGCGCGATTTGCGGACCGCCCACTGGACGAGCCTCGCCCGTCACCGTCGCCGCGACCGCCCCCTGAGCGGGGGCGACAGCCGAGGTGTCGACCCGCGCGCCATCGACCTTTCCGTCGGCGCCCACGGTAAAGCCCGCGGCCGGACGCACTGCAAGCGCGCGGCTGATCCACGCCTGACCACGCTTCCACTCGCGTGTGGCATCGGCGACCTTGACCCGCTCGGTGACCGTCTCAAAAACTGCAGGCACGGTTTCGAGCCGTTTCGAGGCCTCGCGTACGAGCACGCGCTCGGTGACGGTTTTGAGCGTGCCCGGGACCGTCTCGAGGCGCTTGCCAGGCGCCGCCGCGAGCACCTGCTCGGCCACCGCGCGCATCGGCAGATCGATCGGCTCATAGCGGACCGTCTCCGGCGCGACGAGCACCTGTTCGGTCACGGTCTTGAAGGTGGGCGGGATCGTCTCGACACGCGTGGTGGCCGGGCGATCGATGACGCGCTCTTCCTTGTCCGCGTAGGTCGCGGGGATGACGCGCAGTTCCTTGCGTTCTGGCGTAGCGATGACCTGCTCGGTCACGGTCTTGTAGGTCGCGGGGATGACCTCGATGCGCTTCGACTCGGGGCGGACGAGCACCTGCTCCGTCACGGTCTTGTAGGTCGCCGGAATGGGCTCTTCCCGGACCGACTCCGGGCGCACGATCACGGTCTCGGTCACGGTCTTGAAGGTGGCCGCCACCGGTATCTGGCGCTTGTATTCCGGCGAGACGAGGACCTGCTCGGTCACCGTCTTGTAAGTGGGCGGGACGACCTCGTAGCGCTTGGTCGCCGGCACCTTGACGACCTGTTCCGTGCGCGTCTCGAAACGCGGGGCGATCGCGACGTTGGCGAAGCATTCGCTCGCGACCGCAATCGCGCCCAACGGGCGCGGCAGGTTCTTCGAGAAGTTGTTGTCACATTGCTGCATCGTGGCGCGGACGATCTCGCCTGCGGCATTCGAATACAGGTTCACCGGCATCGACGGCGCATACGGAATCCACTTTCCGATCAGCGCTCGGCTCACGCCGTCGCGGTCCTTCGAGCGACCGACGCCCAGGTCACAGGAGCCGCTTGCGTAGCCCGAGGCGTCGTAGCCGAGCGCGCTCGCCGCTTTGGTGGCCCGGGTCAGGTCACTCAGTACGCCCTGTTTGACCTCGGCCTCTCCCGCCCGCTTGAGCGGCGGATGCGAGGTGTGCGGCCGGTAGAAGATCGCAGTGCCAGCATTGACGGCCGCCACACACTCCTCGAGCGTGTCGTAGCCGACGTTGCCGTGATCATCGCGATGAACGGCCGCCGAAGCTGACGAGAGACTGAGCATGCCGCCAACGGCGAACGCGGCTGCGATCGCTGTTCGCTTGAAGCGTGGTTGTACGGAAAGGGTCATGAAAAGTTCCAGGTGAGGTCGATCGGATGAACGCCAGCGGCGGCCCGTCTCGGGCCGTTGACGGAGCGTCACGCAGCGGAGCGTCTGACGGCCGACGCCCGGGGAATGTAGAGCTCAACGCCGCGGGTCGTTGCCCGAGAATCGTCTGAAATTGCCCTCGCGCACGAATACTCTTGCGTCGTGCGTATCGCGCGTCCGGTAGGACAAAACGCGTGGGCACTGAACACGTGGTGTCCATGACAGAGTGTCACCAGAGGTCACTACACTCATTGGCCGCCTGGTGCTGACCGCGGGCGAGAGCTCGCGGTGTTTGCACAGCCACGTGCGGGCGCCTCTGCAGTTTCGAGAAGCATGCCCACTCCCCCATCACGCCGCCCTCGTCGCGCCCGCGCAGCAAAGGCCCCGCTCCTCGAGCGGCCGCCCACGCCAAACGCTGAACCTGGACGAATCCGCATCCGCGGCGCGCGCCAGCACAACCTGAAAAATCTCGATCTCGATCTGCGCACCGGCGAGCTCACGGTCGTCACCGGTGTGTCGGGTTCGGGCAAGAGCTCGCTCGTCTTCGACACGCTCTATGCCGAAGGACAGCGGCGCTACGTCGAGACTTTCTCGCCCTACGCGCGGCAGTTCCTCGACCGCATGGACAAGCCGCAGGTGGATGCGATCGAGGGCATTCCGCCGGCGATCGCCATCGACCAGACGAACCCGGTGCGCACCTCGCGCTCGACCGTCGGCACGATGACGGAACTGAACGACCACCTCAAGCTGCTCTTTGCACGCTTTGCGCAGCTTCACTGTGCGGGCTGCGGCGAGGCCGTGCGGCGCGACACGCCCGAGACGGTGTGGATCGATCTTCGGCTCCGGGCCGAGCGGGCGGGCGACCCGCGCGTGGCGGTGACCTTTCCGGTCACCGTGCCCGAAAACTTCACCGAGACCGAGGTCGAAGGCTTTCTCTCGGCGCAGGGCTACACGCGCGTCCATGCCCGTGACGGGGCGACGCTGCACGTGATCCAGGACCGCTTCCGCGTGGGCACGGCCGAGCGGGCGCGCGTGCTCGAGGCGATCGAGGCCGCGCTGCGCGCCGGTCGCGGTCGGGTCAACGTGTTCGTGCTCGATGGCGAGCCCGCCGTGTGGAGGTATTCCGCGGATCTGCATTGCGCGCGCTGCGATCTCGACTACGCCGAGCCGCACGCGGCGACCTTCTCCTTCAACAATCCGCTCGGGGCCTGCGAAACCTGCCGCGGCTTCGGCCGGGTGATCGGGGTCGATCTCGGCCTCGTGATCCCGGACGAGGAGAAATCACTCGCCGAGGGCGCAATCAAGCCCTGGCAGACCGAGAGCTTCCGCGAGTGCCAGGACGATCTGCGCAAGTTCGCCGCCCAACGCAACATCCCGATGGATGTGCCGTTCAACCGGCTCGGTCCGAACGACCGCCGCTTCGTGATCGAGGGCGATCCGGCCTGGCGCTCGTGGGAAGAGGATGGCGGCAAGAAGTGGTATGGCGTGCTCCGCTTCTTCGACTGGCTCGAGTCGAAGGCCTACAAGATGCACATCCGCGTGCTGCTCGCCAAGTACCGGGCCTACACGCCCTGCACGGCCTGCGAGGGCTCGCGCCTCAAGCCCGAGGCAAGCAACTTCCGCCTGGGCTCGAAGACGCTGGCCGACTCGGTGCTCGCGCCCGAGCGCCGGTTCGCGCCGCGTCACTTCCGCTTTCCGCGCGAGACGCTCGAAGCCCTGCCGGGCCTCACGCTGCATGACCTCATGCTCCTGCCGATCGAGCGCCTGCGCCGCTTCTTCGAGGCGCTCGATCTCGCTCCGTTGGGTGCGGTCAAGGACGAGGCGGGCGAGCTCGTGCTCGGCGAAATCCGCGCGCGGCTCGGCTACCTCTGCGACGTGGGTTTGGGCTATCTCACGCTCGACCGGCAGAGCCGCACGCTTTCGGGCGGCGAGGTGCAGCGCATCAACCTCACGACCGCGCTCGGCACCTCGCTCACGCGCACGCTGTTCGTGCTCGACGAGCCTTCGATCGGCCTGCATCCGCGCGACATGACGCGCATCATCGGCGTCATGCAGCGCCTGAAGGCTGCGGGCAACACGCTGGTCGTGGTCGAGCATGATCCGCAAATCATGTTCGCCGCCGACCGGCTCATCGACATCGGCCCCGGCCCCGGCGAGCGCGGCGGGCGCATCGTCTACGACGGCCCGCCGCGCGCGCTGCAAGCAGCGGGGGGCTCGCGCACCGCACACTGGTTGCTTGGCGAGACGCACCTCACGCGCTCTCGACGCCGCCTCTCGCCCGACCAGGCGCACAGCCTCCGGCTCGAGGGCGTGCGCGCGAACAACCTCAAGAACGTCTCGGTGACGATACCGCTCGGCGGACTGGTCACGATCACCGGCGTCTCCGGCTCGGGCAAGAGCACGCTCGTCGAGGACGTGCTCGTGCCGGCGCTCATGAAAGCCAAGGGCCGACCGACCGAGGCGCCCGGCGCGCATGACCTGCTCCTCGGCCACCAGAACATCGATGATGTCGTCTTCGTCGATCAGTTGCCGATCGGCAAGTCCTCGCGCTCGAACCCGGTCTCCTACGTCGGCGCGTGGGACGCGATCCGTGCGATCTTCGCCCGCGCGCCGCTCGCGGTGGAGCGCGGCTACACCGCCGGAACCTTCAGCTTCAACGCGGGCAACGGCCGCTGCCCGACGTGCTCCGGCTCCGGCTTCGAACACGTGGAGATGCAGTTCCTCTCCGACGTGTATCTGCGCTGCCCCGACTGCGACGGCACGCGCTTTCGGCCCGAGGTGCGCGAGGTACGTGTCAAGGACAAGAATGTCGCGGACGTGCTCGAGCTCACGGTGGCCGAGGCGATCGCCTTCTTTGCCGACCTGCGCGGGGGCGAGGAGGTGCGGGCGCGGCTCCAGCCGCTCGCCGACGTGGGGCTCGACTACGTGCGGCTTGGCCAGCCGGTGCCCACGCTCTCGGGCGGCGAGGCGCAGCGGCTCAAGCTCGCCGGGCATCTGGCCGAAAGCGTGGCGGGGCGGCCGGTCGCTGCGCACCCTAATCGCCTTGCGCCCAAAGACCCGGCGCAGCCGCGCGGCAAGCTCTTCGTGTTCGACGAACCGACCACCGGGCTGCACTTCGACGACATCGCAACGCTACTCGGTGCGTTCGATCAGTTGATCGCCGCGGGGCATTCGCTCCTCGTGATCGAGCACAACCTCGATGTCATCGCCGCATCGGATTGGCTGATCGATCTCGGCCCCGAGGGCGGCGATGGCGGCGGTGAGGTCATCTTCGCTGGCACACCGGAGGCCATCGTCGATGCGCCAGCCTCGCACACCGGACGGGCGCTTTCGGAACACGCTCAAGCGCTCGCTGCGCTTCGGGAGGCGATTGCGGCCGACCGCCGGAACGAAACGGGCGTCCGCGAGCCCCCCGGGATCTATCTCGGGCGCACTGCGGCATCCTCGATCCGCGTGCTCCATGCGCGGGAGCACAACCTGAAGAACGTGAGCGTGGATATCCCGGCGCGCGGCATGACGGTCATCACGGGCCCCTCGGGGTCGGGCAAATCGACACTCGCCTTCGACATCGTCTTCAACGAGGGGCAGCGGCGGTATCTCGAATCGTTGAACGCCTACGCACGGCAGTTCGTGCAGCCGGCCGCGCGGCCGGACGTCGATGCGATCCACGGCATTCCGCCCACGGTGGCGATCGAGCAACGCGTCTCGCGCGGCGGGCGCAAGTCGACGGTGGCCACACTCACCGAGATCTATCACTTCCTGCGTCTGCTCTGGATGAAGCTCGGCACGCCGTTCTGCCCGCGCTGCGACCTCCCGATCGAACCCCAGACCCCCGAGGCGATCCTCGCGCGCATCATGAAGGAGGCGAAGGGACTCCAGGCCACGCTGCTTGCTCCCCTCGTGGTCAACCGCAAAGGGCTCTACACCGACCTCGCCAAGTGGGCGAAGGGCAAGGGCTACGGCCACCTGCGCGTCGATGGCGAGTTGGTGCCCACCGCGCCGTGGCCGCGGCTCGACCGCTTCATCGAGCATTCGATCGAGCTGCCGGTGGCGACCATCACGGTCGGCGTGAAGCAGGAGCGGGCCCTCCGCGAGGCGCTCACCACCGCGCTCGACTACGGCAAGGGTGTCGTGCAGGTCCTCGCCTGGCAACGGGGCTCGGGCGAGGCCGAGCTCAGCACGTTCTCGACCAAGCGGGCCTGCCCAGGCTGCGGTCAGAGCTTCCCTGAGCCCGATCCTCGGCAGTTCTCGTTCAACAGCAAGCACGGCTGGTGCCCGGCCTGTCAGGGCACCGGCGAGCGGCTCACCGGCTTTCGGCCAGACGAGCGCACGAGTGCAGAGTTTGCCGACCGTGCGCTCGACGCCTTCCTCGATTCGCAGGATCGTCACGAGCGTTGCCCGGAATGCGCTGGGGCCCGGCTCAATGTGCTGGCACGCCATGTCCGGTTTCGCGGGCTGGGTATCCATGAACTCGTGGCGCTGCCGGTCGCGGCGGTCGAGGGCTTTCTCGACCGGCTCGAGCTCGACGCGCGCGAGACCGAGATCGCCCGCGACGTGCTGGCCGAGGTGCGCTCGCGGCTCGGTTTTCTCAAGGACGTGGGCCTGGGCTATCTCACGCTCGACCGCTCGGCCCCGACGCTTTCCGGCGGCGAAGCGCAGCGCATCCGCCTCGCCGCGCAGCTCGGTTCGAACCTGCAGGGCGTGGCGTATGTGCTCGACGAGCCGACGATCGGCCTGCACGCTCGGGACAACCAGGTGCTGCTCGACACGCTCGCGAAGCTCGAGGCCAAGGGCAACACGCTCATCGTGGTCGAGCATGACGAGGAAACCATCCGGCGGGCCGATTACGTGATCGACCTCGGCCCCGGCGCCGGCGTACGCGGCGGCGAGATCGTGGCCACGGGCACGGTCGAGGAGCTCAAGGCAAACCCCGCATCGGTCACCGGGCGCTTTCTGCGCTCGCCGCTCCGCCACCCGATTCATCAGCGCCCGCCGGTAGCTGCCGATGTGCAGATGATCGAGGTCGAGGGTGCCTCGCTCCACAACCTGAAAGACGTCGCCATACGGCTGCCGCTCGGGCGGCTCTCGGTCATCACCGGCGTGTCAGGCTCGGGCAAGTCCACGCTCGCGCGCGAGGTGGTGCTCGCCAATCTCACCTCGCTCACCGCAGCCCGGCAGGCGCACAAACGCGCACCCGCGCTCGTCGGCTGCCGCGCGATCCGCGGCTGGGAGGCGATCGACCGTGTGCTCGAGGTCGATCAGACGCCGATCGGCAAGACGCCGCGCTCGTGCCCGGCTACTTACGTGGGTTTCTGGGATGCGATCCGTCGGCTCTACGCCGAGACGACCGAGGCGAAGCTGCGCGGCTACGGACCGGGGCGGTTCTCCTTCAACGCGCCTGGGGGGCGCTGCGAGGCGTGTGCCGGCGCAGGTGTGGTGACGGTGGAGATGAACTTCCTGCCCGATGTGAAACTTCCCTGCGACGTCTGTGATGGACGTCGCTTCAACGCAGAGACGCTCGCGGTCACCTGGCGCGGGAAGTCGATCGGCGACGTGCTCGCGATGCCGGTGGACGAGGCCGTCGAGTTCTTCGCCTCCACACCCTCGATCCAGCATCCCCTCCGGCTCATGCAGGACGTGGGCCTCGGCTACCTCACGCTCGGCCAGCCAAGCCCCACGCTCTCGGGCGGCGAAGCCCAGCGCATCAAGCTCGTGACCGAACTGGCGAAGGTGCGCCTCGACGGCGCCCCGGCTCGGGGTGGCCGCGCGAGCCGCACGCCGCACACGCTCTACGTGCTCGATGAACCGACGGTCGGGTTGCACATGAGCGATGTCGAGCGGCTGATCCATGTCCTGCACCGGCTCGTCGAGGCGGGGAACACGGTGATCCTGATCGAGCATGATCTCGACCTGATCGCCGAGGCCGACTGGATCGTCGATCTCGGCCCCGAGGGCGGCGAGGACGGCGGTCGCGTGGTGGCGGAGGGCGACCTCGCCACCGTCATGAAGGCCCGCGCGCGCTCACACACGGGCGCTGCGCTCGCAGCTTTTTTGCGGCGCGGCTGAGGCGGGCGCACGACAGCGCGGTTGCCATCAGGCCGTCACGATCTTGCGCGATGCTTCGGCGCCACAGCTCAACGGTCGGAGAAAACGCACCGACGCGCGACAATGGGAGCCATCGAAACTCCGGAGCGGCCGCGGACACGGCCCGAGCTCGACATGCCATTGAAGATCGCGCTTACGAGCCCGCTGCTTGCGGCCGTCGATCTCGGCTCCAACAGTTTCCGGCTGATCCTCGGCAAGCGCGAAGGCGGCCAGATCGTGCCGGTGTCGACCTGGCGCGAGAGCGTACGGCTCGCCGCAGGGCTCGACGCGAGGAATCGGCTCTCGAACACAAAGATCCGTGAGGCCGAGGACGCCCTGTCGCGCTTCCGCGAGCGCATCGGGTCCTTACCGCCCAACGCGGTGCGCGCGATCGCGACCAACACCTACCGTGTGGCGACCAATCGCGAGGAATTGCTCGCGCGCTCGGAGGCTGCCCTGGGGGTGCCCATCGAGGTCGTCTCGGGTCCCGAGGAGGCGCGGCTCATCTACGTCGGCTGTGCACATACGCTGCCGTGGAGCGAAGATGAGCGACTCGTCTTCGACATCGGCGGCGGCTCGACCGAGTTCATCGTCGGTCGCGGCTATTCGCCGGAACTCACCGAATCTTTTCCGCTCGGCGCGGTCACGCTGTCGCAGCATTTCTTCCCTGACGGCGTGGTCACGAGTGCGGCCTTCCGGAAGGCGGATGTGTTCGTGCGCTCACGTCTCGAGGTGCTGCCCGCGGCGTTCAAGCAGGGGTGGACGAGCGCCTTTGGCTCGTCGGGCACGGTGAGGGCGCTCTATGAGATCGTCACCGGGAATCCGTTCGATACGCGGCTGACGATTGCGGGCCTCGATCGGCTGCGGCGGGCGCTCGTCGACGTTGGGCGTATGGACCAGGTTCGCCTCAACGCGCTCAAGTCCTCTCGGGCGCCCGTGCTGCCCGGCGGACTCGCGATCCTCGCCGGTCTCATGAACGAACTCGCCATCGAGGAGGTGCTCCCGGCCGAAGGCGCGCTTCGCCTCGGGGCGCTCTACGACCTGCTCGACCGCGCCGGCCTGACCCCAGGCGAAGACCCGCGCGCGCTCACCGTGCGCCGGATGCAGGCACGCTACGGCGCAAACCTCGCGCAGGCCGAAGCGGTCACCACAGTCGCGCAGCGACTCTGGCGCGGGCTCCGCCCCGACGAGAAGAGCGATGACGATCTCTTGGGCTACGCGGCGGCGCTCCACGAAATCGGCATGGCGATCGCGCACGAGGACTACCACCATCACGGGGCCTATATCGTCGGTCATGGTGAGCTCTACGGCTTTTCGGAGCGCGAGCGAGCGCAGCTCGCCGCGCTCGTGCTCGGCCACACCGGGAGTCTCAAGAAGATCGACCGAAGTGCGCTTTCGCCCGAGGCGCTCGACCGCCTCGTCTGCCTGCGCCTCGCGGCCATCGTCTGCCACGGCCGCTCCGGCGTGGCGCCTCCGTTTAGCCTTGCACGCACCGCGCAGGGCTATCGCCTGCGCTTCGAGGGTGATGCCGCGCGATGGCTCGAGGCGCATCCGCTCACGCAGTTCCTGCTCGAGGAAGAGCGCGACCGTGCCCAGCGCTTTGGGGTGACGCTCGCGCTCGAAATCTGACTACGCGCGCGCTCGCGCCATTGCGCGCTCAGCGACCACGCTTGGCCGCTGTCCGCGCAGTGCTGGCCCGGCGGTTGGCCACTGCAACTTTGCCGCGCACCGCAACCACACCCGAGATCGGATTGCCCTTCACCTGCGCTTTGGGCAACGCGGACTTTGCCGAACGAGGCTCGGTGGCCTTGACGTTGCGCTTCGCTCCGGGTGCCTTCGTCGCTGCCGATTTCGCGCCCGCCTTGGCGCCGGCGAGCAGCGCGCTCGCTGCGCCACCGCTCGCCAGACGCGTGCCGCGACGCGTGGCCTGCTTCGCGGCGGCGCGTTCTGCACCCGCCTGGGCACGCGCCTCACGCGCTTTCATACGCTCGAGCTGAGCTTCGAAGCGCATCAGCGCTTCGGCGAAGAGCTTTCCTTTGGCCGCCGTGCGTTCGTTGGCGACTCCACTTTCGCCGCGCTTCTTTCCGGTGGCCAAGCGCGAGGCTTCGGTCTGGCGGCGATACAGGTCGTTGAATTTGTCGCGCAGCGTGCGGCTGCGCTTGATGTGCGCCACGAGGGCTTTCTCGGAAAGCGCGCCGATCTGGTCAGCGGTCGATGCGAGAAATACGCTGTATTCCGCGTCAGTACAGAGGCGACGCGCCTGTGCTCGGTTGTAGGCCACCCGGAAGCTCCTTTCGAAAATCAACGACCTGTGCAGTTTCGCGCAAATGGCATCCGGATGCTACCCGGACGACTCTGAACGGACCTGAACCGTCCGGTCAATAGACCTGCGGCACGTACATGTGCTCCGGGACCGGGTTTCTCGTGTAGTCCTCGTGCCGGACGCGCTTGGGCAGCGTCACCGGCTCGTGCGGAATCTCCTCGTACGGCACCTGCGAGAGGAGGTGGTGGATCATGTTGAGCCGTGCGCGCTTCTTGTCGTCGGCATGAACGAGCCACCACGGTGCCTCTTCAATGTGCGAGCGTTCGAGCATGACTTCCTTCGCCTTGGTGTAGGCCTCCCAGCGCTTGCGGCTCTCGAGATCCATCGGCGAGAGCTTCCACTGCTTGAGCGGATCATGGATGCGGGCGAGGAAGCGCGCCTCCTGCTCCTCGTCCGAAATCGAAAACCAGTACTTGAGGATCTGGATCCCCGAGCGCGCAAGCATACGTTCGAATTCCGGCACACTACGGAAGAATTCTTCGTACTCCTCGTCGGTGCAGAAACCCATCACACGCTCGACGCCGGCGCGGTTGTACCAGCTGCGGTCGAAAAGCACGATCTCGCCGCCGGCCGGCAGATGCGGCACGTAGCGCTGGAAATACCACTGCGTGCGTTCGCGATCGTTCGGTGCGGGAAGCGCCACCGTGCGCACGACGCGGGGATTCAACCGTTGCGAGATGCGCTTGATCGCGCCGCCCTTTCCCGCGGCATCCCGGCCCTCGAAGATGACCACCATCTTGTGCTTGGTGTGCACCACCCAGTCCTGCAGCTTGACGAGTTCCGTCTGCAGCCGGAACAGCTCGCGGAAGTAGAAGCGGCGTTCGAGCCGACGCTTTTCGATTTCGCCGTCGCCGCGTTGCAGTTTGTCGAGGCGCGCCTCCTCGAACTCCATCTCGAGCTCTTCGTCATAGCCGTCGAGAATGTCGTCTTCGACGCGGGCCGACAGGCCGGCGACCGGTCCGCCGAGGGACTCGGCAAGGCTTTCTGGGAGGGGTCGTTCCTTCCTGCTCATGTGCGCTCCGTTTCGGTCGCGAGTATGCCGCGAATCGGGCCGCAACCTAAACGCGAACCGAAACCCCGGGGGACGTGGGACGAGGGCGCTTTGGGGGAGGGCGCGGCTGACTCCGCGCCTGACGGCAGGCACACGCAATCGCGGTGGCCATGTCCGACCGAACGCTCGGCACGCGACGATCTTGCGCGGCCGAGACGACGGTGTTCCCAAAGCCTTGGCATGGTGTCAGCCCTGCATGACAAGGCGGTGACATCGGATGACTGACTGCGCTCACTGCTCGCGCAGGGCCTGTTCTCGCGCAAGGCCTGTTCTCGCGCAAGGCCTGCTCTCAAGCAAGGCCTGCTCGCGGGAGTTCGCCGTTTGTCATTGGAGCGGCATCGTATTGAAACGATCATGTCACTCGACCGCTGTAGTTTTTCGGCGATTGCATCTTCGGCATCCGTGCCAACCGCTCA
>CALDYQ010000059.1 GCA_937944385.1 uncultured Burkholderiales bacterium | reverse complement strand
CGCCAAGGGAACCGTGACTGCCGAGGCCAAAGTCAAACCCGCAGCCAAGGCGGCGGCCAAGAAGCCCGCGAAGGCACCGGTGAAGGTCGCGGGAAAGTCCGCGGCCAAGCCACAGGGCAAGCCCGCAACGAAGGCGAAGGCGAAGGCCAAGCCGGCCAGCCCAGCCAAAGTCAAACCGACGGCAAAGCCGGAGCCCAAGGCCGCCGGGAGCAAGCCCGCAGCCAAGACCGCAGACAAGTCTGTGACCGCCGCAAAGGCCCGCCCCGCCGAGAAGCCTGCCGTTACAGCGGCACCCAAAGCGGCACCCAAAGCCCCAGCCAAGGCTACCCGGCCTGCGGCCAAACCCGCGACGAAGCCTGCGGCAAAGCCTGTCACGGAGACACCGGTGAAGACACCCCAGCCGGCCGCCCAGGCTCCAGCGACGGCCAAGGGCCCGACGAAGGCCCCGGCAACTGACCCGGTAACCCAGCAGGATACGCAGAAGGCGAGCGCGCCCGCCGCGCCAGCGACACCTGCGCCTGCCTCCGAGTCGAAGAGCGCGAGAGCAACCAAGGCCACCAAGACAGACAAAGCCAAGGCAACGGAGCCGGGGGACGTGGCTGCCGTGTCCGCCGCCGCGGCCGAGCCCGCGCCGCCGGCCAAGGTGGAAATCAACCCGCTCACCGGCAAGCCCAAGACCCGCAAGCAGCTTCTGCTCGAGAAGAAGCAGCAGGCCCTGCTCGAAGCCTTGGCACCGCTGCCCACCGTGGATGCGGAGACCCGCCGCCTGCGGCTCAAGCAGTTGATCACGCTCGGCAAGGATCGGGGCTATCTGACCTACGCCGAGATCAACGATCACCTGCCGGATGATCTGGTGGACGCCGAGGCGATCGAGAACGTCGTCGCCATGATCACCGACATGGGTATCAAGGTGTTCGACGAGGCGCCCGCGGCTGAGGAGATGATCATCACCGAGACGGCCATCCAGGTCGCCGACGACGTGGCCGAGGAGGCCGAGCAGGCGATCTCGCAGCTTGACAACGAATTCGGCCGCACCACCGACCCGGTACGCATGTACATGCGCGAGATGGGTACGGTGGAGCTGCTCACGCGTGAAGGCGAGATCGAGATCGCCAAGCGGATCGAGGAAGGCTTGAAGCACATGGTGCAGGCCATTTCGGCCTGCCCGATGACGATCGCCGAGATCCTCGCGCTGGCCGACAAGATCGAGAGGGACGAGATCCCGGCCGATGACGTGGTCGACGGCCTTGCCGGACTGGAAGAGCCCGCACCGACCGTGGCCGTCTCGGCCGCCTCGGACGAGGAGTCCGACGAAGAGCCCGAGGACGAGAGCGACGACGAAGCTGCCAGCGCCGCGCTGTCTGCCGAACTGCTGGCCAAGCTCCGGGCCATGTCGCTCGAGAAGTTCGCCACGATCCGCAAGCTCCACCAGAAGCTGCTTGCCCACGTCGAGCGCGGCGAATACAAGTCCGACGCCTACATCAAGACGCAGAAGAAGCTCAGCGAGGAGATGATGGACATCCGCTTCTCGGCCAAGATCGTCGAGCAGCTCTGCGACTCGGTTCGCAATGAGATCGAAGCAATCCGCGGGCGGGAACGCAAGCTCCAGGAACTGATGGTGCACAAGTGCGGCATGCCGCGCGATTACTTCATCAAGCAGTTCCCTGATCGCGCGCTCGACCTGGGCTGGGTCGATCGCGAGATCGCCGCCGAGCGCCCCTACAGCGCTGCCTTCGCCAAGAACCGCCAGGCGCTCATCGAGCAGCAGGAGGGCCTCATCGAGCTGCAGAAGAAAGTCATGCTGCCGATCTCGGACTTCAAGGAGATCTACAAGCAGATGTCCTCGGGCGAGGCAAAGGCACGCGCGGCCAAGAAGGAGATGACCGAGGCCAACCTCCGTCTGGTCATCTCCATCGCGAAGAAGTACACGAACCGTGGCCTGCAGTTCCTCGACCTGATCCAGGAAGGCAACATCGGCCTCATGAAGGCGGTGGACAAGTTCGAATTCCGCCGCGGCTTCAAGTTCTCGACTTATGCGACATGGTGGATCCGCCAGGCCATCACGCGCTCGATCGCCGACCAGGCGCGCACCATCCGCATTCCGGTGCACATGATCGAAACCATCAACAAAATGAACCGCATCTCGCGGCAAATCCTTCAGGAGACCGGCCAGGAGCCGGACGCCCCCACCATCGCCGCGGCGATGGACATTCCGGAGGACAAGATCCGGAAGATCATGAAGATCAGCAAGGAGCCGATCTCCATGGAAACGCCGATCGGGGACGACGACGACTCGCATCTGGGCGACTTCATCGAGGACACGACCACGCTGACACCGATCGATGCCGCGGTTCAGGACAGCCTGCGCGAGCTCTGCAAGGAGGTGCTCGACACGCTCACGCCGAGGGAGGCCAAGGTCCTTCGGATGCGATTCGGCATCGAGATGAACACCGATCACACGCTCGAGGAGGTGGGCAAGCAGTTCGACGTCACGCGCGAACGCATTCGGCAGATCGAAGCCAAGGCCTTGAGAAAGCTCCGCCATCCGAGCCGTGCCGAGCGTCTGAAAGGCTTCGTGGTCTGACCGATTCTGTTTCGCTCTGCCTGTGCGGGTTCAGGCGAGGCGAACGGGCGAGGACGTGTGCGGTGGCACACGACGAGCCCGGCAACGAGGCATCAACCCGCACAGGGGGCCGTTAGCTCAGTTGGTCAGAGCAGAGGACTCATAATCCTTTGGTCGTTGGTTCAAGTCCAACACGGCCTACCCCCACAACCTCAGGCATGCGGCACGGCTAAACAATCGTCCTCGGGCCGCTTCGTGGCCCCAGAGGACTCGCTCAACGCTCCGACTCATTGCGTCGCGCGCCTTTGGTGGAAAGTGTCGAGTCCGACACGGCCTGCCCATCAGATTAAAGGGTTGCACGCGATTGCGATGGGCGGATGTTTCACGCTCCGCGCGATGTGGCCACCACGTAGCCACGCAGGCATTGGAAGCACGCCCTCAGGTTGGCGGCACCGCCTGAACACCGAGCCCACGCTGGCTCAGCCCCCTTTCGAGGAATCTCTCCCGTCGCCCGCCGCGCCCGCCGCGCGCACGAATTGCCTGCGTTCGAAGTAGAGGATCACGGGCACTGAAAGTCCGAGCGGTACGAGCAGATAGAGCAGGCGCCAGACGAGCAGTGCGGCCACCACGGCCGTGGGTGCCATCGTGGGCATGACGGCGAGGAACACAGCTTCCATGACGCCGACGCCACCGGGAACCTGCGACAGGAGCCCGGCGGAAAAGGAGAGCAGGAAGGCCCCGAGCACGATGAAGTAGCCCGGGTTGCCCTGCTCCGGCAGCGCAAAGTAGATGATGCCGGCCGCACCGATGAGTTCGAGCGGGGCGGCGATCACCTGTCGGCCGACCACCGGCAGCCGCGGATACATGAGCTCGAATTTACCGATGCGGCGCGGCGGAAAGTGCAGCCAGGAGCCGACGACGTAGAGCGCACACGCTGCCAGGAGCACGAGGCCAATCGCGCGAACCACCGGCTCCGGTAGTGCGAGCAACGGAATGAGTTCACCCAGGGGCGCCACGACCTGCGGCTCGAACACGAAGACCAGACCGAGCAGGATCAGCGTGCCGTAGGCGAAGGTATAGGTGCACAGCACGATCAGGACCGCCACCTCGCCCGCAGTGAGCCCCTTGGACGTATACGCACGCAGTCGAACCATGCCTCCGGATAGGACGGAGGCGCCGATGTTGTGACCGAGCGCATAGGTCACGAACGAGCTGAGCGCGATGTAGCCCCAAGAGATGCCCTTCTCCTTGCGCAGATGGATGAGCGCGATCCGGTCGTACCACGCGAGCGCAGCGTAGGCGACCAGTGTGGATGCGATGGCGAAGACGTAGCCCGACATCGGGATTTCGCCCAAGCGATCCGCGATGGAGACCGCGATGACCTTCAGGTCGCTCCAGAACCCGCCCTCCTCGAGGAGCTTGCGGATCGCCGGATCCGTCGCGACTTCGCGCTGAAGCTTGGTGTAGAGGAGGTCGAGCGACCAGATGACGGCGACGAGCCCAAGCGCTGGCCAGAACCACGCGCGGGCACGCTGCAGCCAGCGTTGCGCGCCGGTGTCGGCGCTCCGTGAATCGACGGGTTGGATCGTGACCTCCTCGCTGCTGGCGGGCGCCCCATCGGTCACCAGCCGCCCAAGCCCGGCAACCTTTCGGTTCCACGACCTTACGGCTCGGCAGCAGCTTCGATGCTGCTCCGCAGGGACGGCGCACGCGCGTGGGCTTGTCTTCCCTTGATTGCTTGCGGATAGTATAGGTGCCCCGAACGTGCGCTTCGTGACGTGCCCTGCGCCACCTCGAGCGGACTTCAGATTCAACCCGCGAGCCTTCATGCCCCGCCCGATCCTGGCCGCCATCGACACACGTGCCATGGCGCACAACCTGGCCCGCGTGCGTCATCTTTGCTCATCTGCACGCATCCATGCCGTGGTCAAGGCCGATGCCTACGGTCACGGCATCGCTGCAGCTCGACAAGGCTTTTCCGAAGCCGACGGTTTTTCGCTGATCGAGATCGAACGCGCCATCGAACTTCGCCAGCTCGGCTGGCGCGGCCCGATCCTGCTGCTTGAAGGATGCTTCTCCGCGCTCGACTGGCAGGCGGCGTCCGAGCACCGCTTCGACGTGGTCGTTCACACCGACGAGCAAATCGCCACGCTCGCCACCACCCCGCTCTCGCGGCGAGTCAACGTGCACGTCAAGTTCAACACCGGCATGAATCGCCTGGGTTTCTCTCCAGGCCGAAGCCGCGATGTGCTGACCCGGCTCAGCAGCAACGCCGCCGTGGGGGAATTGACGTTGATGACCCACTTCGCGCGCGCGGATGAGCCAGATCAACATTTGGAACAGCTCAAGCGTTTCCGCGACCTGAGCGATGGCTTGCCCTACGCGACGAGCGTGGCCAACTCGGCAGCCTGCTTCGACTTCGAGCGTGTGGGCGGCGACTGGGTCCGGCCCGGGATCATGCTCTACGGGGCGACGCCGTTCTCGCACGCAACCCGACCTGCGGCCGCGCTTGGGCTCATACCCGTGATGACCCTGAGCACGGAGATCATCGGCATCCAGCATCTGCGACCGGGCGACGCCGTCGGCTACGGTGGCACCTACGTTGCCGGCAAGCCCGAGCGCATTGCCGTCATCGCCGCGGGCTACGCCGATGGCTACCCGCGTCACGCGCCCACGGGCACCCCGATCCTTGTCGGCGGGCATCGCACGCGCCTGGTTGGCCGCGTATCGATGGACAAGATCACGGTCGATGTCACCGATCTCCCGCTCGCGCAGGTCGGCACCAAGGTCGAGCTCTGGGGGGCGAATCTGCCGGTCGACGAAGTCGCCGAAGCTGCGGGCACGATCGGCTACGAGCTGCTGACCGCCGTCGCTCCGCGCGTGCCCCGTCTGCTGCGTTGACCCCGACGGGCGCACGCCCCTCACCCTGCGAAGCCCGCCCGACAGCCCTCAGGTCACCGCGCCCCGCAGCCGCTCGTCCAACACCGCCGCGGCACCGATGAGCCCCGGTTCCTCGGCCGTGGTGAGATAGCTGGGCACCGTGCACAGAAAATCGGCGAGCCGTCCCTTGCCTTCGAAGCCTTGCCGGAAACGCGTCCAGTCGAACTGGCCGCGCAGGCGCATCACCATCCCGCCGCCGACGTAGATGCCGCCTCGGGCGCCCAGCGTGAGGGCGAGGTTCCCGCAGACCGAACCGAGGATCGTCGCAAAAGCACGCACGGCATCCACGCAGCATGCGTCCGAGCCGTCGAGCGCCGCCTCGACGACTTCGGCTGGCCCCTGGCCGGAGAGCGCTCGACCCTGCTCGAGCGCAATGGCCTGCGCCAACGCGGCGAGCCCGGCCCCGGAGAGCACGCGTTCCACCGAGACGTGCCCGTGGAGCGTGCGCAGAGGCCCGAGCCAGCGCCATTCCTGCTCGGCGCTCGCGGGAAAGGTCGCGTGTCCGCCTTCACTCGGCACGACGATCCAGCGCTGCGCCCCCGCCGGCACGAGCGCGGCCATTCCGACCCCGGTCCCAGCGCCGACGACCCCGATGGAGCGACTCGAATCGGGCGGGCCACCCCCGGTCTGGAGGCGACCGCGTTCCGTCAAGGACGGGATGGCGTTGGCCACGGCGGCGAAGTCATTGATCGCCCAGACGCGCGGGGCGCCCAGCGCCCCCCCCAAGGCACGCAGCGAGAACACCCAGTCGGAGTTGATGAAACGGATCTCATCGCCTTCGAGTGCGCTCGCCACGCCCAGACACACGGCATCCGGCAGGGAAAATCGTGCTCGCCCAGATACCGTCGGATCAACGCAAGCGGGGTCGGGAATTCGCGTGTCGTATAGGTGGCGACCGCACGCAACGCGGCGCCGGCCTGGTCCTGCCAGGCGAGACGGGCAAAGGTCGCGCCCAGGTCCCCGAGCAGTCGCCCAGTGCGGGATCGCGTGGTGGGTCCAGCGGGTGTCAGCACAGCAAGGGGCGGTCGAAAGACCACCGCTTCATGACGCGGTGAACGGCTTCGAGCCATGCTGAAGGCTTCTGGGCTGAGAGCACGCCAAGGCACCGTCCCGTCGCACGCTGCTGACCTCTGGCTGGCTACGGCAGGAACGGGTCAGCAACGGGCCAACAGAATGCTACAGGGCCGACCTGTCGCCCACCTGCGCCGCGTTTACGGCCATCCTGACGGAGAATGCCGCGTCGCCCCTCGTTGCGCCCCTCTTGACCACCCTGCTCTTCATCGCCGGTCTCGTCGCCCTCGTCCTCGGTGCCGAGACTCTCGTCTGTGGGGCCGTGGGGCCTCGAAGCTCGCCCTCTGCGCCGGGATCTCGCCGCTCGTGGTGGGACTCACCGTGGTGGCCTTCGGCACCAGCGCGCCGGAGGTTGCCGTCTCGGTCGGCGCCGCGCTCGAGGGGCAAGCCGACGTCGCCGCCGGCAACGTGATCGGCAGCAACACCTTCAACATCTTCTGCTGCCTCGGGCTCTCGTCGCTCGCCTCGGGCAGCGGGCTGGTCGTGCCCGAGGCCGCACTCCATTTCGATCTGTGGGTCATGCTCGCGGTGGCCGTCGCCTGCCTGCCGGTGTTCGTTTCCGGGCGGGAAATCGCCCGCTGGGAAGGTGCCGTGTTTCTCGGCTACTACGTGGCCTATGTCGCCTACCTGATCCTCGCGGCCCAGTCGCATGCGGCGGCTGAGGTTTTCTCCAATGCGATGCTCTCGTTTGTGGTGCCGCCGACGATCATCACCCTCGTCGTCACCCTGCTGCCGAAGCCCAGGGCGCCGACCGCGCCATCGACGCCGGCCGGGCAGGATCACGACCGACGCTGATCCACGCGCGCATCCCCCTTCTGCGAGCTCGACGAACGCATATTCACGTCCTGTCAACCGGCCTAGAATCCGAGCGTTCTCGTGACCGTCCGAGGTCCCGAACGAGGCGGTGCATCCTGGTTGGAGATGTTCGCTTCCGCAACAAGAACTCCACCACCCCGAAACGTCCCCCGGCGAGCAAACCGGGGCCAGAGAGAGGAAACACGATGAAACGTCTGATCGCGCTCGTCGCATCGCTCGCGTTTGCTGCAGCGAGCTTTGCTGCAGTGAACATCAACACCGCCACCAAGGATGAGCTGGACAAGCTGCCTGGCGTCGGCCCGGTGAAGGCTCAAGCCATCATCGACTACCGCACGAAGAACGGCCCGTTCAAGTCACTCGAGGACATTCAGAAGGTGAGCGGTATCGGCCCGGAGACCTTCAAGGACATGCAGGGCAAGATCAGCCTGTCCGGTCCGACCAAGATCGATTGGGACACCGCCAAGAAAGCCGAAGCCCCCAAGGCCGATGCCGGCAAGAAGGATGCGCCCAAGGCTGATGCCGGCAAGACCGCGCAGCCGGCCGCCGCGGCAGCCGGCAAGGACGCTCCGATGAAGGAAGCCGCCAAGGAGGTGAGCAAGGAAGACAAGGCCAAGGCGGACAAGGCCAAGAAGGAAGAAGAGAAGAAAGCCAAGGCCGAAGAGAAGGCGAAGAAAGAGGCCGAGAAGTAGGCCAAGGCCGAAGAAGCCAAAGCGAAGAAGGAAGCCGAAGCCAAGGCCAAGAAAGAGGCCGAAGCCAAGACGAAGGAAGTCCCCAAAGCCGAGGCCAAGAAAGACGCATCCGACCAGGGATGCCGGCAAGAAGGAAGAGGCGAAGAAGTAATCGCGACGTCCCGCACGAGGAAGACCCCGCTCCGGCGGGGTTATTTCTTTACGAAACCGGACCGCTCAACCGCCTCGTCAAGAACTACGATTGCGTGCGTCAAAGGGAGAATTCGTGATGAAACTGACCCGATTCGCCGTCCCGTTCATCGCCGCTGCAGCGTTCGCGCTGGCCGGCCCGGCTGTCCATGCCCAGGGCAAGACCCTCAAGGTCGCCCCGCATGCGTTCCCATCGAACCTCGACCCGATCAACGTGACCGCGTACATCACACGCAATCACGGCTACATGATCTATGACACGCTCTTCGGCACCGACGAAAAGGGCGCGATCAAGCCGCAGATGGTCGACCGATGGACGACTTCGCCGGACGGCAAGATCTGGACCTTCACTCTGAGGAATGGTCTCGAGTTCCACGATGGCAAACCGGTGACCGGGGGGACGTGGTCGCCTCGATCCGCCGCTGGGGCGCGCGCGACGCCTTCGGTCAGAAGTTGATGAGCTTCGTCGATCGCCTCGAGGCACCAGATGCGAAGACCTTCCGGATGGTGCTCAAGGAGCCCACCGGCATCGTGCTCGATGCCCTCGGCAAGCCCTCGTCGAACGTGCCCTTCATCATGCCGAAGCGCGTGGCCGAGACCGATCCTTTCAAGGTGATCGAGGACTACACCGGCTCCGGGCCCTACATCTTCAAGCGGGACGAGTACCAGCCGGGCGTCAAGGCGGTGTACGTCAAGAACCCGAAGTACGTGCCGCGCAACGAGCCCCCCTCGGGCACGGCTGGCGGCAAGCGCGTGTTCGTCGATCGCGTCGAATGGGTCTCGCTGAAAGACCCGCAGACGCAGCTGAACGCCCTGCTCACCGGTGAGATCGACATCCTCGAGCAGCCGGCGTTCGAGCAGTACCCCGTGCTGAGGAAAGACAACCGGGTGCAGATCGTCGACACCGGAACCGTCAACTTCCAGTACGTTCTGCGCTTCAATCACCTCGTACCGCCCTTCAACAACCCGAAGGTGCGTGAGGCCGCGATGTGGGCGATGAATCAGAACGCCTTCCTGCGCGCACAGGTCGGCCCCGAGAACGAGGGCATGTTCTTCACCTGCCCGAGCATGTATCCCTGCGGCACGCCGCTCGCCACGCCCAAGGGGAGCGAGTTCATGGTCAATGGCAACATGGCCCGCGCGCAGCAGCTGCTCAAGGAGTCAGGCTATGACGGCAAGCCGATCGTGATCCTCCGGCCGACCGATCTGCAGTCGATCCACAAGCTGCCGCTGGTCGCCACCCAGCTGCTTCGCCAGGCCGGTTTCCGCGTGGATCTCATCACGATGGACTGGGGCTCGCTCGTCGCGCGCCGGGCCAAGAAGGAGCCCGCGGATCAGGGGGGGTGGAACATCTTCCTGACCGCCTGGGTGGGTGCGGACATCATGAACCCACTCACGAGCGCGCCGCTTGCGGCGGCCGGCGAGAAGAGCTGGGCTGGCTGGCCGACCGATGCCGAACTCGAAAAGCTGCGTGACCAGTATGCGCGGGCGACTACCGAGGCGGACAAGAAGCGCATCGCCGAGGCGGTGCAGTTGCGCGCGACACAGATCGGCACCCATGCGATTCTCGGCGAGTACAAGAACCCCGCCGCCGTACGAAAGGGTGTGAGCGGCTTGGTCAAGGCCGGGGCCAATGTGTACTGGAATATCCAGAAGAACTGAGCCGTGCGGGATGTGCCCGGCGCTCTCGAGCTGAGGGGCGGCTACTTGCCGGAGCGTGCCGAAGCCAAACGGCCACCGCCCTGCGGAATGCGTCCGAATCGGGCGTCGCCCGGCACGCCTGCGGGCCGTCGGGCTCATCGGCCGACACCCTGTTGCCCTAGGGAGAGACGGACGCCTCGTCTCAGCTTGGCTGCGCCAGTAGTTTCGGTCGATGTGGCGCCTCGAGCCGAAGCAGGATGTCGTAGTACGAGCGAACCGACTCGACCAGTTCGATCGGCATCAGACAGCGGCACGGGCCAAGACTGAACTGCGCCGCCTCCTCGGGGCGCGCAAGTCGCACCAGCCCGCGCCGCACATCGACCCAGCGGTCCGGGTTGCGGCCCATGCGCGCGGTCAAGATACGCGCATTTTCGAGATGCCCCGGACCGATGTTGTAAGCCGCCAGGGCAAGGAAGGTCTTGTCGGGCTCCTCGATGCGCGCGGGGATCTGATCCCGCTTGATCATCGCCAGATAGCGCGCACCGCCCAGAATCGACTGGTAAGGATCACGCCGGTCGGTCACACCCAGTCGTTTCGCGGTGTCCTCGGTCAGCTGCATGAAGCCCTGCACGCCGGTCTCCGACACCGCATCCGCATTCCAGTGCGATTCCTGATAGGCGAGCGCGGCGAGCAGCCGCCACTCGATGCCGGTCTGCTCTTGCGCCTCGTGAAACCAGCTCCGGAACTTCGGCAGGAGCGAGCCCACACGTTCGGTGAACACCTGCAGATCGGTCGCGCGCACCTTCTTCGGAAACCCGAAGTAGCGATCAAGCACGACCTCGATCTGCCCCTGCACCACGATGCGGCGCAAGAAGGCATCGGCCTGATCACGCAGGCCCGTCGAGTCGTTCCGAAACAGCCATCCGCGCGAGAGGGCGGGCGTCACGGTGAAGCCCACCTCGGCATCGAAGTGGACATGCCGCGCGGCGTCATGCGTCGCCTGCTCGATCAGGGCATAGGGAATGTCGTCGCTGCCGACCGCGGCCATCAGCAGTTCGTCATTGGCGGCCGTGTCGGGCACGAATTCGATGTCGGGATGCTGCGCGCGCAGCCGATCGAGTCCCGGCTCGCCC
>CALDYQ010000058.1 GCA_937944385.1 uncultured Burkholderiales bacterium | reverse complement strand
TGCTTCGCCAACGTCGCGATCGCCCCGCGTTTCGAGACGCGCACGGAACAGGTCGTCAAGGTGCCGGCGACCAAGCGCTACGAGGTCGTCCCGCCCACTTACAAGACGGTGACCGAGCAGGTCCTCGTCTCGCCGGAATATAAGCGCCAGATACCGGTGGCGGCAACCTTCAAGACCGTGACCGAGACCGTGATCGTGCGCCCGGAGTCGGTCCGGGAAGAGCCCATTCCGGCGACCTACAAGACCGTGACCGAGCAGGTGCTCGTCCGCCGCGAGTCGAAGCGCATCGAGGTCATCCCCGCGACCTACAAGACCGTGACCGAGCAGGTGCTCGTCACGCCGGCATCCACGCGCAAGATCACGATTCCGGCCGAGACCAGGCAGGTCACCCGGCAGGTCATCGATCAGCAGGCCAGCGTGCGGGAGGAAATCGTGCCAGCCGTCTACAAGACGGTGACGCGCCAAGTCATCGATCAGCCCGCGACGACGCGTGAAATCGAGGTCCCAGCCCAGTACGAGACGATCACTCGCCAGGTCAAAGTCAGTGATGCCACCGTGGAGCGGCGCTCGGTACTGTGCGAGTCGAACGCGACCCCGGCGAAGATCCGCGAGATTCAGTCTGCGCTCAATGAGGCGGGCTTCTACAGCGGTCGCCTCGATGGCCAGATGAGCACGGCCCTGATGGAATCGGTCACACGCTTCCAGGAGGCGCGCAAGCTGCCAGTGGACGACGGACGCGTGATCAACATCGACACTTTGAAGGCGCTCAAGGTCTCGCCGCAGTAGCACGCCTTCGCTCAGGCGCCGGTGGCGCCTCGTTTCGGACAGACGCCCGGGCGTGGCTGCTCGGGCCTTTTCATTTGCTGAGTTCGCGCAAGTCGACTTCGTTCAGGAAGCGGGTTCGCCGGCTTTGCCGTTTCCCGGCGCCTCTGCAATCGCGCTTGGTAGCCGCCGCATCTCGCCGGTGCGATCGATTTCGAGCACCTCGCGGGCGAAGGCGATGCGCGGCGCGGCCACACCGAGCGAGCGCGCGAGCGGCAGGAGTGTGGCGCGGGCGGCGCTCTCGACCTCGGGCCGGAGCTGCTCGATGAGCTGCTGCGCATGGCCGCGCGCGTGGTTCACCGCCCCGTCGAGCAGGCGGTTCTTGTCCTCTTCGCTGAAGCCCGGCCCGAAGGCGCCATTGAGCAGGTCCGGCAGCAGCCAGGGCATGAACTTGCTGCGCTGCTCGTCGTAGAAGCGCAGGTTGCGCACCGAGATCTCGGCCTGCACTGGCGGCAGCCGAAGCTCGGTGATTTCGTTGCCGAGCGCATCCCGCAGGTCGGAGACCACGAAGTCGGGGCTTTTCAGGTCGTATTTGAAGTCGATCTGGAACTCGAAGATCATCGCGAGCTTCTTCTGCGAGAACGCCCAGCGCAGATACTTGCGACCGAATTCGCCGAAGCTGTAGTCGGTCTCGGTGACGATCTCCTTGGTGATCGCGCGAAACACCGTGAGCTCGCCCACGGCGCGAAGGCCCTCGAGCGAGACATGCGCCACGGTGAGCGGCGCGGGTGCGGGGCGCCGGCGTGAGGCGATGATCCAGCCCAGTCCCACGCCCACGATGACGGCCAGCAAGGCGACCAAGGATTCCATGGCAGACGAGTCTAGCTGCACACGCCATCGAGCCCGCCCCTATCGGCCCCGTCGATCGAGGCGCCGTCGCCCGGATCCCTCCGAAATTGAGCGAGCGTTGCGAATTGCTTCGTCTCTCTGCGCATGCCTGCCAACACATCGCTGTAAAAGATCGCTGCAAGCGTGAGAAGTCCCCTCATGCCCATCCGAGTCCCGACGTCGCTCACCTGGGAACTGAGCCGGCGTCGCGAGTCCCGCTAACCCAATCTCGCTCAACCGGACAGCCATCGATACGACCGCCATCGAAACGTTCTTTCGTGAAACCGCGCTCGCGCTCCTCATCAAGATTGGGGCCGCGCTTGCCTTCTGGATCATCGGAGGCTGGATCATCGGGCGGGTGATCGCCCTGGTCCGAGCGGGGATGGACCGAAACAAGCTCGACCCAACGCTCACGAAATACGTCGGGTCGATCCTTGCCGTGGCGCTCAACATCGCGCTCGTGCTCGGCATCCTCGGCTACTTCGGGATTCAGACCGCCTCCTTTGCGGCGCTGCTCGCCGGCGCGGGCGTAGCCATCGGCGCAGCCTGGAGTGGCATGCTCGGCAACTTCGCAGCAGGTGCCTTCATGCTGATCCTGCGCCCGTTCAAGGTCGGCGATTTCGTGAGCGTCGGCGGTATCACGGGGACGGTCCATGAACTCGGACTCTTCGCAACCACCATCGTCACCCCGGACAACGTGATGACGCTGGTCGGCAACGGCAAAGTCTTCGGCGACGTGATCCAGAACTTCTCTTCGCTACCTGCGCGGCGGGTCGAGCGGACAGCGCAGCTCGCTGCGGGCGTCGACCCGATCGATGCGATCGAACGGCTCCGAGCCGCGGTCGCAAGGATTCCCAATGTGCTCGAAACGCCGGCGCCGGAGGTCAGTCTGCTCGACATCAACCTGCTGGGCACAGTGATCGCGGTGCGTCCGTACTGTCACACGGATCATTACTGGCAGGTCTATTTCGACACCAACGAAGCCATCGTTCGTACGGCAAAGGAAGCCGGGTGGCCGGCGCCGACGCCGGTGGCGCTTCATCGCGTCCAGCAGCTCACCGCTTGATCCGTCGTCCAACGGTTTCGATGCCGAGTTTCTGCGCCGTAGTGCCGACCCGCGGGCGGCCCGCTGCGTTCACAGCAGCACGATGTCGAACTGCTCCTGTGTGTAACGCGGTTCCACCTGCAATGAGACTGGTTTGCCGATGTCGCCGGAGAGCTGGGCGAGCGCGGCGGATTCGTCCTCGCGCAGCATCTCGATGACGGCGCTCGAGGCGACGATGCGGAATTCGCGCGGATTGAATTGCTTGGCTTCGCGCATGACTTCGCGCAGGATCTCGTAGCAGACGGTCTGCGCGGTCTTGACCTCGCCGCGGCCCTGGCAGGTGGGGCAGGTTTCGCACAGGATGTGCCCGAGTGATTCGCGTGTGCGCTTTCTCGTCATCTCGATCAGGCCGAGCTGGGTGAAGCCATTGACCGTGAGCCGCGTACGGTCGCCGGCGATCGCTGCTTGCAGCGCCTTCAAGACGCCCTCGCGATGCTCGGGCAGATCCATGTCGATGAAGTCGATGATGATGATGCCGCCCAAATTGCGCAGCCGGAGCTGGCGGGCAATGGCCTGCGCTGCCTCGAGATTGGTTTTGTAGATCGTCTCGTCGAACGAGCGGGTGCCGACATAGGCGCCGGTGTTGACATCGATCGTGGTGAGCGCCTCGGTCTGGTCGATGATGAGATAGCCGCCGCTGTTGAGATCCACGCGGCGATGCAGGGCACGTTCGATCTCCTGCTCGACGCCGTAGAGATCGAACAGCGGCCGTGGCCCCGCGTGCAGGTGGATACGCTCGACCACTGAGGGGGCATAACGCTCGGCGAACGCGACGATGCGCGCATGGGCAGCGGCGTCATCCACCAGCACGCGCACCGTCTGCTCGCTTGCGAAGTCGCGCACCATGCGTTCGGCCAGCGTGTGTTCCTGATGCACGCGCGAACCGGGCTTGGCAGACTTTACACGGTCCTGGATGTCGCTCCAGAGCTTGGACAGGTAGTCGACATCGCGCGCGAGCTCGGTCTCGGTGGCGTGCTCGGCCATCGTGCGAATGATGTAGCCGCCCGGCGTGCAGAGACCCTCGAGGACATGCGTGAGCATCTCCTTCAGATGCGTGCGTTCTTCCTCATCCTCGATGCGCTGCGAAATGCCGATGTGGTTGTCCTGGGGCAGATGCACGAGCAGCCGGCCGGCGAGCGAGATCTGGGTGGACAGCCGCGCGCCCTTGGTGCCGATCGGGTCCTTGATCACCTGGACGAGGACGCTCTGCCCCTCCGAGAGGATCGCCTCGATCGGCTTGCCGCCGTGCTCGCCGCCCACACCGCTCTGGCGATTGGCCCAGATGTCGGCCACGTGCAGGAAGGCCGCGCGATCGAGCCCGATCTCGACGAAGGCGCTCTGCATTCCGGGCAGCACGCGCGCCACGCGCCCGAGATAGATGTTGCCCACGAGACCGCGATTCGATGCGCGCTCGATGTGCAGTTCCTCGATCACGCCGTGGTCGAGGGTCGCGACCCGCGTCTCCTGCGGCGTGACGTTGATGAGGATCTCTTCGGTCATGCGTCGTGTCGTGGCGGGCGGTCAGACCACCTGGATGCCGAAGCGCGAGAGCAGCTCTGCCGTCTCGAAGAGCGGCAGCCCCATCACCCCCGAGTAGCTCCCCTCGAGGCGCTCGACGAACACCGCGGCGAGTCCCTGGATCGCGTAGGCGCCCGCCTTGCCCATGGGCTCGCGGGTGGCGACGTAACGGTCGATCTCGCCAGGCTCGAGGTCGCGGAAGCGCACCCGCGAGATCGAGGTGTCGTGCAGTAGCCTGTTGCCATCGGTGACGGCCACGGCGGTCAGCACCTCGTGGGTCGTGCCTGAGAGCAGCCGGAGCATGCGTTTCGCGTCCTCGGCGTCGGTCGGCTTGCCGAGGATCGCCCCATTGAGCGACACGGTCGTGTCGGCCGCGAGCAGCGGGCGCGGTGCAAGGCCGCGTTGGCGAACACGCAGCGCGCCGATCTGTGCCTTCAACTTGGCCATGCGCTCGACGTAGATGAACGGGTTCTCGCCCGGCAACGGCGTCTCGTCCACATCGCGCGTCCGGGCGGCCTCCTCGCGCAGGGCGAAGGGCTGGCAGGCCACGCCGATCTGCTGCAGAAGCTCGAGGCGGCGTGGGCTGCGAGAGGCGAGGAAGATCTGATTCATCGGCGCAATCGATACGAGGTCTAGATTCGAATCAGTCACGATGATACGGCCCATCTTTGAGAATGCTGACCGCCCGGTAGAGCTGTTCCACGAGGAGCACCTTGGCCAAGCCGTGCGGCAGCGTGAGGCGCGACAGCGCGAGCAGCGCATGCGCCTCGCGACGCAAGGCCGGATCGGTGCCGTCGGCGCTGCCGATCACGAACATGACCGAGGGATGCTCGCGCGACCAGGTGGCCAGTTGCGCCGCCAGTTCACGCGAGGTCGGTGCGGCGCCTCGCTCGTCGCAGACGACGAGCAGCGATTGCCGGGGCAGGGTCGCCCGGATGCGTTCGGCCTCGGCGGCCAGTACGTGGGCGGTCGTGCGGTTGCCGCTCCGCCTTTCCGGTCGGAGGTCGATCGACTGGAACGGCCAGTCGGGCGGAAAGCGCTTTGCGTAGTCGGCGACTGCCTCGTCCACCCATCGCGGCTGAGCTGCCGTGACGGCAAGTACGGCCAACCGCATGCGCGCGTGCTACTCGACGACGCGCCGTCGCACGCGCGGGGCCGCCGGTGCGGACGACGTGCTCCGGGGCGTGGCCTTGGGTGCAGTCGGTGCGGCCGGTGCCGCGGCGGTGCGCTTGCGGCCCGGCGCCTTCGCGGTCTTCGTGGCAGGGGTCGGGGTCGTCGCGGGCGACGAGCGCGAGCGAGGCGAGGCGGGCGCGATGCCTGCCCTCGGGATCGTTGCTGCCTTGGGGGTCGCTACGGCCTTGGGGGCCTTCGCTGCGGTCGCGTCGATCGTCGCGCATGCGGTCGTTGCGGAACGTGGGCGCGGCGTGGCTTGGGTGGTCGCGCCTTCGGCGGATGCAGCGGCACCCGGCGCAGGCGCGGTCTTTGGCCCGGCCGAGCGCTTTCTTGGCGCAGGCGGCGTCCACAGCTCCTCGAGGTTGTAGAGCGCGCGCGCGGCCGGTTGCATGATGTGCACCACGAAATCGGCGCAATCGACGAGCACCCACTCGCCCGTGTCCTCGCCCTCGGTCGAGAGCACGGTGCCGCCTGCGGCTTTCACCTTGTCATGCACGTTGCGCGCGAGTGCCTTGGTCTGGCGTGCGCTGTCGGCGGTGGCGATGATCAGCGCGTCGTACATCGCGGTCAGCTTGCGCGTGTCGAGCGTGGTGATGTCACGCGCCTTGATGTCCTCGAGGGCGGTGATGGCGGCTTTCTGGGCTTTGGTGAGGCGCACGCTTCAGGCGAGATACAGGCGGTTCGATCGAATATAGGCGAGCACGGAGGGCGGCAGCAATTGGCGGAGCTCATCGTCGGATGCCCCGGCCGCGAGCCGTCCCCGAATCGCACTCGCCGACACGGGTTGGGGCGCCACGGTGTGCAGATGGATCCTGCCCGCGGGCGCTCTGCGTAGGTCGTCCGCCCTCTGCGTGAGCCGGGGCAGCGCCCAGGCTGCCCGCCGGGCATCGAGTGCCTGGGCCATCGGCGTGCCTGGACGGTTGAGCACCACGAAATGCGCGAGATCGAACAGGCGGGTCCAGTCGCGCCAGGTCGGCAGGCCCAGAAAGGCGTCGATGCCGATCAGCCAGAGGATCGGAGTGCCCGGATGCTCGGCTCGCAGCGACTCGAGCGTGAGCACCGTGTAGCTCGGCGTGTCGCGCTCGAGCTCGCGCGCATCGACCGTGAGCCCCGGCCAGTCGGCCACGGCCAGATGCAGCATGGCCAGGCGCTGCGCTGCGCTCGCGCCCGGCGCGCCGCGGTGCACCGGCGTCTGGGCGGGGATCAACCGCACCTCGGGCAGGCGCAAGGCGTGCGCCGTGTCGGCCGCCACCCGCAGGTGCCCGAAGTGAACGGGATCGAAGGTGCCGCCGAAAGCAGCAATCACCGACCGGGGCGCTGGTGACACTGTGTTCAAGCGTGCGCGGCCGCTTCCGCGTCGAGGCTGCGGTAGTAGGGCGCAAAGTCCGGCGCAGTCTCGTCGAGCAGCTGCGGGAACGATTCGAGTACGAAATACTGCGCCTGCACGTCGTCGATCAGATAGGGTGTACGCATGACCTCGAGCACATCGAACGGCAATCGGCGCGATGTCGGACTCTCGACCGCGTAGACGAGTTCTTTCGGCGAGGACAGGATGCCCGCACCGTACGCCCGTACGCCGCCATCCTCGCGCAACAGGCCGAACTCGATCGTGTACCAGTAAAGCCGCGCGAGCCAGCCCAGACCATCGAGCGCGGCTGCCTTGAGCCCGCCCTCGCCATAGCGCTGCAGATAGTCGGCGTAGACTGGGGTGAACAGCATCGGCACATGGCCGAAGAAATCATGGAACAGGTCCGGCTCGACGATGTAGTCGAACTCGTGCTCCTCGCGCAGCCACACGGTGACCGGAAAGCGCCGGTGGGCCAGGTGGGTGAAGAAGACGTCATCCGGCAAGAGCCCCGGCACGCCCACGAGTGTCCAGCGTGTGCGCGCGGTGAGCTGCGCGTTCACTTCGTCGAGCGAGGGGATGCCGCGCTTCATGTCGAGTAGCGTCACCGCTTCGATGAAATCCCGGCAGGCGCGGCCCGGCAGAAGCTCGAGCTGACGGGAGAGCAGCCGCTGCCAGCGGTCTTGCATGGCTGCGTCATAGCGGGTCATGTCCTGCGGCACGGTGTAATCCGCTGCCATGTGCGCGTAATCCCCGCGCAAGCCGGCATTCGGATCGTGCGTCTTCGCGGAGATGTCGAAGGGCGTGCGGCCGAGGTTCATGCCGTGCGATTATCGGTGCCCCGCCAGCAATCGGGTTGCGTCCCGCGTGCTGTTCACGCAACGCGCTGCCGCTCCCGCAGAGGCAGGGTCAGGCGGTCTCGACGCGCCACATCTGGTAGGCCAGACCCAGCCGCGTGCCGCCGACGATCGCGGCCACGGTGATGAGGGAGCCGAGCGAGAGCGTGGACAGGCCCGAGAGCCCCTGGCCGATCGTGCAGCCCAGCGCGAGCACGCCACCGAAGCCCATCAGCGCGGCGCCGACCAGGTGATTGACCAGGTCCTCGGTGGAGGCGAAGCCCTCCCAGCGGAAGGTGCGCGCCGCGAGCGCCATGGCCGCCGAGCCGATGATGACGCCGAGGATGGTGGCGATGCCGAAGGTCATCACGCGGCTTCGGTCGCTCCAGAAGGCGAGCAACTCCATCAGATACGCGGGCGGCGCAGTGAAGGTCAGCGATTCCGGCCGGCCGGAACTGGTTGCGACCCAGACGGACTCCAGCGTCTCAGGATGCTCCGGCACGAAGCCGAGGTAGCCTGTAACCACCCAGCCCGCGATGACCGTGAGCCCGACCACGAGACCGGCTGCGACATTCCACGGTTGCCTGCGGAACTCCCGCCCGGCGAAGACGAACACGAGCAACGCGAGCCCCGCGACGAGCGCCACGGCCACGGCAGCGCCCCCCGTGAGGCCGAAGAGCGTGGGAAGATCCTGCGTGCGGCCGAGATCGATTGCCATCGAATCGAGCCAGCGCACGCGGAACACCGCGAGGATGCCGCGCAACGTGAACCAGGCAAACAGACCCATCACGATCAAGGTGACCAGCGCCCGCAGACTGCCCCCGCCGATACGGATGAGCGTCTTGCTGCCGCAGCCGGAGGCCAGCGTCATGCCGAAGCCGAAGGCGAGTCCGCCGATCACGTGCGAGAGCCAGATGAGCCGCGGCTGCACATAGAACGACTTGTCCATGTCCACGAGCGAGAAGTGGCGGATCAGGGCGACACCGATGATGGCAATGCCGATTGCGCAGAGCGCCTGTCGTGCGCGTGTCCAATCGCCGAAGGCGACGATGTCGGACACCGCGCCCATCGTACAGAAATTGCTCCGCTGGGTGACCGCACCGAAGGCGGCCCCGATCAGGAGGCCGAGCCAGAGGACGGTCGATTGGATGGGGACGAGTTCAGGATGCATGGTCTCGCGGGGTGTGCCTCCGCTGTTCGAGCGTCACGCATTATCGGGCGGCCGGGCACCGCGCTGGACACTGCCCTCCGGCATACGCTTATCTACCGGATGATCGATTGCTCGCCATTTCGAAGAGCAGGCGCCCGATCGGCGCCGGAAGGGCTGCGCTGCGAGCCTCGTCGAGCGGCAGCCAGAGCGTGCCCTGTGGCGCCGGTGTCGAAGCCACTCGCTCGAGCCGCACGCACACGGGCACGATCGAGAGACGGAAGTGCGTGAACGTGTGCTCGATCGGCGGCAGGTGCTCGACTGCCCCCGAGAGCGGCCGACCGAAGCGTGCGGCTTCGACGAGCGCGTTCGCCGACTCCTCGATCCCGGGCAGGCACCACAGCCCGCCCCACACGCCGCTCGAGGGCCGCTTCACGAGCAACACGTCTCGGTCCGCGAGCGCGAGGAGAAAGTGCTGCCGGCGCTCGGGCAGCGCACGTCGCGGGCGTGGCGTTGGCAGAGTGGCCGTGCGTCCCGTCATCCGCGCCACGCAATCCTCGGCCACCGGGCAGCGCGCACAGGCGGGCGCGCGTGGCGTGCACACCGTCGCGCCCAAGTCCATGAGCCCCTGCGTATAGGCGGAAAGCGCGCGCTTCGCGGTGGGCAGACGTGCCTCGGCGAGCGCCCTGAGCGAGCGCTCGACGGCGGCCTGGCCTGGATAGCCCTCGACGCCTGCATGGCGCGCAAGCACACGCTTCACGTTGCCATCGAGGATCGCTCTGCGCTCGTGGGCGGCGAAGACGGCGATTGCTGCGGCCGTGCTTGGGCCGATGCCGGGCAGCGTGGCGAGCGTGGCCGCATCGGTCGGGAAGCGCCCGCCATGCTCGGTGACGACGCGCTCGGCTGCCCGATGCAGGTTGCGGGCGCGGCTGTAGTAGCCGAGGCCCGCCCAGAGCGCGAGCACGTCGTCCTCGCTCGCCTCGGCGAGCGCATGCACATCCGGGAAGCGCTCGAGGAAGCGCGCGTAGAAGCCCAGCACCGTCGCCACCTGCGTCTGCTGCAGCATGATCTCCGAGAGCCAGATGCGGTAGGCGTCCCGTGTGCCCTGCCACGGCAAGTGATGCCGCCCGTGCGTGCGCTGCCAGCGCACCAGGCGGGCGGCAAACGACGCGCGGGTCATGGCCGCGGGACCGACCTGCGAGGCGGCGTGGCCGGGTGGGCCCGCACCACGCTACCGGCTGCCGAGCCGCTGCCGTGCCTTCGCTGCGGCTTCGGACGCCGGATAGCGCTGCACGACCTCCTGGAGCGTCGCCCGCGCCGCGGCGATCTCGCCGAGTTCCGCCTGGGCGGTTGCGATGTTGAGCAGGCCGTCCGGTGCCTTGGCGCTGTCCGGATAGTTGGCGAGCAATTGCCGCTGGGCCGCGATCGCCCCGCGATAGTCCCGCAGCGCAAAGAGCGAATTGCCGAGCCAGTATTGCGCCTGAGGCGTGAGCGGCGAGCGCGGATGGAGGCGCAGGAAGCTCTGGAACGTGGTCACCGCATCGGCATACCGACCCAGACGGAACAGATCGAGCCCCGCGTCATAGAGACGCTGCTCGGCGGCGGGGTCTGCGGGCGGCGTGGCCGGGGCGGCCGCGACCGAACCCGGCCCCGTGGCTGCGGGGCCAGGGGGCGCGGCACCGGGCACACCGGAAGGCTGAGGTGAGATCGTCCCGCCCGAGGCGGTGGGTGGCGGGCTCGCCGCGGCCGCCTGCGCTGCCGCGAGCGCCGTGCGCAGCTCGCCCACGGTCGCTTCGAGCTTGCGCATGCGACCGTCGAGATCGACGTAGAGATCGCGCTGGCGGCGCTGGGCCGTCTCGAGTTCGTTCTGCAGGGTCTCCGTCAACCCGCGCAGGCGGGCAAGCTCGGCACGCAGCGTCTCGACCTGGTTGAACAGGTCGATGATCGAGCGATTGCGCGCCTGCGCTTCGAGCTCGGTGAGGCGCGCGTCTACCGCACGCTGCTGCTCGGCGAGCTGGGTCCGCAATTGCAGGATCTGCTGCCGGGCTTCGCCGTCACTGAAGATGGCGTGTGCCGCGGGAACGGCGCACGCAAGCGGCAGCAGGACGAGGGCGACGGATCGACGCAGGATCATCGACTTCGATCTCACTCTCCGACGTAGCGGATGTCGGCCCGCCGGTTCTCGGCGTGATCTTCTTCGGTCGTGCCGGTGCGGCGCAGCTTCTCTTCGCCGAAGCTCACGGTCTCGATCTGCGCTTCCGGAACGCCGAGCAGCATGAGCACGCGCTTGACGCTCTCGGAGCGCTTCTGTCCGAGTGCGAGGTTGTACTCACGGCTGCCGCGCTCATCCGTGTTGCCCTCGATCACGATGCGTGCCCGCGGATTGCGCTTGAGGTAGGCGGCATGCGCCTCGAGCAGCGGCTTGAACTCGTCGCGCACCGAGAACACGTCGTAGTCGAAATAGATGCTGCGCTTGGACAGCGGGCTCCGCGGATCGGTCAGCGCGGGGTCCATGCCGCTCGCGGCAGTGCCCGAGCCCGCGGCGCCAGCCGAGGCGATCGGCTGCGCAAGCGGTGCGCTGCCCGTGCCAAGGCCCGACGCGCTTGCGCCGGCCGCACCGCCCGAAGCCGTGCCTGCGGGTGCAGCCGTAAGGTTGTCGACCGGAGCGGTCTGTTCAGGCGCGGTCGCGCACGCAGCGAGCAGCGCAGCCGCCAGCAGGGCGGTGAGAAGAGGGACGGGACGGCGCATCGACAGGTCTCCTTTCAGGTCGGGCTGGAACTGCGAAGGGTTGTAGCGGCGAAGGCGATCAGCGCAAGAGCGGCCCCCAGGCGGGCTCCCGCACATCGGAACCGGCGGTGCTGAGACGTTGCTTGACGCGTCCATCGGCAGACACCGCTGCGAGCACCCCGCGTCCGGCGTGCACGGAAGCGTAAACGATCATCCGGCCGTTGGGCGCGAAGGACGGCGATTCATCCACCGGCCCCTGGGTCAGGCCCTGCACCTGACGCGAGGCGAAGTCGAGCAGTGCGAGCGTGTCGCGATTGCCCTCCCGGCGGACAAAGACCATGCTCTTGCCGTCGGGTGCGATGCGCGGATTGGCGTTGTAGCTGCCCTCGAAGGTGAGCCGCTCGGCCGAACCCCCTTCGGGCGACATGCGGTAGATCTGCGGCGAGCCGCCGCGGTCGCTCATGAAGTAGATGCGGTTGTCGGGGCCCCATTGGGGCGCGGTGTCGATTGCGCCGCTCGTGGTGAGGCGGCGATTGCCGCTGCCGTCGACGTTGATCACGAAGAGCTGCGTGCCGCCGGCCTGGGAGGAGGCGTAGACGATGCGCCGTCCGTCGGGCGAGAACGCCGGTGCCGACTGGTTGCCCGGCGCACTGACGAGCAGTCGACGTTGCCCGGTGGTCACGTCCTGCACGTAGATACTGGGCTTGCGGTTTTCGAAGGACACGTAGGCCAGCTGCGTGCCGCGTGGCGACCAAGCGGGCGAGATGATCGGCTCGGCCGAGGTGAGCACCGGCAGCGCGTTCATGCCGTCGCTGTCGGCGACGATGAGTTGATAGCGCCCGCCCGACTTGGCAACATAGGCGATGCGCGTCGAGAACACGCCCTTGTCGCCGGTGAGCTTTTCATAGATGACGTCCGAGATGTGATGCGCCGCCGCGCGCAGATCCCGAGCGGCCACCGTGAACTGAAGTCCGGCGCTCTGCGTCTGCTTGGGCACGTCGAAGAGCCGGAAAGCCACCTGGAAACGTCCGTCCGGCAAGGCGGTGACGCTGCCCACGACCGTCGCCTCGGCACCGCGCGCGCTGTAAAGCGGCCACTGTGGCGGGGCAACATCGACGCCACGCGCGAGCCCGTCCGCCGCCAGCAGGCGGATCACGCCGCTGCGGCCCAGGTTCGCGGAAATCACGTCCGAAACCCCGCGCGCTTCGCGTTCATCGCCGACGAACGGGGTCACGATCACCGGGATCTGCTGGGCGCCGATGCCGACGATATCGATCGTGAGCTGCGCCCGTGCCGGCAGCACGGCCACGAGTGCCAGCAGGGCAAGCGCGAGGAACGTGAACAGGGACCCGCGATGCGATCGGGGCCGTCGTGGCAGGCGCAGCAGACGAAGCACGGCGGTCATGGACGAAGTTCGATGAGGATCAGGGACGTGCCGAGCGCAGCCTCGGCTTCGCGTTGCGCGCGTTCGGCTTCGGCTCGTGTGGGAAAGGGACCCAATTGGACACGAAACAGCCCGTCGCGCTGTCGCACCTGGATGGCAGCATTCAGGCTGGCTTGCATCCGCGTTTGGAACGCGCGTGCGTTGGCAAAGTTTCCAAACGCGCCCAGTTGCACGACGAAGCGGTCGGCCAACAGGTTTGCCGAAGCCCCCTGCCCCACCGGCTCGGGCGGAGTGGACGGTGCCGCATGCGTCAGCGATGCGGCGGATGGCGGGGCGAGAGCGGGTGCCGATCTGGCTGCATCGAAGGGCGGTACGAGCAACTCGACGAGCACCTCGCCGCTGCCTGCCTGCGCGAAGCCCAGTCGATGCGCCGCCGCGTAGGACAGATCGATGATGCGACCGTGCAGGAACGGGCCACGGTCGTTTATCCGAACGATCACCGAGCGGCCGTTTCTCAGATGCGTCACGCGCGCGAAGCTCGGTAACGGTGCGGTTGGGTGCGCTGCGGTCATCGCGAACATGTCGTAGACCTCGCCGATCGCCGTGCGCTGGCCGTGGAACTTGCGACCATACCAGGATGCCACGCCGCGCTCGGACATCGGCTCGAGGCGGGTCATCGGCGTGTAGTCCACGCCGAACACGCTGTAGGGGCGGTTCGCGAAGCGATGGAGCGGCTCTTCCCGCGGGACGGCATCGGGGATGCGATCGAGATCCGCCGGCAGCCGCTCGGGTGGTCCGTCGGTGCTGTAGTAGCCGCTGCCGGAGCCGGCGCTGCGGGCGGGCGCGCGATCCCCGCGCTCGGGCGGCTTTTTCACGGACCCGGCGCACCCCGCCAGCACGCCTGCGACGACGAGCAGCAGGCCCGCGCGTTGCCAGTGCTTCATGATGACACCAGCTTTCTGTGCGTGGCCACGCTCATGAGGATGCCCACCGCGATGAACAGCGTCATCATCGCCGTGCCGCCGTAGCTCACGAATGGCAGCGGCACACCCACCACTGGCAGGAGTCCGCTCACCATGCCCATGTTGACGAAGGCATAGGTGAAGAACATGAGCGCCATCGCGCCGGCCATGAGTCGCCCGGCGAGTGTGGAGGCGCGCAGCGCGATCACGAAGCACCGGCCGAGCAGCATCAGATAGAGCACGAGCAGCACGCTCACGCCAAGCAGGCCGAATTCTTCGCCATAGACCGCGATGATGAAGTCGGTGTGTCGCTCGGGCAGGAACTCGAGGTGCGTCTGGCTGCCGTTGAGCCAGCCCTTGCCGAGCACGCCGCCGGCGCCGATGGCGATCGCGGCCTGGATCGTGTGCCAGCCCGCGTCCTGGGCATCCCGCGACGGGTTGAAGACCGTGAGGATGCGCTGCTTCTGGTAGTCGTGCAGCCAGTTGAACTCCCAGGCGCCGAACACCACGAGCGCGGCGGCGAGCGCACCGCCCACGATGATGCGCCAGTCGAGCCCGGCGAGATAGAGGATGTAGAAGCCACATGCCCCCACGAGCAGCGAGGTGCCGAGATCCGGCTGCCGCACGATCAGCGCGAACGGAATCGCAATGAGGATGGCCGCCACCGCGAAGTTGCGCCAGTGAATCATGCCTTCGTGCTTCTCGAAGTACCAGGCGAGGATCAAGGGCAGCGCGATCTTCATGAGCTCGGACGGCTGGACATTGCCCACGCCGGGGATCTTGAGCCACCGGCGCGCGCCCTTGATGACCTCGCCGCCCACGGCGACGCCGAGCAGGAGCACGACGCCGACGATGTAGAGCGGCACCGCAAAGCGCAGGATGAACTGCGGCGAGCAATTGGCGATGACCAGCATGACACCGATGGCAACGAGCATCTTCTCGGTTTGGCCCATCACACGCGAGCTCATCTCGTTGGCCGCGCTGTAGAGCACCAGCAGGCCGAGCACAGCGATGGCCATGACGATCGCGAAGAGCGCAGGATCGACATGGGCGGTGATCTGGTGCCACCACCGGCGGAGCGGTTGGGCGTGTTCTGCCATGGTGTTCATCGGCTTGCGGTCTCCCCGGCGTGTGCGCTCGTGGCCACCCGAGTCAAATCCGCCGGGCGTGCGAGTGCCGCGGTGGCCTCGGCCGGCTTGATCACCCGATCCAGCTGGGCTGGATCGAAGAAGGCATCGAGCACGCGACGCGCGATCGGCACGGCGGCACGTGCACCGAAACCGCCGTTCTCCACGAACACCGCCATCGCGATCTTCGGCTTGTCCACCGGTGCGTAGGCGATGTACCAAGAGTGGTCGCGCAGCCGCTCCGCCACGCGGCTCTCGACGTAGTCACCCCCCTTGAGACCGAAGACCTGGGCCGTGCCCGTCTTGCCGGCACTCGTGTAGGTCGCCCCTTTGAAACCTGCAGCCGCGGTCCCCGCCTGCACCACGCCGACCATGCCGCGTACCACCGCGTCGATGTGCGCCTCCTTGAACTTGAGCGTGTACGCTGGGGTTGGCTCGGTGAGCCGCCATCGACCCGTCTGCACATCCTGGATTTGGCGCACGAGGTGCGGCTTGAAGGCCACGCCGCGATTCGCGAGCACCGCCGTGCCGTAGGCGAGCTGCAACGGCGTAAAGGTGTTGAAGCCTTGCCCAATGCCCATCGACACCTGGTCACCGATGTGCAGCTTCGGGTCCTTCGGGAAGCGCCTGGCCTTCCAGGCCCGGTCGGGAATGATGCCGGGCAGCTCGCCCTCGATGTCGATGCCGGTCTTCACGCCGAAGCCAAAGCCGCGCATGAACTCGGCCCAGCGGTCCGGGTCGAGCTCGGTGGCAAGCTGATAGTAATAGACATCGCTCGACACAGCGATCGATTTCGGCAGATCGACCAGCCCGTTGCCCGAGGGCTTGGAGTCGCGCCAGACCGTGTTGCCGAGCCGGAAGTAGCCCGGATCGACGATCGTCTGCCGCTCGGTACGTAGACCGAACTCCAGCGCCATCAAGGCCATGAACGGCTTGTAGGTCGATCCCGGCGGATAGGTGCCCTGGAGCGGCCGGTTCAAGAGCGGCTTGTCCGGCGAGGTGTTCAACGCCTCCCAGCTCTGCGGGTCGATGCCGTCGACGAAGAGATTCGGGTCGTAGCCGGGTTGGCTCACGAAGGCGAGCACGTCGCCCGTGGACGGCTCGATCGCCACCAGCGCCCCGCGCCGGCCGCCGAAGGCCTGCTCGGCGAGCTTTTGCAGACGGATGTCGATCGAAAGTTGCAGGTTGTTGCCCGGGACCGAAGGTGTACGCGAGAGCGTCCGGATCACGCGCCGCGCCGCATCGACCTCGACTTCCACCTGTCCGGCGCGGCCGCGCAGTTCGCGCTCGTAGGTGAGCTCGACGCCGACCTTGCCGATGTAGTCCGAGCCCTTGTACTCCGACCACAGGCCCTGCTCGGTGAGCTTGTCCTTGTCGGCCTGGCTGATGCGGCCGATGTAGCCCAGCACGTGTGAGGCCGTCTCCCCGAACGGATAGTGCCGGAACAGGCGCGCCTTGATCTCCACGCCCGGCAGCCGGTAGCGATTGGCCGTGACGCGGGCGACCTCCTCGTCGGTCAGGCGGCTCTTGAGCGTGATCGATTCGGCGGTCCGGAATTCTTCGTAGAGCCGCTTGAAGCGCCGACGTTCACGTGGTGCAATCTCGATGATGTTGGCCAACTCGTCGATCGCACGCTCGAGGTTCGCGATCTTCTGCGGGTTCAACTCGAGCGTGTAGGCCGAGTAGTTGCTCGCGAGCACGATGCCGTTGCGGTCGGTGATGATGCCGCGGTTGGGCGGCTCGGGCTGGACATCGATGCGGTTGGCCTCGGCCAGCCTGGCAAAGTGCTTGTGCTGGACGACCTGCAGATAGAAGAAGCGGCCGAAGATGAGCGCAAAGGCCGCGAGGATCACCGCACCGGCGATCAGAAGCCGCTGCTGGAAGCGGGCTAGCTCGGCTTCGGGGTGTCGGAATTCGGCCGCCATGCGCTGTGCCGCCTCAGTCGGTGAGCGAACGCACGCGCTGCGGCCACTGCAGCAGCATCGAGGCGACTGGCCAGATGAGCGCGCTCGACACGCTCGACAGCAGGAAGATGAGGCTCGGCAGCGAGGCGCCGCTCATGAGCCGCAGCACCAGCACGACGAGCTGCGTGGCGAGCAGGATCGTGAGCACGTGAAGCGCCTGATGCCAGAGCGGAAAGCGCAGCACGCGTCGGTGGAAATACTCGGCCGAGAAGCCGAGCAACGTGTAGGCAAGCGCATGCTGGCCGAACAGGTTGGCTTCCGCCACGTCGGTGAGCAGGCCGCAGAGCCAGGCCACGCCGACGCCGATCCAGCGCGGATGGTGGATGCACCAGTAGAGCAGCACGATCGCAAAGAAGTCCGGCCGGAGCGCAAGCCAGAGCCCCGTGAGCGGCATCAGGTTGAGGATGAAGGCGAGCCCGAGCGTGAAGGCCACGAACCAGGCCCGCGGCGGAAGGAGGATGTCCTCCGGGCGGGCGATGTCGAACGCCGGGGCAGCGGGAAATTGGAAGAGCGCCATGGTGCTATTGCCGCCGCCGGGCGTCCTGCTTGCGGGGCGGGTCGGTCTCCGCCGCAGGCATCGGCGGCAGCGGCGTCTGACGCGGCAGCACGAGCACGTGGCTGGCGCTCGTGAGGCCCGCGACCGGCGTCGCCTCCACCGTCACGAACACGCTCTCGGGGTCGCGCCGCGGCGTCTCCACCGTCGCCACGTGCACGTTGGCCGGGTAGACGCCATCGATGCCCGAGGTGAGCAGCACGTCGCCCGCGCGCAGATCGGCGCTCGTCGGCACGAAGCGCAGCTCCGGTGCCTTGCCCGGGCCACGCCCGAAGAGGATCGCGCGCATTCCGGTGCGCTCCACCTTCACCGGGACGGCGAATTCCTTCTCAGTGACCAAGGTCACCTCGGCCAGGAGCGGATGCACACGGGTGACCTGACCGAGCAGGCCCCGCTCGTCGATGACGGCCACGCCGGCTTCGAAATCATGCCCGGCGCGATCGATGAACACCTTCTGCGAAAAGGGGTCGCGGCTCGGGAAGAGCACCCGCGATCGCTGCGCGCCGGCCGTGGAGCGTGCGACATCGGTGAGCGCCCGCAGCTGGGCGAGCTCGGCCTGCGCGGCGCGAGCGGCCTGCGCGACCTGGCTTGCGATCAGCAGTTCGGCCTTCAATCGCTCGTTTTCGCTGCGCAGCGCGGCACGGCTGTCGAAGAACTCGCCGATCGCCTGCACGGCCTGCGCCGGCCAGAGCGCGGCCTGCTGGGCCGGGTAGAGCGCCGTGGCCACGGCCCGCCGTACCGTCTCGAGCGTCTTGAACTGCCCATCGATGAACATGAGCACCACCGAGGCGAGTCCGAAGATCGTCAGCCGGGCGAACGGCGACAGCCCCCGCCGGAAGAACGGCGGCGGCTCGGTGGGCAGGGAGGTGACGCGGTTCGACATGGCGTCACGTCAGGCGCGGCCGATCAGTCGGTCGTGAAGATCGAGGAAAGCCGATCGATGTTCTCGAGCGCCTTGCCGCAGCCGCGCACTACGCAGGTGAGCGGATCTTCGGCAACGACCACCGGCAGCCCGGTCTCCTCCATGAGCAGACGGTCGAGGTCGCGCAGGAGCGCACCACCGCCGGTGAGCACCATGCCTTTCTCGGCGATGTCGGCGCCGAGCTCGGGCGGCGTGCGCTCGAGCGCCTGTTTGACCGCGCTCACGATGGCGTTCAACGGATCGGCGAGCGCCTCGAGGATCTCGTTCGAGGAGACCGTGAAGGCGCGCGGGATGCCCTCGGCGAGGTTGCGGCCCTTGATTTCCATGTCGCGCACTTCGCTGCCCGGAAAGGCCGAGCCAATCGTCTTCTTGATGTTCTCGGCGGTGGTCTCGCCGATCAGCATGCCGTAGTTGCGGCGGATGTAGTTGATGATCGACTCGTCGAACTTGTCGCCGCCCACGCGGACGGAGCCCGCGTAGACCATGCCGCCGAGCGAGATGACGCCCACCTCGGTGGTGCCGCCGCCGATGTCCACCACCATCGAGCCGGTCGCATCCGAGATCGGCAGATCGGCACCGATCGCCGCGGCCATCGGCTCTTCGATCAGAAAGACCTTGGACGCACCTGCACCGAGCGCCGACTCGCGGATCGCGCGCCGTTCGACCTGCGTCGAGCCGCAGGGCACGCAGATGATGATCCGCGGGCTCGGGCTGAATATCTTGGAGTCGAGCACCTTGCGGATGAACTGCTTCAACATCTGCTCGGTGACGTTGAAGTCGGCGATCACGCCGTCCTTCATTGGACGGATGGCGGTGATGTTGCCCGGCGTGCGACCGAGCATCTGCTTGGCTGCGAGCCCAACGTCCTGGATCGCGCGCTTGCCATTCGGTCCGCCTTCCTGGCGGATCGCAACCACCGAGGGCTCATCGAGCACGATGCCCTTGCCGCGAACATAGATGAGCGTGTTGGCCGTGCCGAGATCGATCGCGATGTCGGTGGAGAAATAGCTGGAAAGAAAATTGAACATGAGTGTCGAAGCGGCCTCCATGGCCGTTCAGGCCGTCTCGAGGCCCGGGTTCATCCCGGGTCGGGTCGGACGGCGGCAGACCCTGGAAACGTTGACGCGACGGGCCTTTGCGAGATTGTCAAGGCCGAGTCTCGGCAAACCGCTATGTTACCCTAGCCCATTGTTGCATTTGAGTCGCGCCGGCCGTCCATTCCTCGTCGGGAAGCGTCTTTTGGCATGCTGATTTCCGGGGCGCGTCGTGCGGCTGCCCGCCGGGACGCGCGGGTGCCCGCGTGTCGGGGTACGCCCGGGCCGAACGGGTCTCGAACGGGTCTCGAACGGGGTCTCGAACGGGTCTGCGTGACTGCTGCCGATTCCTCCATTGCGGATCCCAGTCCATGAGTCTTTCCTCGAACGACATCGAGCGCATCGCGCATCTTGCGCGCATTGCGGTCACGCCCAGCGACGTCCACGACGTCGAAGCCAAGCTCACCGGCATCTTTCGCCTGATCGAAGAGATGCGGGCGGTCGATACCCAGGGCGTTGCCCCCATGACCCACGGGCTCGACATGACACTCGCGCTCCGGCCCGACGCGGTCACCGAGCCCGACCGGCGCGAGGCGCTGCTCGCCAATGCTCCAGCCAGCGAGGCCGGCCACTTTCTCGTACCGAAGGTGATCGAATGAGCGTCGCTGGAACGCAGAGCGGCTGGGACAGTTTCGCCACCGTCGCCCAGACGAAGCGTGCGCTCGAAGCGCGGCAGGTGAGCGCAGAGGAACTCGCACGGCACTACCTGGCGCGGGCCGAGATTCTGAATCCGACCCTCAACGCCTTCATCACGCTCGACCCCGAGCGCACGCTCGCCGAGGCGCGTGCGGCCGATGCGCGGCGCGCCCGGGGGGAAGACGGTGAAGCTGCGCCGCTGCTCGGTGTGCCGGTTGCGCACAAGGACATCTACTTGATCGAGGGCTGGCGGACGACCTGCGGCTCCCGCATGCTCGCCAACTTCGTGGCGCCCTACACCGCGAGCGTCGTCGAGTCGATGACGCGGGCGGGCATGGTCACGCTCGGCAAGCTCAACATGGACGAATTCGCGATGGGTTCGTCGAACGAGACCTCGTACTTCGGCCCGGTCAGAAACCCCTTCGACCTGAACCGTGTGCCTGGGGGCTCCTCGGGGGGCTCGGCGGCGGCGGTTGCGGCGGGGCTGGCCCCGGCGACGACCGGCACCGACACCGGCGGCTCGATCCGCCAGCCGGCGATGTTCTGCAACCTCACCGGTCTCAAGCCGACCTACGGCATCTGTTCGCGCTACGGCATCATCGCCTTCGCCTCCTCGCTCGACCAGGCCGGCCCGTTCGCGCGGACGGCGGAGGACTGCGCGTTGCTCCTGAACGCGATGGCTGGGCACGACCCGCGGGACGCGACCTCGCTCGAACGGCCGCGCGAGGACTACACGCGACGGCTCGAAGAGCCGCTCGCCGGGCTGCGCATCGGGCTGCCGCGCGAATTTTTTGGCGAGGGGGTGGACTCGGGCGTGCTTGCCGCGGTCGAGGGGGCGCTCGAGGTCTACAGGGCGCTCGGCGCGACCACGGTCGAGATCTCGCTGCCGAACGTGAAGTACTCCGTCCCCGCTTACTACGTCGTCGCGCCGGCGGAGGCCTCGAGCAACCTCTCGCGCTTCGATGGTGTGCGCTACGGCCATCGTGCGGCGGAATACGACGACCTGCTCGACATGTACAAGAGGACGCGTGCCGAAGGCTTCGGCGCCGAGGTCAAGCGCCGCATCCTGATCGGCACCTACGTGCTCTCGCATGGCTATTACGACGCCTACTATCTGCAGGCCGGCAAGCTCCGCCGCCTGATCGCCGAGGACTTCAAGCGCGCCTATGCCGAGTGTGACGTGGTCATGGGCCCGACCGCGCCCGAAACCGCGTTTGCCTTTGGCGCAAAGAGCGACGACCCGGTCAAGATGTATCTCAACGACATCTTCACGATCTGCGCGAACCTCACCGGGCAGCCCGCGCTCTCGCATCCCTGCGGCGTGGACGCCCAGGGTCAGGCTGTGGGGCTGCAGATCATCGGCAACTACCTCGACGAGGCCCGCATGCTCGCGATCGCTCACCGCTTCCAGCAGGCCACCGACTGGCACATGCGCCGCCCCGCACTCGAGCCGATGCGCGCTTCGATGGCCGGAGGTGCCGCATGAGCGCCGCCGGCATCCCCCGCGGCTGGGAGGTGGTGATCGGGCTGGAGACCCACGTCCAGCTCACCACCCGCTCGAAGATCTTCAGCGGGGCGTCCACCGCCTTTGGAGCGGCGCCGAACACGCAAGTCGCCTTTGTCGATGCGGCACTCCCGGGCACGCTGCCGGTCATGAACCGAGGCGCGGTCGAGCGGGCCATTCGGTTCGGGCTCGCGATCGGTGCAAACGTGCGTCGCCGCTCGATCATGGCGCGCAAGAACTACTTCTATCCCGATCTGCCCAAGGGTTACCAGATCTCGCAGTACGAAGCGCCGATCGTCGAGGGTGGGGCGATCACGTTCACCCTCGCCGACGGCACGACCAAGGCCGTGCGCCTCGTCCGAGCGCACCTCGAGGAGGACGCTGGCAAGAGCGTGCACGACCTCGTCCCCAATGTCTCGGGGGTGGATCTCAACCGGGCGGGTACCCCGCTTCTCGAGATCGTCACCGAGCCCTGTCTGGCCTCGGCCGAGGAGGCCGTGGCCTACGCGCGCGCGCTCCACGGCCTCGTGCGCTGGCTCGACATCTGCGATGGCAACCTGCAGGAAGGCTCCTTCCGCTGCGATGTGAACGTCTCGGTACGCCGGGCGGGGGAGGCGAAGCTCGGTACGCGCCGGGAGATCAAGAACTTGAACAGCTTCCGCTTCATCGAGCAGGCGATCGCAGCAGAGGTGCGCTGGCAGATCGCCGAGCTCGAGGACGGCCGGCCGATCGTGCAGGCGACGGTGCTTTTCGACCCGGCGAGCGGCGAGACGCGCGCGATGCGCAGCAAGGAGGAGGCGATGGACTATCGATACTTCCCCGACCCCGATCTGCCGCCGCTCGTCGTGACCGAGGCCGAGGTCGAGGCGATGCGCGCCGCGCTGCCCGAACTGCCCGAGGCGAAGCGCCTGCGCTACGTCACCGAACTCGGGCTGCCCGCTTATGACGCAGCACAGCTCGTCACCGATCGCGCGATGGCCGAGTATTTCGAGGCGGTGCTCGCCGCCGGTGCCGAGGCCAAGCCCGCGGCCAACTGGCTGCTCGGCGAGGTCGCAGCCGCATTGAACTGCGAGGAGAAATCGATCGAGGCCTGCCCGGTCACGCCCGCGCAGCTCGCCGGGCTGCTCGCTCGCATCTCCGATGGCACGATCAGCCACAAGATCGGCAAGACCGTGTTCGAGGCGCTCTGGCAGGGCGAGGCCGCGAGCGCCGATGCCGTGATCGAGGCGCGCGGGCTCGAGCAGATCACCGATGCGGGCGCAATCGAGAAGATCGTCGATGAGGTCCTCGCGCGCAGCGCCACGCAAATCGCCGACTACCGCGCGGGCAAGGAGAAAGCGCTCATGTCGATCGTCGGGCAGGTCATGAAGGCGAGCGGCGGCAAGGCCAACCCCCAGCAGGTCAACGAGATCATCCGTCGGCGGCTTGCGAACGGAGGCTGATCGGGCGGTGAGCACACTGGCGCAGACAGGGATGGAACTCGGTCGCGCGTCGTGCAGTCCGCGTGAGAAATGAAGCAGAACGCCCGCGGCTGCCGCCTTGCCCGTTTCGCTGGATGGACGCTCGGTGCGGCATGGCTCGCCCTCGTCCCGCCGGGAGCGCGGTACGCGCAGGCCGAGGCGCCCGCGGCTGCGGCCCCAGCCGTCATTGCCGCGGTGCGTTTCGAGGCCGCGAGCGGTGGCGCGATCGATGCCCGGCTGCGCGAGCGGCTCGCCCGGTCGGACATTGCGCGGCTCTTGCTGCGGCCCGAGGTGGGGCCGGCCGAGCGTGAGCGGCTAATTCGTGAGGCGCCGACGCAACTGGCCGAGATCCTCGCCACCGCCGGCCATTTCAGTCCCGTGATCAGCGTGTCGACACAGGGGGGGGCGGTCGTCGTGCAGATCGACCCGGGTCCTGTGGCGCGGGTGCGCACGCTTCGGCTCACGCTCGAGGGCGAGACCGAGCCGGAGGCGAGTGCGCTGCTCGATCGGCTCCTGGCGCGCTTTCCGCTGCCCGAGGGCAGCGCCTTCGACGACGAGCGCTGGCGCGAGGGCAAGGCGCTCGTCGAAGGCGAGTTCCGCGCAGCGGGTTACCTCGATGCGCGGGTCGCAGCCTCGGCCGCCGAGGTGGATGCCGCCGTCGCGGTGGTCGATCTCTCGGTCACGCTCGCACCCGGCCCCCTCGCCCGCTTCGAAGGCCTCGCGATCCGTGGCCTCGCTCGGCTTCCCCAGGCGCTCATCGAGCGCTTGAATCCGCTCGCGCCGGGCGAGCCGCTCACCGCTGAGGCGATCGCCCGGTTCGAGCAGCGCATTCGCGCCTCGGGGCTCGTGAGCGGGGTGGCCATCCTCACTGACCGCGGCCCGGGCACGCGGCCCCGGGCGATGCTCGAGGTGAACCTGACCGAGGCGCCCGAGCACCGGCTCCTGCTCGGGCCCGGCTATTCCACGGTCGGCGGCCCACGCCTCACCGCCGAGCATCAGTGGCTCCGGCTGCCGGGGCTTCCTGCGCAGGCTCAGACCCGTCTCACCTGGGCGCGGGACGATGGGTCGTTCGTCTCGGAGGTGAGCTCCTACGCCCTTGCCGAGAACTGGCGCGTGCTCGGCTCGCTGGCGATCGGCCGGACCGAGCTCACCGGACTCACGATGGACCGTCGGCGCGTGCGCGCTGGCGCCGAATGGCGCGCCCGTGACGAGCGTGATCGTTGGTTGGTCGCTGCCGAGTGGGTCGACAATCCGGTGCGATCACCGGCCGAGACGCTTTCGGCGTCTGCCGTTCTCCTCGACTTCGCGTGGGCGCGCGATCGGCTCGATGACCGCAGGTTTCCCATGGCTGGGCGGGCTCTGGCCCTCGATCTGAGCCTCGGGCTCACGACGAGCGGTGAGAACAAGCCCTTCGCCCGCGTGCTCGTGCGGGGGAGCGAGTTTTGGCCCTTCGCGCACGGGGGGTTCGCGCAAGCCCGCCTCGAGGTGGGGCAGATCGTGGGCGCGCGCAGTGCCCGCATCCCGCAGGCCGTGCTGTTCCGTGCGGGCGGTGAGGGCTCGGTGCGCGGCTACGGCACGGACGGCCTCGGCGTGCCCAGTCCCGGCTACGTGGCCGGTGGGCGTTTTCTCGCCACCGGCACGCTGGAATACGCCCATCCGCTGCCGTGGCAGACCGGCCGGCTCTTCGGCACGGTCTTCGTCGATGCCGGCGGGGCGAGCGAACGGCTCGCCGACTATCGCGCACAGGGCGCGATTGGGGCCGGTGTGCGCTGGGCCTCACCGATCGGCGCCCTGTCGGCGCACCTCGCCTGGGCCGAGGCGCGCCGGAAGGTCTCGCTCGGCTTCACGGTGGGCGTGCGATTCTGATGCGGTGGGACGGTCTGCACCGCCCCACGATATGGGGCCTCTTGGCCCTGCTGTTCGCACCCGCGCTGCTTGCGCTGCTGCTCGCGCTGACGCTTGCCACGCTTGCCGTCAGCGACGGCGCACGGCGCATCGCGTTCGTCCAGGGCCTTCGGATGGCCGTGCCGGGCCTGGCCGTCTTGGGCGTAGAAGGCGATCCACTGGGTCGACTCCTCATCGGGCAGCTCACCTGGCAGGACCCCACACGGGAGATCCGCGCCCGCGACGTGGCCATCGACGTGAGGAACTGGAGCCTCGCTGCGCGCCGTCTCACGCTCGAACGGGTCGCGATCGGCGTGATCGAGATCACCCAACGCGCGCCGAGCCCGCCCGCGCCACCGCCCACCTCGCTCGAATGGCCGCTCGACCTCGCGCTCGATCGTGTCGAACTCGGGCGCGTGCTGTGGCGACGTGCGCCGGGCGCCGAGCCCCTCGCGCTCGGTCCGTTCGCGGGCGGCGTCGCGCTCGGCCGTCGAGAGCACGTCCTCTCGCTCGAGCGCGCCGAGACGCCCTGGTTCACCGGCGGTGCCCGGGTCACGCTCGACGCCCGCACGCTCGCGCTCGCGGGCGACGTCCGCCTCGTCTCGCGCGCCGAGGCCGCGGCGACACCGTGGCGGCTTCGCGCGACGCTCGGCGAGCGACTTCCGGATCTCGCGCTCCAAGCGGCGCTCGAAAGCCGCGCGCAGCACGCCGAGATCAAGGCCCGCCTCGCACCCTTCGCCGCGCAACCGCTCGGCCGGGTCGATGCGCAACTCGATCGTGTGGACCTCGCTGCGTTCGCGCCGGAACTGCCCCGCACCGCACTCACCGGCACGGTGCGCGCCGATCTCACCGATCTCGCGCGCCCGACGGCCGGCGTCGAGCTCGCCAACGCGGTGGCCGGTGCCTGGAATGACGGTCGGCTGCCCATCGCGCGGCTTTCTGGCCGGCTCGCCCAGGCCGGGGAGCGCGTGCGCTTCGAGGGAGTCGAGGCGCGTCTCGGCGACGCCGAGGGCAGCGCGGGTCGACTCACGCTCGCCGGGCAATGGCACCTCGGGCACGATCGGGGCTGGCAGGTGCGCGCCCAGGGCGAGGCGATCGACTTCGCGCGCCTTGGGGTCGGGCTGCCCGGGCGCCTCGAGGCGCTCGAATTCACCGCCGAGAACCGCGGCCGCGCGCTCACCGAGGCCGTGGAGGCTGCAGTCCGCGGCCGCTGGCGGCCACCGCCGGACGCACCGCGGCGCGAAGCGCAGCCGCTCACGGTCCGCATCGAATGGCGTGCCGAGCCACGTGCCGAATCACGTGCCGAGGCGGGTCGCGAACGGGTTCGCCTCGAGGCCCGAGTCGGCGCAGCGCTCTCGGCCACGGTCGAAGCCCGGCGTACGGGCGGATCCGCGGCCCCGCGCTGGGTGGCAGATGGGCGACTCGAGGCGGACGCCTTCGATGCGCGCTGGCTTTCACCCTGGCTTGCACCGTGGCTGACCGTCGCGCCGGGCGACGCGCTCACGGGGGAGGCCGAGGTGGCGGGCACGCTCGATCACGCCGCCTCCGGTGGCCTGCGCCTGCTCGATGCGCGCGGTCGCTGGCAGCTCGCGGGCAGCCGTCTCGCGGGCCTTGCGCTCGCGAGCGACGGGCGCATCGAGACCGCGCGGACGGCAGCTGCGGCAGCGCCGCCGGTGCTTCGCGGCAGCGGTGAGCTGCGCTGGGGTGGGCAGCAGCTCGCATGGCAGGGCGGCGTGGGCGCCCGCGGCGAGTCGCTTCGGCTCACGCTCGACGTCCCCGCGCTCGAGACGCTCGCCCAGGTCGCACCGGCGCTTCGCACGGCGCGTGCGGCGCTCTCTGGCGACATCAAGGGCATGGTCGAGTTCACGGGGCTCGGTGCGTGGCAGCCGCCTGTGGCCACGCAAGCAGGCTCCTCAGGCTGGCCAGTCGATGCCGTGCGAGCCGAGCTCGCGGGCCGACGGACCGCTGCGGCGGATGTTGCGGCCGAGGCCTGGTCGCTCGACCTGCGCGCGACGAATCTCGCGGGTCCGCGCAGCGCCGCCACGGTGACGGGCGCGCTTCGGGCCGAGGCGCTCACACTCGCGCGGCGCGAAGTGCGCGAGGCAAACGACGGGCAGCCGATCCGCCTGAGCGAGCTCGGCGGGCGAGCCCAAGGGACGCTGGTTGCTCACGAGGTGAGCTGGGCGGGGCGTGTGAGCGGCCTCGTTGCGCATCCCGAGGCGCTCGAGGCCCGTCTCGCGCTTGCGGGCGGGCTGCGCACGGATGCGTCTGCCCAGGCGTGGCGAGGCCGCGTGAGCGAGGCGCGTCTGACCTCGGCCGCGCGGGAGTGGTTCACGCTCGAAGCGCCGGTCGATCTCGAAGCCATTGCGAGCAGCGTTGGGCACGAGGCGCGGCTCGGGGCGGGTAGCGTGCGGCTCGATGGGGTGCCGGTGCGCTTCTCGGCGCATCGCCTGATGCAGGCGGGCGAGCGGCTCGCGCTCGAAGGCACGGGCGAGGCGGGCCCCCTGTCCGCGGCCGACCTCCTTCGGCGGCTGCCCGCGAGCGCGACCCGCGCAACACCGTCGCCCACCGGGGATCTGCGCCTCGCCCTGCGCTGGCGCGCCGCGGGGGATGTGCGAGACACGCTCGAGGTGCGCATCGCACGGGTCGATGGCGACCTGCGCCTTGCGCCGGATGCAGACGCGCCGGCGCTTGCGCTCGGGCTCACCGCGCTCGAGGCAGACCTCACGGTGCGTGCGGGCCGCTGGCAGACGGTGGGCCGGGTCGTGAGCGCACGCTTCGGGCGCATCGAGGCCGAGGCGGCCACGCCGCTCACCGCGGGTGCGTGGTGGCCCGCGACGACGAGTCCGCTCGAAGGCGCGCTCACGCTCGCGCTCACCGACATCGCCCCTGTGAACGCCTGGCTGCCGGCGACCTGGCGGCTCGACGGCCGCGTGGAGGGGCGCCTCGAACTCGGCGGGCAACTCGCGACCCCTTCGGCCCGGGGCAGCCTGACCGCCGAGCGGCTGACTGCACGCAACCTGCGCGAAGGCATCGCGCTCGATGAGGGTCGGCTCCGCATCGAGGCCGACGGCGAGCGCTGGAGCATCACCGAAGGCCGCTTCCGCGCGGGTGAAGGGACGATTGGGCTCGTCGGCGAGGGCCGCTTCACCGAAGGCGCGCCGTTTGCCCTGCGCATCGATTTCGATCGCGCCCAGCTCTCGGGCCGCGCCGACCGTGCGCTGGTCGCGAGCGGTGCCCTGGGCTTGGGCGCGAGCCGCGAGCGCGTCGAACTGCTCGGCACGCTCCAGCTCGACCGCGGGCGCATCGATGTGGCGGTGTCGGATGCGCCGACGCTCTCCGAGGACGTGATCGTGCGCCGGGGCGCCGCAGCTGGCGGGGGCACGGGCGGCAACGGCAGCGCTCGCCCTGCGGGCGGACGGCTCCGGGTCGATGTGAGCGTCGATCTCGGCGACGACCTGCGCATCCGTGGTCGCGGGCTCGACGCCGGGCTGCGTGGTGAGGTGCGTGCGAGCACCGATCCGGTGCGGCGCGATCTCAGGCTCGACGGCGAGGTGCGCGTGGTCGGTGGCCGCTACCGGGCTTATGGGCAGGATCTCGAGATCGAGCGCGGCGTGATTCGCCTCGCCGGTCCGCCCGAGGCCGCGCGGCTCGACCTGCTCGCGCTGCGTGCGCGCTCGACGCCGGATGATGCGGTCGGGCTTGCGATCACGGGCACGGCGGCACGGCCCGAGGTCGCGGTTCATTCAGTGCCGCCGCGCAACGAGCGCGAGGCGCTCGCGCTCCTGGTGACCGGCCGAAGCGCGAGCGAACTCGATGGCCGCGAGGCCGCGCTCGTCCAGGCCGCCGCACTCGCGCTCCTCGTGGGCGAGCGCGAAGGCCTCGCCTCTCGGCTCGGGCTCGACACGCTCGCGGTCAGCCGCCCGGGCGGCAGCGGCGGCGACACGGTGGTCACGGTGGGCAAGCAGATCACCGATCGCCTCTACGTCGGCTACGAACGCGGGCTCGCCTCGGCGCAGGGCGTGTTCGAACTGCTCTACCGCATCACGAACCGGCTCTCGGTGCGTGTGCGTTCAGGCGATGAGACGGCGATCGATGCCTTCCTGCAACTGCGCTTTGGTGAGCCGCCCAAAACGACACCGTCCGCACCTACCGCGCCGTCGCATCGATGAGCCCACGATCGCCGAGGAGGGGGTCGCCACGCGCTGCTTCGCTGCCTCCCGCGCCGCGGGGTTTGGGCCCACGGTCACACCGCGGCCCCGGGGTTACGCCGTTGGGCACGTCCGTTCTGAGGCGCGGTTGCCCGCGCGGGCTGTCGAAATCGTGATAGGCGCCGGGATAGAGGGCGATCTCGGCCGCCTCGCCGCGCGCTGCAAGCGTCTCGATCCAGTCGCGACAGGGCGCAGCCGGGGTCCAGTCATCCGCCTCGCCGATCAGGATCGCGAGTGGTGCAGCGAGGGCGAGCCGCTCGCCGCGCCTAGCCGCTGCCGCATACGCGCTGCAGCCCGGGTAGAAGGCGATGGCCTGGCGAAAGAGCCCGCGGGCCCGCGGCTCGCGGGCGACGGTGGCGAGCACGGTCGAGCCGCCGTGCGAAAAGCCCCAAAGCACGAGCCGTGTCGCGTCCACATCGCCCCGCGCTCGAAGCGCCTCGACGGTGGCCAGAACATCGGCCACGCGGTCGCGCGGCTGCACCGTGCGTTCGCCCATCCGCACGGTGCAGATCTCGCTGAGCCCGCGCGCGGTGAACGAGAGCGGGAAGACGACCATGAAGCCGCGATCGAGCAGCCAGTCGCGCCACATCGCATGGCGGGCGTTGGGCTGGTCATCACGGCCCACGCCGCCGCAGCCGCGCAGCATGATCACCGCGGGGCGCGGCCCGGCCGCTGTGTCATTGGGTGCGTAGAGAAGCGCGGGCAGCGCTCGGGCACCCAGGTGCGGCGCGGCGAACTCCACGCGGAGAACTGTGTTTTCATCGTGGCGCTCTGGCCTGCTGGCGCAGCCAACGGCGAGCAGAGCGAGCGCCGCCGCAACGAATGCGCGTCTCAACTCGGCTCGGCCTCAGGCCACCACCGTGCCCGCTTCCGGCGGCAGCTCGCGTGGCCGACCGTCGGGCGTGATCGCAACGTACGTGAGGACCGCCTCGGTCACCTTCACCACCTCGCTGCCCTGCCGCCGCTCGGAATACGCCTCGACCTCGATCGTGATCGAGGTGCGGCCGGTCTTGGCCACGCGCGTGTAGAAGCTCACCACGTCGCCGATCTGCACCGGGTGCTTGAACAGGAAGGACGACACCGCGACCGTGGCGATGCGCCCGCGCGCGCGCCGGGCCGCGGGGATGCTCCCGGCGAGGTCGACCTGCGCCATCAGCCAGCCGCCGAAGATGTCGCCATTTGCGTTGGCGTCCGACGGCATCGGGATCACGCGGAGCGCCAGTTCGCGGTCGGTGGGCAGTGCGGTCACGCGTCTGGGGATCCCGGTTTCAGCCAAGCTGCTCGAGCATCGCCTCGGCGAACGAGCAGTTCGCCGGCCCGACCCCTTCGATGTTGACCTGCTTGACCACGTTGTCCTCGACCAGGAGCGAGAAGCGCTGGCAGCGCACACCCATGCCTTTGTCGGTCAGGTCGAGTTCGAGTCCGAGCGCTTTGGTGAAGGCGGCCGAGCCGTCGCCGAGCATGCGGATCCTGTCACCGACGCCGAGCGCGCGGCCCCAGGCGCCCATGACGAAGCCGTCATTGACCGCCATGCAGACGATCGTCTCCACGCCCTTGGCGCGGAGCGCGTCATGGTGCTTGAGATAGCCCGGCACGTGCGCGGCTGAACAGGTGGGCGTGTAGGCTCCGGGCAGACCGAAGATCACGACCTTTTTTCCTGCGCAGAGCGCCCGGATGTCCACCGGCTGCGGCGGCAGCGGGCAGTTCTTGCCGTCGTCGTAGCCGGTGGATTCCATCAGGGTGCCGGCGGGGAGGCTGTCTCCAACCTGGATCGTCATGGCGCGGGTCCTTTCTTTTTTCGGGGCTTGAGGAGGGTTCGACGAAAATTATCGGCGATGACCTCCCTCGCCACATTACGGGACTTTGCCGAGCATCTGGCCGACCTCGCACGGCCGATCGCCCGTCGCTATTACCGCACCGAGCTCGAGGTGATCGACAAACCGGATGCCACACCGGTCACGCTCGCCGACCAGGCCATCGAGGCCGCGCTCCGGGCCGAGATCGCGCGCGCCTGGCCCGAGCACGGCGTGCTCGGCGAGGAGGAAGCGCCCACGCGGGCCGAGGCCGAGTGGCTCTGGGTGATCGATCCGATCGATGGCACGAAGGCGTTTACCTGCGGCAAGCCGCAGTTCGGCACGCTCGTGGCGCTCTGGCATCGCGATGTCGCGCAGGTCGGCGTGATCGACCAGCCGATCACCGGTGAGCGTTGGGTGGGCGTGCGGGGCGAGGGCGCATGGTTCGACGGCCGGCCGATGCGCGTGCGGCCCCGCGCATCGCGCCTCGCGGATGCGATCGTGCTCATGACCTCGCCGGATCTGTTCGCAGAAGGGCACGAAGGCACGCTCGGGCGTCTCAAGCGGGCGACCAAGGGCATCTACTACGGGGGCGATTGCTACAACTACGCGCTCGTCGCGGCGGGACATGCGGATCTCGTGATCGAACGCGGGTTGAAGGTCGTCGATTTCGCCGCCCTCGTCAATCCGATCGAGGAGGCCGGCGGTGTTTGCTGCGATTGGGCCGGGGCGCCGCTCACGCTCGCGAGCGACGGCTCGATCGTGGCCGCCTCCTCGCGCGCGCTGGCCGAGGCGGCACTCGGCGTGCTGCGTGAGCGGGCATGACTCGCCGTCGGCGCGCTGTCGCTGCGGCATCGGTGGGCGGTATTGCCGCGCTGTTCCTCGGTCTTTCGCACGCCGAGGCGCGTTGCACTGGGGCGCGTTGGCCGAATCACTTCGAAGCCAGGGTCGTTCGCGTGAAGGACGGCGATTCCCTCGTCGTCAGAAATCCCGGTCGGTTCCCTGGGCCGGTCGAGCGTACGGTGCGTCTCGCGCGCGTCGATGCGCCGGAATACGACCAGCCCCACGGTCAGGCGGCCCGGCGCTGGCTCAGTGAACGGGCACGCCATCGCACGCTCGCCTTCGAGGTCGTGGCTACCGACCGCTACTGCCGGCTGCTCGTCCACGTGAGTACTCCGGGCGAGCCTGCCGACGCCCTGAATCTCGCGCTCGTTCAGACGGGTTATGCCTGGGTCGTTGCGCACGCGGCCGATCCGCGGTATCAGCGCGCCGAGGCGGCGGCACGCGCAGCCAGGCGGGGACTCTGGGCCGATCCGGCGCCGGTCCCACCGGCCGAGTGGCGCCGGGGCAAGGCCCGGGCAGGAGGGCTCACGCGGTGATCCCGCCCCTTCTGCGCGCGCTGATCGAGCGCGAGTTCAAGAACCGCTTTCTGGGCGGCGTACTTGCGCCGGTCTGGTGGCTCGTGCAGCCGCTCCTCCAGCTTTCGGTCTACGCGATCGTGTTCAGCGTGTTTCTCAAGATTGCCCTGCCGGCCAAGTACGGCGGCAGCTACCTCGCTTTTCTTGCCGTGGGGCTGTGGCCGTGGATCGCCTTCACCGAGAGCGTGCTTCGGAGCGCGCCGTCGCTGGTCGACCAAGGCGCGCTCATCACGAAGACGGCGCTGCCGCGGGCCTGGGTGCCTCTCGCCGTGGTGACGACGAGCTTTGCCCTGCATTTCGCAGCGCTCGCGGCGATCGTATTCCTGCTGTGGGCGCTCGGCGCGCCGCTCGCTCCGGCCGCGCTCCTGACCACGCTGCCGGCGTGGCTCGCGCTCTACCTCGCCGCGCTCGGTGCCGCGTGGAAGGTCTCGGCAGTCAACGTGCTCGTGCGTGACGTGGAGCCGATGCTCGGGCCGATCCTCTTTCTGCTCACCTTTCTCGCGCCGATCCAGTTCGCACTCGAAATCCTGCCCGAGACGATCCGCCCGCACCTGTGGTGGAACCCCTACACCTGGGTGGTCGAGCGCTTCCACGGGGCGTACCTGCTCGGCGAAACCGCGCCCGCCTGGGTTGACCTCGCCTTGGTTGCGGGCGGCGTGCTCTTCGCGCTCGCGGGCTACGCGATCTTCCGGCGCATCGCGCCGCATGTGGATGACTTCTTGTGATCGCCTCCGTGAACGCATCCGCGGCCCGACCGCTGCTCGAAGTGCACGGCCTCGCCAAGGTCTTTCCGCGTGCGACGCGGAGCGCGGGGCTCCGTGCGCTCGGCCGTCTGCTCGTGAGCGGACGCAGCTTGGGCCCCGGCGAGGGCTTTGCCGCGCTCGAAGGCATCGACTTCACGGTCGCGCGCGGCGAGTCCTTCGCGCTCGTCGGCGAGAACGGCGCCGGCAAGTCCACGCTGCTCAAGCTCATCGCTGGCGTACTTCAGCCCTCGGCCGGCACGATCGTGCGGCACGGCACGGTAGGCGCGCTGCTCGAACTCGGTGCCGGCTTTCACGCCGACTACACCGGGCGCGAGAACCTGAAGCTCGCCGCCGCGCTGCAGGGGCTGACCGGCGCCGCCTTCGAAGCGAAGCTGCCCGAGATCATCGCGTTTGCCGACATCGGCGACTCCATCGACGAGCCCGTCAAGCACTACAGCTCGGGGATGGTGGTGCGGCTTGGCTTTGCGCTTGTCACTGCGCTGCGGCCCGACCTGCTCATTACCGACGAGGTGCTTGCGGTCGGGGACGAGTCCTTCCAGCAGAAATGCATCGCCTGGATCGAGCGCTACCTCGCCGACGGCGGCACGCTTCTGCTCGTCTCGCACTCGCTCTACCACGTGCGAAAGCTCACCCAGCGCGCGCTCTGGCTCGACCACGGCCGCATGCGTCTCATCGGCAGCGCAAACGAGGTCGCGCTCGCCTACCAGGCATTCCACGAAGCCAAGCAGGCGCGGGCGAAGGGACTGGCCGCGGCACAAGACGGCGCGCCGGGGGCACAGAGCGGCGGCGAACCGCTCACCCCCTACGCCGTGATCGAGCTGTCGATCCGGGCTGTCGGCGCCGACGGTGCGCGGGTCAGCGGACGGCTCTGGAGCCGCGACGGGCGACGGCCGCAGGTCTCGATCGGCATCGTGCGCGCCGACGGCACGCCGGTCTACGGCACGACGAGCGAGATCGCAGGCATCGCGCTCGCCGCCGATGGGGACAACCATTGGCGGTTTGCGCTCACTTTCACCGACTGGCGCCTGTTGCCGGGCGGCTACCGGCTCCGGGCGCATGCGCTCGATCCCGAGGGGCTGCGCCTCTTCGACACCGTCGAACGTGAATTCATGCTCGGCGGTGCCACGCGCGAGCTGGGCCTCGTGCGGCTGCCGCATCGCTGGGAACACGACTAGCTTTTCTCTGAACGTCGCATCTCCCCGAGCGTAGAACAGCAACATGCAGAAAGTCGACTTTCGACGAAATTGCCTTTCCCGCCCCATCCAACACAGCGCCGCGAGACGTAGCCACGACTCCTTGTGACCGGTTCCGCAAACGCTTTGCTGCGTTGCACAAAGAATCGGCCGCTGCCTATAATCAGTGGCTTTGCTGAAAAAGGCGGCGGCTCACTCGCCAATGAGGTGCCACCCTGAGACCGGGGCGAGCTTCGCCAGAGGTGCGATCCCGGTGACCGGCAACGACATCAATCTCCGAAACCCTGTTATCCGCCGGATGCTCGTCATTCAGGTGGGCATCACGGTGGCGTTTGCGCTCGTCGCGGGCCTCCTTGCCGGCGAGCACGGGGCGGTGTCCGCGTTGCTTGGGGGGCTCACCAACGTGTTTGCTTCGGTGATTTACGTCGTCGTCGCCAATTTCGGCCTCAGGCACGCACGGGGAACCGGCCTCTGGCCGTTGCTCCGGGCGGAAATCGTGAAGCTCGTGTTCATCGCCGTTCAACTGGCGGTCATCGTGAGCTTCTACAAGGACATGAATGTCGGGGCGATGTTCATCACTTTCCTGGTCACGCTGCTCGCGTGGCGGGCGGCCTTGTTCGCGGGGGCGGGCAACGGCAGGCCGGGGGGCGGTGGCTGACGGCGGGCGCAAACGTGTGGGCACGCAACCGACAACCGAAGAACTGATCGACTGACGGCGACACCATGGCAGGCAGCTACGAAGGACCCGGCGACTATATCGGTCACCACCTGACCAACCTCAAGGTAGCAACCGGCGAGGGCGGTTTCTGGACGGTGCATCTGGACACCGTCATCACCTCCTGGGTTCTCGGCGCCCTGGGCTTCGGCTTTCTCTGGCTCGTCTCGCGCAAGGTCACCGCGGGCGTGCCCTCGAAGGTGCAGGCCTTCTTCGAACTGCTCTACGAGTTCTGCGACAACCAGATCAAGGACATCTTCCACGGCGATCGCCGCTTCGTCGTCGGCCTAGGCATCACGGTTTTCGTCTGGGTGTTTCTGATGAACGCGATGAAGTTCCTGCCGGTCGATTTCATCGCCAAGGGCTTCGAGGCCGTCGGTATCAACTACTGGAAGCCGGTCGCCACCGCAGACGTCAACACGACACTCGCGCTCGCGCTCTCAGTCATCGGCCTCGTGATCTTCTTCAGCTTCAAGGCCAAGGGCTTCGGCGGCTACATGCACGAGCTCTTCTGCACGCCGTTCGGCTCGAACCCGATTCTTTGGCCGTTCAACTTCCTGTTCCAATTGATCGAGCTCGTCTCGAAACCGCTGTCGCTCGCGCTGCGACTGTTCGGCAACATGTACGCTGGCGAGATCATCTTTCTCCTCATCGCGCTCTTGTCCATCGGCGGCCTCTTCGGCGTCGGCGCCGGGGCGATCCTGCACGCCGGCTGGGCGATCTTCCATCTGCTCGTGGTGCCGCTCCAGGCTTTCATCTTCATGATGCTCACGGCGGTCTATCTGGCGCTTGCGCACGAGTCGCACTGAGTTTTTCACCCAACCCTTCGCTTCATCCTTCAACCTCGTCCTCGTAAAGGAAACATCATGGAAGTCCTCCAGAAAGCGCTCATCCTGGCCCAAGTGCAGGGCTACACCGCCATCGCCATCGGCCTGATCGTCGGCCTCGGTGCCATCGGTGCCTGTATCGGCGTGGGTGTCATGTGCTCGAAATTCCTCGAGTCGGCTGCGCGTCAGCCCGAACTGATCCCCCAGCTCCAGGGCAAGGTTTTCCTCTTGCTCGGCCTGATCGACGCGTCCTTCATCATCGGTGTCGGTATCGCCCTCCTGCTCGCCTTCGCCAACCCGCTGCTCGGTGTGGTGCAGGTCATGCTCAAGTAACGGCCCGTTCCGCTTCCAATACCCATCCGGCCCCAGAGCCATTCACAGGTAGACCGTCATGAACATCAACATGACATTGCTCCTGCAGGCCCTCGGCTTCGCGATCTTCATCTTCTTCACGGTGAAGTTCGTGCTGCCGCCGCTTGCAGCCGCGATCGAGGGGCGCCGTCGGCAGATCGCCGACGGTCTGGCCGAGGCCGAAAAGGGCAAGGCCGCGCTCTTCACCGCCCAGAAGGAAGCCGACAAGATCATCGCCGAGGCCAAGGCCCGGGCGGCCGAGATCGTCGCCCAAGCCGAAAAGGAGCGCACCGCGACCATCGAGGCCTCGAAGAACGAGGCCCGCGCCGCCGGCGAGCGCGAGCGCGCCATGGCGGCCGAGGAGATTGCGCAGCTGTCGGTCAAGGCCAAGGAAGAGCTGCGCGATCGCGTGGCCGAACTGGCCGTGGCCGGTGCCAAGCGCATCCTCGCTCGCGAGATCAATCCGCAGGTCCACGCCGATCTGCTCGCGCAACTCAAGGCCGAGCTCTAAGACCATGGCAGAACTCGCGACCATCGCCCGTCCCTACGCCGAGGCCGCCTTCGCGCTCGCACGCGAGAGCGGCGCGCTGCCGGCGTGGGCGGACTCGCTGGCCTTGCTCGCCGGCGTCGTGAGCGACGACCGTGTCGCCGCCGCCGTCGACAACCCGAAGTTGGGCCATGCGCAGAAGCAAGCCATCTTCACGACGCTCCTGGGCGACAAGCTCCCCGAAGCTGCGCAGAACTTCGTGCGGGTGCTGCTCGATGCCGATCGCATCAAGCTCCTGCCGCAGATCAATGCGCAGTTCCAGGCCCTGAAGCGCGAGCATGAGTCGGTCGCGCAGGCGACCGTCGTGTCCGCCTTCCCGCTGACCGATGCGCAGCGCGCCGAGATCTCCGCGGCGCTCGCCAAGCGCTTCGGCCGCTCGATCGAGCTGATCGAGCAGACCGACACTGGCCTCATGGGTGGGGCCCGCATTATCGTGGGCGATCAGGTCATCGACCGTAGCGTCGCCGGCCAGCTGGCCAAAATGGAACGCCAGATCAAAGCCTGACACGGCCGCTTCCGAACACAACCGTATTCGCACCTCCGACACGAGCGAACCATGAATCTGAATCCTTCCGAAATCAGTGAACTGATCAAAGCCAAGATCGCCAATCTCGACGTCGGCAGCGAAGTGCGCACGCAGGGCACGGTGGTCTCGGTCACCGACGGCATCTGTCGCATCCACGGTCTCTCCGACGTGATGCAAGGTGAGATGCTGGAATTTCCTGGCAACACCTTTGGCCTCGCGTTGAACCTCGAGCGTGACTCGGTGGGCGCCGTGGTCCTCGGGGCCTACGAGCACATCTCCGAAGGCGACACCGTCAAGTCGACCGGCCGCATCCTCTCGGTGCCAGTCGGGCCGGAACTGATCGGCCGCGTGGTCAACGCGCTCGGTGAGCCGGTGGACGGCAAGGGCCCGATCAACGCCAAGATGACCGACGTCATCGAGAAGGTCGCGCCCGGCGTGATCGCGCGGAAGTCGGTCTCGCAGCCGGTGCAGACCGGTCTCAAGGCCATCGACTCGATGGTGCCCGTCGGCCGCGGCCAGCGCGAGCTCATCATCGGCGACCGCCAGACCGGCAAGACCGCTGTGGCCGTCGACACGATCATCAACCAGAAGGGCAAGAACCTCACTTGCATCTACGTTGCGATCGGCCAGAAGGCCTCCACCATCGTCAACGTCGTGCGCAAGCTCGAGGAAGCCGGTGCCATGGCCTACACGATCGTGGTCGCCGCCTCGGCCTCCGAGTCGCCCGCGATGCAGTACCTGTCGGCCTATTCCGGCTGCACGATGGGCGAGTACTTCCGCGACCGCGGTGAAGACGCGCTCATCATCTACGACGACCTGTCCAAGCAGGCGGTCGCCTACCGTCAGATCTCGCTGCTTCTGCGTCGTCCGCCCGGCCGTGAAGCATTCCCGGGTGACGTCTTCTATCTCCACAGCCGCTTGCTCGAGCGCGCCGCGCGCGTCAACGAGGACTACGTCGAGAAATTCACGAAGGGTGCGGTCAAGGGCAAGACGGGTTCGCTCACCGCGCTGCCGATCATCGAAACTCAGGCCGGTGACGTCTCCGCGTTCGTTCCGACCAACGTCATTTCGATCACCGACGGGCAGATCTTCCTCGAGACCGACCTCTTCAACGCCGGCATCCGTCCCGCGATCAACGCGGGCATCTCGGTGTCCCGCGTCGGCGGAGCCGCGCAGACCAAGATCATCAAGAAGCTCGGCGGTGGCGTGCGTCTCGCCCTCGCGCAGTACCGCGAACTCGCAGCCTTCGCGCAGTTCGCATCCGACCTCGATGATGCAACGCGCAAGCAGCTCGAGCGCGGCCGCCTCGTGACCGAGCTCATGAAGCAGCCACAGTACTCGCCGCTCTCGGTCTCCGAAATGGCCTTCACGCTGTTCGCGGTCAACAACGGCTACTTCGACGACATCGACGTCAAGAAGGCGCTTGCCGCAGAGAAGGCGCTGCACAAGTTCATGGCCACCAAGTACGCCGAGCTCACGCAGCGCATCGAGGAGACGAAAGATCTCACCAAGGAAGACGAAGAAGCGCTGCACAAGGCAATCAAGGACTTCAAGGCCAACGGCTCCTTCTGAGCGCGCCGCCGCCCATCCAGACACGGAAGACAAGCACATGGCTGGCTCAAAGGAAATCCGCACCAAGATCAAGAGCGTGCAGAACACGCGCAAGATCACCAAGGCGATGGAAATGGTTGCAGCCTCCAAGATGCGCAAGGCGCAGGATCGCATGCGTGCGGCCCGGCCCTACGCGGACAAGGTGCGCAACATCGCGGCGCACATGTCGGCTGCCAACCCCGAGTACCGTCACCCGTTCCTCGTACGCCGCGAGGGCACCGGCCAGGCCGGCGTGATCGTCGTCACGACCGATAAAGGTCTGTGCGGCGGGCTCAACACCAACATCCTGCGCGCGGCCGTGGCCAAGTTCCGCGAGCTCGAAGCTGCTGGCCTCAAGGTCCGCGTCACCGCGATTGGCAACAAGGGCCTCTCGTTCATGAACCGCATAGGCGCGAACGTCGTCTCCCATGTCGTGGGCCTCGGTGACACGCCGCATCTCGAGCGCTTGATCGGCGCCGTCAAGCTTCAGCTCGACGCCTACGAGAAGGGCGAGGTCGACGCGGTCTATCTCGCCTTCACCCGCTTCGTGAACACCATGAAGCAGGAAGCCGTCGTCCAGCAGCTCCTGCCGCTGACCACGGACAAGCTCGAGCAGAGCGCCGAGGAAAAGGCCGCCTACAGCTGGGACTACATCTACGAACCGGACGCGAAGACCGTCGTCGACGAACTGCTCGTCCGCTACGTCGAGGCGCTCGTCTACCAGGCCGTGGCCGAGAACATGGCCTCCGAGCAGTCCGCCCGGATGGTGGCCATGAAGGCGGCCAGCGACAACGCGAAAAACGTGATCGACGAGCTCAAGCTCACCTACAACAAGGCGCGCCAGGCTGCCATCACCAAGGAACTCGCCGAGATCGTGAGCGGAGCCGCTGCCGTCTGAGGCGAAGCGTGATCCCTCCGATCCCTCTGCTCACCATCGAATTGAATTCACAGGACACGACAGGACTAAAGCGATGAGCACTTCCCAAGGCAATATCGTTCAATGCATCGGCGCGGTGGTGGACATCGAGTTCCCCCGCTCGGCCATGCCACGCGTCTACGATGCGCTCATGCTCGACAGGAGTGAGGAGCACGCCGGCGTCGAGCCCGGGCTCACCTTCGAAGTGCAGCAGCAGCTCGGTGACGGCGTCGTCCGCACGATCGCGCTCGGCTCCTCCGACGGTCTGCGCCGCGGCATGAAGGTCAACAACACCGGCGCCCCCATCTCGGTGCCGGTTGGCACAGCGACCCTCGGCCGCATCATGGACGTGCTCGGTCGCCCGATCGACGAGGCGGGCCCGATCGCGACCGACGAGCGTCGCTCGATCCACCAGAAGGCTCCCCGCTTGGAGGACCTCAAGCCCACGACCGAACTGCTCGAAACGGGCATCAAAGTGATCGACCTGATCTGCCCGTTCGCCAAGGGAGGCAAGATCGGCCTGTTCGGTGGTGCCGGCGTGGGCAAGACCGTCACCATGATGGAGCTCATCAACAACATCGCGAAGAGCTACGGTGGCTACTCGGTGTTCGCCGGCGTGGGTGAGCGCACGCGCGAGGGCAACGACTTCTACCACGAGATGGAAGACTCGAAGGTTCTCGACAAGGTGGCGATGGTGTTCGGCCAGATGAACGAGCCCCCGGGCAACCGCCTGCGCGTGGCGCTCACCGGCCTTACGATGGCCGAGAAGTTCCGCGACGAAGGCCGTGACATCCTCTTTTTCGTCGACAACATCTACCGCTACACGCTCGCCGGCACCGAGGTGTCCGCGCTCCTCGGCCGGATGCCCTCCGCCGTGGGTTACCAGCCGACGCTCGCCGAGGAGATGGGCCGCCTGCAGGAACGCATCACCTCCACCAAGACCGGCTCGATCACGTCGATCCAGGCCGTCTACGTTCCCGCGGACGACCTGACCGACCCCTCGCCCGCGACCACCTTCCAGCACCTCGACGCGACCGTCGTGTTGTCGCGTGATATCGCCGCGCTCGGCATCTTCCCGGCCGTCGACCCGCTCGATTCGACCTCGCGCCAGATCGACCCGCTCGTGATCGGCGAGGAGCACTACAACTGCACCCGTGCCGTGCAGGCCACACTCCAGCGCTACAAGGAACTGCGCGACATCATCGCGATTCTCGGCATGGACGAGCTCTCACCCGAGGACAAGCTTGCGGTGGCCCGCGCGCGCAAGATCCAGCGCTTCCTCTCGCAGCCGTTCAACGTCGCCGAAGTCTTCACCGGCTCGCCCGGCAAGATCGTCTCGCTCAAGGACACGATCCGGGGCTTCAACATGATCGTGAATGGAGAGTGCGACCACCTGCCGGAGCAGGCGTTCTATATGGTGGGCACCATTGAAGAGGCCTTCGAAAAAGCCAAAACCCTGAATTGACCGATTCGGCGCATTGCGTCGTTGCGGGGCCTTGCCGTACCCAACGTGCCGTCCGCCCCGCGCCTCGCACTGCAGCCGAACGGTTGATTCCTGATCGCCGCGCCCTGAATTCGCAAAAGAACAGTCATGTCAACCATTCACGTCGATGTCGTCAGCGCCGAAGCGTCCATCTTCTCGGGCGAGGCAAAGTTCGTCGCGCTGCCGGGCGAGGCGGGAGAGCTGGGCATCCTGCCTAGGCACACGCCGCTCATCACGCGCATCAAACCGGGCGCCGTGCGGATCGAGAAGGCCGACGGTGGCGAGGAGTTCGTGTTCGTTGCCGGGGGCATTCTCGAGGTGCAGCCCAACGTCGTGACCGTGCTCGCGGACACGGCGATTCGTGGGCATGATCTCGACGAAGCCAAGGCCAACGAGGCCAAGAAGCGCGCCGAGGAAGCCATGCAGAACAAGGATGCCGCCATGGATTACGCAGCCGCCCAGGCCGAGCTTGCCTCGGCCGTCGCACAGCTTGCCGCCATCCGCAGACTGCGCAAGAAGTAGCGACCCGAGAGCGCACGGACGAAATCGAAAACGGCGGCCCGGGGGCCGCCGTTTTCTTTCCGACTCGAATGAATCGGTACCAGACTCGGTACCATTCCGCCCGTGACTGACTCCCTCCCCGCCTCCGAACCCGTCGACCTGCTCGTCATCGGTGGCGGCATCAACGGTGTGGGGATCGCGCGCGATGCCGTGGGCCGCGGCCTCACCGTTCATCTCGTCGAAAAGGATGACCTCGCCGCCCACACGTCACAGTGGTCGTCAAAGCTGATCCACGGCGGACTCCGCTACCTGGAGCAGTACGAATTCCGCCTCGTCGGCGAGGCGCTCGCCGAGCGCGAGGTGCTGCTTCGCGTGGCACCGCACCTGATCCGCCCGCTTCGGTTCGTGCTGCCTCACGAGCCGCATCTGAGACCGCGCTGGATGCTCCGGGCTGGCCTGTTCCTCTACGACCGACTCGGCGGATGGAGCGGCCAGCGCATGACGCTCCCGCGTTCGTTCGCGGCCACACTCGTGCCCGCGGGCGACGAGTGGTGGGGCGCCGGGCTCAAGCCCCACTTCAGCCACGGCTTCGTCTATTCCGACGCGCAGGTCGATGACTCGCGACTCGTCGTCGCGAATGCAAAGGATGCCCACGCCCGGGGTGCGACGGTCGAGATCGGTACGAGCTTCGTCGACGCGCGGCGTGAAGGCGGCTTCTGGCGCGCCCGCCTGCGCCAGCGGGACGGCCGTCCCCGGGAAGTGGCCGCACGCGCGCTCATCAACGCAGCCGGCCCGTGGGTCAAGGTCGTGCGCGATGCGATCGCCACCGCGCCCTCGCAGGAGACCGTGCGACACATCAAGGGCTCGCACCTGATCGTGCCGCGCGTGCATGATCGCAAGCATGCATACATCCTTCAGAACGACGACGGACGCATCGTCTTCATCATCCCGTACTTCGAGCGCTTCTCGCTGATTGGCACCACAGACGTGCCCGTCGACCGCTTCGACGCACCCGTGGCCAGTGCTGCAGAAATCGACTACCTGCTCGCGCTCGCCAACCGCTATCTCGAACGCCCCCTGACGCGCGCCGACATCGTCGCCACCTACGCCGGCGTGCGGCCGCTCTACGACGACGGCGACGCCGATCCGAAGGACATCACGCGAGACTACGTGCTCAAGCTCGACACGACGCCCGAGCCGGGCCAGCATGCCCCGGGCGCACCCCTCGTCAACATCTACGGCGGCAAGATCACGACCTACCGAAAGCTTGCCGAACACGCGCTCGAGCGCCTGCTTCCTTTCTTCCCGCATGCACGTCGCACCTCCTGGACGGCAGCGCCGCTGCAGGCCGGTGCGACGCCCGACACGCTGCGCGAACTGCACGCGACGATCGTGAGCCGCGGCTTCACCCCCGCCTACGCCAGCCGCCTGACGCACCGCTACGGCCTCGTCGCCGACGCGCTCACCGCGGAAGGACCGGTCGGCATGGGCGAAATCTTCGACGACGTGTTCTCGGAGCGCGAGATCGACTACCTGCGCGACCATGAATGGGCCGCGGATGCAGATGCAATGCTCACGCGCCGAACGAAGGTCGCCCTGCTGACAACGCCTGACGGGCTCGCCCGCGCGCGCGCCGCCGTCGAAGCGGCGCTCTCCGGTCGCCGCGCACCGTGAGCTGCCCCGCGCCGATTCACGCGCTCCCGCGCCCCCGACCCCTGGCCGAGCTCCCCGAGCCGATGCTTCAGCAGGCACGCCTCCTGCTCTTCGACGTCGATGAAACCTTCACGACACATGGCCTGATCGAGCCTGACTCTCTCAACGCGCTCTATCGGCTGCGTGCAATCGGCATCGAACCCATCCCCGTCACCGGTCGTCCCGCGGGTTGGGGCCACATGATGCTCTCGACTTGGCCGATCCGAGCCTGCGTCACCGAGAACGGAGGCGTATTCGCGTGGCGAACCCCGCGCGATGGCCCGATCGAACAGCGCATCCTTCATGCCGAACAGCGCGGCGCGACGTATCTCGCCGACCTGAACGCACTCGGCCGCAGCATCACCGCAGCGCACCCCGACGTGCGTCTGAGCGGAGACCAGGCGTGGCGTCTGACCGACCTCGCCATCGACTACGCGGAGACCGTCCCGCGCGCCCGACCGGCCACGGTGGCTGCCATCGTGGACACGATCCACCGCGCGGGCTACGAGAGCGCCGTCTCATCCATCCACATCCACGCCGTGCGCCCGAAGAACGACAAGCGCGATGGCGTGCTCGCGCTTCTCGAAGCGGCCTTCGACCTTCCGGCGGTCGACGCGAACCACCGCTGCGCGTTCATCGGTGACTCGGCCAACGACGCTTCGCTCTTTGCCGCGGTGCCGCTTTCGGTCGGCGTGGCCAACGTGCAGGAAGCGCTCGATCGGCTGCCGACGCCGCCGGCGTTCATTTGCCGACGCGCGCGCGGCGCGGGCTTCGTCGAGTTCGTCCACCGCATTCTTGCGGCCCACGGAGAATCCCCATGATCGCTCTCTTGCGCATCATCGCGCTGTTCCTGTTGCTCCTGCTCGTGCCGTGGCTGGCGTGGGTCACCTACGTCAACCTTACCGGCCGAGAAAACTCCATCTGGTACGGCGGACGCCCCTCCACCCTCGGGCTCCACGACGGACGCCTCGGCCCACCTAAACACACGCCGAACAGTGTGGTCAGCGAAGGCATCCCCGACACCCACCCCGCCTGGGTCGCGCCCATCCGGTTCACGGACGATCCCCGCACCGCCATGGCGCGACTGCTTATCGCCCTCGGCGAAATGGAAGGCGTCACCGTTCTCAAGGCAGATGAGCGCTACGTCTATGCCGAATGTCGCACCCGCTGGCTGCGCTTCGTCGATGATCTCGAAGCGCGCATCGACCCGGAAGCGAAGCTCATTCACGTCCGCTCCGCCTCGCGCCTCGGCCGCCGCGACTTCGACGTCAATCGGGCGCGCATCGAGCGTCTTCGCCAGCGTTTGGCGCAGCGCTGAGCGGACCGTCCCGATTTTGACAACCCAACCGGCCTGCGCCAGAATATTGGGCTCGCTTGGCGCTTTAGCTCAGTCGGTTAGAGCGACGGAATCATAATCCGCAGGTCCGGGGTTCGAGTCCCTGAAGCGCCACCACGATCCTCCGGCAGCCGCCGGCCTCGAGCGTTCGCGGCTCCTGACGCCGCCAGCGTTTTTCGTGCCAATGGTTGGCCGTGGACTACTCATCTCGCTACTCGCTTGGCAGAATCCGTTTTATCCAGTGAACGGGTCTCTGCCATGACGATTCACGCCTGCCACAAAGTCCAAACGATACGATCGCTGCGACGTGCCGCAGCGGCAACCCTTGCCGGTTTCTCGGCTGCCCTGGCCAGTG
>CALDYQ010000057.1 GCA_937944385.1 uncultured Burkholderiales bacterium | reverse complement strand
TGGCCGAGAGCTTGTGGGCTTCATCGACCACCACCAGGTCCCAGCGCGACAGGCGTAACTTCTCCTGGAGGTCGTCCGCGCGGGCCAGTTGATCGACGCGGGCGACCAGCAAGTCGTGGTCGTCGAAGGGGTTGCCGCTGCGGGACTGCTCGAGCTTTTCGCGCGAGAACAGCGAGAACGTGAGGCCGAACTTCTCAAACATTTCGTCCTGCCACTGCTCGACCAGGCTGCCGGGGGCGACGATCAACACGCGCTTGGCGTCCGCCCGCATCAGCAGCTCGCGGATGAAGAGACCCGCCATGATGGTCTTGCCGGCGCCGGGGTCGTCGGCCAGCACATAGCGCAGCGGCTGGCGGGGCAGCATCGACTCGTAGACCGCCGTGATCTGGTGCGGTAGCGGCTCCACGTTCGATGTGTGCACCGCCATCATCGGATCGAAGAGGTGGGCCAGGTTGATCCGGTAGGCTTCAGCGGCGAGCTTGAACTCGTCGCCCGGGGCGTCGAAGGCCCAAGGGCGGCCGGCTTCGGCCAACGACAGGTTGGCCTCGTCCGTGCGAAACAGCATCCGCTCCAGCAGCTTGCCTTCGGCGGTCTTGTAGTAGACGGTGAGGGCGTTGTCACCGACCGGCTCGGTGGTGACGATGCGCACGACCTGCCCGGGCTCCAGGCCCGAGATGGCGGCGTTCTTCTGGATCTGTTCGAGCTTGAGCATGTCGGGGCGGTCGAGCGCACAAAACAGCCACGAATCGTAGAGGTTCGCGCCTGACCGCTCCGCCTCAGCCGTTTCGCACCCAGGCCCAGGTCTCCTCGAGCGCCCGCTCGAAGCGCGCGAGCAGTTCGCGTAGCTCGGCCTCGGTGATCACGAGCGGCGGCGAGAAGGCGATGATGTCGCCGGCCATCACACGCAGGATCAGGCCGTGCGCCTGGGCCCGACGCACGAGGAAGGCGCCGACGCCGCGCTTCGGGTCGAAGGGCTTTCTGGCCACCTTGTCCTCGGCCAGTTCGACCGCGCCGATCAGGCCGACGCCGCGGCTGTGACCGACGAGCGGGTGTTCGGCGTAGCGCCGAAGCGCATCCTGCAGCACGGGTGCGACCCGGCACACATGGCCCACGAGGTCGCGCTCGTCATAGATCGCGAGCGCCTCGAGCGCGACCGCACAGGCGAGCGGATGCCCCGAATAGGTGTAGCCGTGACCGAAGACGCCGGCCTCGACGCTCGCGTCCGCACAGGTCTCGTAGATCGCCTCGCTCACGAAGAGCGCCGACAGCGGCGCGTAGGCCGAGGTGAGCATCTTGGCCGTGGTCATGAGGTCGGGCTCGATGCCGAAGGTCTGGCTGCCGAAGCGCGCGCCGGTGCGGCCAAAGCCGGTGATGACCTCGTCGGCGATGAAGAGGATCTCGTGCCGACGGAGGATCGGCTGGATCTTCGCGAAGTACTCTGCGGGGGGCACGATGACACCCCCGGCGCCCTGCACCGGCTCGGCGATGAAGGCGCCGATCGTGTCGGCCCCTTCCTTTTCGATCAGCGCTTCGAGCTCGGCGGCGAGCCGGTCCGTGAAGGCGGCGTCGCTCTCGCCGTCGAGCGCGTGGTGATACGGGTGCGGGCAGGTCACCCGGCGGACGAAGTCGAGCGGCAGGTCGAAGTGCCAGTGCATCATCGGAATGCCCGAGAGCGAGGCCGAGGCGAGCGTGACGCCGTGATAGGCCCGGCCACGGGCGATGATCTTTTTCTTGTGCGGCCGACCGCGGGCATTCCAGTAGTAGCGCACGAGCTTGACAGCCGTGTCATTCGCCTCCGAGCCAGAGTTTGCAAAAACGATGCGGCCGCGACGGAGCGCCTCGGTCGGCGCGAGCGCAGTGAGCCGGGCGGCGAGTTCGGCCACCGTGTCGTGCGCCTTGCCCGAGAAGCTGTGGTAGTAGGGCAAGGTCTCCATCTGCCGCCGCGCGGCCTCGGCGAGCCGCCGCTCGGAGAAGCCGAGCGCGGCGCACCAGAGCCCGGCCATGCCTTCGATATAGCGCTTGCCGTGCTCGTCGATCACCTCCACGCCGTCGCCAGCCACGATGACGAGCGGTGGTTCCTTCTCGATCGCGCGTAGGTTCGTGTAGGGGTGGAAATGGCTCGCCACGTCCTTGCGAGCGAGCGGGGAGAAGTCGACGGCAGCCATGGCGAAAGGCCCGCCGCAGGACCGGAACGAAAGCCCGGCACGGACGCGGCGATCGGGTAAATGGTGGTGAGCCGCAGTGTAGTCGCAGGCCCCTGCGGGTTTCCCTGCCCCATGGACCGTCTGCGGACTGATCCAGGCCAAACCCAGAGGCCCGGAAGCGGGGACAATCGAAGCGCGATTTCTGCCACCGCGACTCTCCTGCCTGCGATGACTGCCGCCCCATTTGCCGAAATGGCGCTCCTGCTCGCGATCACCGCTGCGGTCGGCGCGGTCGCCACACGCCTGCGCCAGCCAGCGCTCATCGCCTACATCGCCGTGGGGATCGTGGCCGGACCTGCGGGGCTCGAGCTCGTGCGAGCACACGACCAGATCGACCTCCTCGCCCAGATCGGGGTAGCGGTGCTCCTGTTCTTGGTCGGCCTCAAGCTCGACCTTCACCTCGTGCGGCGCATTGGCCCGGTCGCGCTCGCCACCGGCCTCGGGCAGCTCGCCTTCACGATCGTCATCGGCTTCGGGCTCATCCTCGCCCTGGGCAGGGGCTGGCTCGAAGCGCTGTACGTCGCCGTCGCGCTCACGTTCTCGAGCACGATCATCATCGTCAAGCTGCTCTCGGACAAGCGTGAGCTCGACAGCTTGCATGGGCGGATCGCGGTCGGCTTCCTGATCGTTCAGGACATCGCGGTCGTGGTGGCGATGATGACGATGAGCGCGCTCCGGGACGGTGGCCAGCCGGCGACTGCCCATACGCTCTTCGCGCTCGGTGGGCGCATCGTGCTCGCCACGGCCGCGCTCTACATGCTCATGCGCTGGCTGCTGCCCAGCCTCGTGCGCGCGATGGCGCGCTCGCAGGAGCTGCTCCTCATCTTTGCGATCGCCTGGGGCACGGGACTCGCCGCCTTGGGCGAGTGGGCGGGGTTTTCGAAGGAGGCCGGAGCCTTCCTCGCCGGCTTCTCGCTCGCCTCCACGCCCTATCGCGAGGCAATCGGCGCGCGGATGACCGGGCTGCGCGATTTCCTCTTGCTCTTCTTCTTCATCGACCTTGGCGCCAAGCTCGACTTCACGACCCTGGGCGGAGAACTTTTCCCGGCCGTGGCGCTGTCGCTCTTCGTGCTCATCGGCAATCCGCTCATCGTGATGGCGATCATGGGTGCGATGGGCTACCGCAAACGCACCGGTTTTCTCGCCGGTCTCACCGTGGCACAGATCAGCGAGTTCTCGATCGTGTTCGTCGCCATGGGTATCGGGCTCGGGCATGTTGGACCGAGCGCGCTCGGGTTGACCACGCTGGTCGGTGTGGTGACGATCGCGCTGTCGACCTACATGATCATCTACTCGCATTCGCTCTACGGACGCCTCTCACCGTGGCTCGAAGTGTTCGAGCGTCGCGTGCCGCATCGCGAGCTGGCGCTCGAGGGCTCCTGCGCGCGTGAAACCCGGCCGGACGTGGTGGTCTTTGGCCTCGGGCGCTACGGCGCGCGACTGGCCACCCGGCTCGCGGCCGAAGGCGTTCACGTGCTTGGGGTCGAATTCGACCCCGAGCGCGTGGGCGAACTCCAGTCCAAGGGCATCGATGTACGTTTCGGCGATGGCCAGGATGACGACTTCCTCGACACGCTTCCGCTCGATCCGACGACCTGGGTCGTGAGCACGCTGCCCGATGTGGCGTCATCGCGCGCACTGCTCGCTGCGCTCGCGGCTCGGGGGCTCGCCGGCCGCACGGTCGTCGTCGCGCGCGATGAGGCGCAAGGCGCCACGTTCGAGGCCCTGGGGGCCGCACGCGTGCTCTACCCCTTCCGGGACGCGGCCGACTTCACGGCGGAGCACCTGATCAAATGGCTGCGCCCTCCCCAACACCCTGATCACGGAGCCACAACATGACCGTCCTGCGTGCCCTACTTGCGGCGACCGATCTGTCCGCACCGGCCTCGCGTGCCGTCGAGCGGGCATTCCAGCTCGCGCAGTGCCAGCACGCCACGCTCACCGTGCTTCATGCGCTCGATCTCTCGGCCATCGAACGTCTGCAGACATGGGAAGGACTCGATGGCGCGCACCTCGCGCAGCGTCTGCTCGACGCGGCCCAGGAGGCACTCACGCGCGAGGTGGACGGCCTCGCCGCGAAATGGGGCGTGAGCGCCCGACCGCTCGTCGCTGCAGGCGCCGCGCTGCCCACGATCAGCACCCAGGCGGATCGGGTGGCCGCAGACCTCGTGGTCGCCGGCGCGCGCGGCGAGGGGGTCTTCGGCCGGCTGGCCGTGGGTACCACGGTCGAGCGCCTGCTCCGCCGCACCCACCGACCGCTGCTCGTGGTTCGGCAGGAGGTCACAGGCCCCTACACCCGTGTGCTCGTGGCGATGGATTTCTCGCCCTGGTCGGCCGCAGCATTGGCGCTCGCCCGGGCCGTCGCCCCCGGAGCGACCCTCACCCTGCTCCACGCCTTCGAGGCGCCCTTCGAGTCGAGGCTCCGCTACGCGGGGGTGGATGAGGCGCAGATCGACGCCTATCTCGCCACCACGCGGGATGACGCCTTGCGGGAGCTGCACACCCTCGCCCAGGCGGCACGGCAGGGGCCGGAGGCAGCACTGGGCGAAGCCGTGGGCGTCACAATCGACTGCGTGGTCAAACACGGCACCCCCGGCGCCGTGATCGAAGCCGAGGCCGAGCGACTGGGCTGTGACCTGATCGTGCTCGGAAAACATGGCCGCAGTGCGCTCGAGGACCTGCTGCTCGGCAGCGTGACCAAGCACGTGCTCGCGGAAGCCGGCTGCGATGTGCTCGTCGCGACAACGCCGGAGATCACCGCCCAAACGACGCCTTGACGTATCGACCCCACGATGACGGATCGCGCGCAAACTTGGCACGACCAGCCCGCGGAAACCGCGCTCGATTCGATCCGGCACCTGCTCGCACCGCGCGCCCGCGTGCGCCGTGGTGGCCTGCGCCGGGAGGTCGAGGCGACCGCACTCGTCCCCGGCGACATCGTCTTTGTGTCCTCGGGCGATCGGGTACCGGCCGACCTGCGCCTCATCGAAGCGCGTGGCCTCCGTATCGACGAGTCGGCACTCACCGGCGAGTCAGTGCCCGCGGACA
>CALDYQ010000056.1 GCA_937944385.1 uncultured Burkholderiales bacterium | reverse complement strand
GGCCTGCGCGCCGACGGATTGATCGCGGCGACACCGACGGGGTCCACTGCCTACAGTCTCTCGGCGGGCGGCGCAATCATCGCCCCTGGCGTCAATGCGGTTGCACTCGTGCCGATCGCACCGCATGCGCTGACCAACCGGCCGATCGTGGTGCCGGACGGGACCGCGATCCGCATCCGCGTGGCGCGGGCACGCGAGGCGGTCGCGAGCATCGATGGCCACTTGCACCTGCCGCTCGAGGAAGGCGAGTCGATCGTACTGACCCGCGCCTCGGCCACCGTGCGCATCTGGCATCCCCTCGACTACGACTACTTCCAGACACTGCGGGAAAAGCTCGCGTGGACGGAGACGCCGGAGTCCATGAGCCGTTGATCGTCGCCATGCTGCGCCAGCTGTCCATCCGGAATTTCGTGCTCATCGATCGCCTGGACATCGAGTTTGGTCCGGGGCTGACCGCACTCACCGGCGAAACCGGGGCGGGCAAGTCGATCGTGCTCGATGCGCTCGGGCTCGCCCTCGGTGCCCGCGCTGACCCGAGCGCGGTGCGGGCGGGCGAGCGGCAGGCCGAGATCACGGCCGAGTTCGATTTCGTGCCGGAGGATCCTGTCGCCGGATGGCTTCGTGCGCAGGGTGAGGCCACAGATGACGGCAGCGTGATCCTGCGCCGCGTGGTCGATGCGGGGGGGCGCTCGCGGGCCCAGATCAACGGCCGCCCCGCGACCGCCGGCGAACTTCGTGAACTGGGCCGACACCTGCTCGAACTGCATGCACAGCACGAGCAGCAGGCCCTCCTCGAGACCTCGGCGCAGCGGGCGCTGGTCGATCGCGCGGCGAATTCCCTGCCGCTCGTCGAACAGGTGCGCGAGGCGCACGCCGCTTGGCGAGAGGCGCGCCAGCGACTCGATCGTGCGCGGGCCGAGCATGAGGCCATCGAACGGGAGCGGCGTGCGATCGAGAGCGATTTGGAGTCACTGCGCAGGCTCGCGCCGGGTGCCGAGGAATGGTCCTCGCTCACGGCGGAGCAGGCGCGGCTCTCGCATGCGCGCGAACTCGCCGAATCAGCGGCCAACGCGCACGCAGCGCTCGGGGGCGATGAAGCGCTGATCGAACAGCTCGACGTGCTCGGGGCGCGGCTTCGCCAGGTGGCGCGATTCGATGAGCGACTGCTCGAAGGGTGCGCGCGGATCGATACCGCCCGCGCCGAGCTGGCCGAGGCCGAGCAGTTCCTTCGCCACTACGCCAGCCGCATCGATCTCGACCCGGATCGTTTGGCCGAGGTCGATGCACGCATGTCGGCGCTCTTCACGCTCGCGCGGCGTCTCAAAACGCGCCCGGAGGCGCTCGCCGAGCATTGGCAGATGCTTGAAGCTCGCGCCGGCGAGCTCGCGGCCGCCCAGGATGTCGCTCGCCTCGAGGCAGCGTGTGAAGAGGCCCGGCGTGTACTTGCCTCTGCTGCGGCTCGACTGAGCGAGCGGCGCGCTGCCGCCGCCCCGGCCTATGCCGAGCGTGTGAACCGCGATCTAGACGCCCTGGCGCTCGGCAGCGCCGAGATCGAGGTGCGGCTCGAACCGGAGCCGCACATCGCGGCCCACGGTGCGGAGCGCGTCGAGATCTTTTTCCGCTCGCACCCTGCACTGCCGTTTGCGCCGCTGGCCAAGGTCGCCTCGGGCGGCGAACTTGCGCGGCTGTCGCTCGCGCTCTTGGTGGCGCTGGGGGAGTCCTCGGCGCACGTGTCGCCGTCCGCGCCAGCGGCTGCAGGTAGCGGCCCCGTGCTGATCTTCGACGAGGTGGATGTCGGCGTCGGTGGCAAGGTGGCAGCGCAGGTGGGTCGCCGTCTGCAGCAGCTCGCGAGCGCGCGCCAAGTGATCGCGGTGACCCACATGCCCCAGGTCGCAGCGCACGCCGATCAGCACCTGCTCGTGACTCGAGACAATGCGACTTCACCCTCGACGCGCGTTCACCTGCTCGACGAAGCCGCGCGCGTGGAGGAGGTGGCGCGCATGCTCGGGGGGCACGAGCACACCGAGGCAACGCGTCGATTGGCGTCGGACCTGCTCAGGACATCTGCACGCAGGGCGGGTTGACGCATCCCGACCCTGCTGCGTCGGAGAGGGAGGGGCGGAGGGGGAGGGGATCAGCGGCGCCGGACAGGCTTCGCCGGGCCGCGCTTGGGCGGTGCCTTGGTTCCAGCGGCGCGCTTCAGGGAGGCTTTCACGAGCTTGCCGCGCGACTTGCTCGAGGCAAGACGCACGGGCTCGGGCGGCGGCAGCGGCAGCACCTCGCCGGTCTCCATCCAGGTCCGGATGCGCTGGGCGTCGCCGATGCGGCCATAACGCCCCACCGAGTCGAGAAGCACCATGACGACGGGGCGCGAGGCAATCTGCGCGAGCATCACCACACAGCGACCGGCTTCGCGGATGAAGCCGGTCTTCTGGAGCACGATCTGCCAGCCCTCGGCCTTGACCAGCGCATTGGAGTTGCTGAACTGGAGCACCCGGCCCGTGGACTCGATCGCCACCTCGCCCGCCGGCTGGGTGCTGAACTCTCGGATGAGCGGGTAGTCATTCGCTGCGACCACGAGGCGCACGAGATCCTGGGCGGTCGAGACGTTCTCGGGCGAGAGCCCGGTCGGATCGGCGAAGCGTGTGTGCTGCATGCCGAGCGCGCGCGCCTTGGCGTTCATCGCCTTCACAGCCGCATCGAGGCCTCCGGGATAGTAGCGGCCCAGGGCGTGGGCAGCGCGGTTCTCGGAGGACATCAAGGCGAGGCGGAGCATCTCGCGGCGCGGGAGCTCAGTGCCAATTGACAGACGGGAACGAGACCCCTTCAGAAAGTCCAGGTCGTCGATCGTGATCGTGAGTGGTTCGTCGAGCGACTGCTGGGCATCGAGCACGATCATCGCAGTCATGAGCTTGGTGATGCTCGCGATCGGCGTCACCGTCCCTGCGTTCTTTTCGAAGATCGTCTCGCCGGAGCGCGCGTCCATCACGAGCGCGGACGAGGACAGGAGATTCGGCCCCGCCGCCCGCACCGTATCGGCATGGATCGGGCTCGACCATGCGCATACGCCAGCGAAAGCAACGAGATAGCCGCGGAATTTCATGCCGGTTCTCATTTTAGCGAGCCGCCGAACCCTGGAAGTCTCTCTCGTTTCGCCTCTCGACCCGGATGGCCCCCGGCCGGGGCGCCGCGCGGGGTGGCTGACGCGCGCTGTCACGCCCCATCTGGGCTGTCAGTCCACCTTCGCGCCCGAGTCCTTGACGATCCGGGCGTACTTCTGCAATTCGCGCGCGATGAAGGCGGCGAACGCCTCGGGGGTGCTCGCGGCCGGCTCCGCGCCCCCAGCCAGCCACTTTTCGCGCAGATCGGCCGAGGCGAGCGCCTTGCCGACTTCCGCGTTCAACCTGCGCACGATCTCTGGCGGCGTCCCCGCGGGCGCAAACAGTCCCCACCAGGTGTAGATGTCGAAATCGCGCATTCCGGCCTCGGCCATCGTGGGGAGATCGGGTGCGAGCGCGCTGCGGCGGGGTGTCGTCACCGCAAAGGCGCGTGTCTTGCCCGCCTTCAGATGGGGCATCGCATTGGCCATGTTGTCGAACATCATCTGCACCTGCCCGCCAAGCAGGTCGGTCACGGCAGGCGCGCCGCCCTTGTAGGGCACATGCGTGACCGGGGCGCCGCTCGCCAGCCGGAACAGCTCGCAGGCCAGGTGCCCGGCGCTGCCATTGCTCCCGCTTGCGCAATTGACGCGGCCGGGGTTCTTCTTTGCGAAGTCGATGATGCCGGCAATGTCGTTGGCCTCGAGCACGGCCGGATTGGTGACAAGCACGTTCGGCGTGACCACGAGCAGGGACACCGGCGCGAAGTCCCGCACCGGATCGAACGGGATCTTCGGATAGAGCGAAGGATTCACGGCATGCGTGGACAGTGCCCCGATGCCCAGCGTGTAGCCGTCCGGCGCCGACTTGGCGAGCGCCTCCATGCCGATGTTCCCGCCGGCCCCGGGCCGGTTCTCGACCACGAACTGCTGGCCCAACGCCTCGCCGAGCTTCTGAGCCAGTTGCCGCGTCGTCACGTCGACCGAGCCGCCGGGCGGGAAGGGCACGATGAGGCGGACCGGCTTGTTCGGCCAGGCAGCGCCTGTTGGGCTGGATTGGGCCGACGCGGCAGCAGGGGCGAGCGCGAGACCCAAGGCGAAGGCGGCGCAGACTGCACGGGTCGTGCCGGGGGTGGCGAAGCGGCGGATGGGATCGAACATGGATGGACTGCCTCCTCGATGTTGCGCGGGAGGATAGTTGAGTCGGCGAGGGGCGCGATCGCCGGTTTCGGTGCCGGCGTCGCGCTCGACGATTTCGGCGGCGGCACCTCCTCGCTTGAGCGCCTCGTGCGGTTTCCGGTCGAGCGACTCAAGCTCGAGCGTTTTCTGGTCGCAGGTCTTGACAAGGACGACCATGAGCGTCGCCAGGTCGTGAAAAGAGTGCTCTCCCTCGCGCGCTCGTTATCGATGCGCGTGACGGCCGAAGGCGTGGAGCGGGATGGGAACTTGCCACGCTCCGGGACCTCGGAATCAAAAAAGTACAAGGCTCTCTCGCCGGTCGGCCTGCTTGCTGCGCTGGCGGTCGTGCTCGACAGCCCCTGTTCAGGCGCACACGCTGCGCGCACGCAGTGAGACGCTACCCCGGCGGTGTCGGTGGACGGCGTCTGCTTGACGGCACGTCGCACGGGGCTGCGCATAATGGGATTCAATCTCAGGTCATCGCCAGGTCATGAACAAAGCGATTTACGGGGCGATCGTTGCCGTGCTCGGAGCCATTCTGGGTGCGGGTGCGGTGTACTTTTCGGGACTGATGCGCGGCGGCGCGAGTGCCGCTTCCACGCCTGATGCACCAGCACGTTCGGCATCGGGGCCTGTGGCAGGAGCTGCGCGCACCGATGCGAAAGGTGACGCCAAGGGCGATGCCAAAGCAAATGCCGCAGCCCAAGGCGGCGCTCCGGCGTCCGCGGCCGGCAAGGCCGGCGGTCCACCCGCGGGAGGTCCGCCCCCAGCACCGGTGGAGATGGGTAAGCCCGAACGCGTCGAGTGGCCGCGCACCGTCGTTGCCGTCGGCACGTTGCGATCGGATGAGTCGATCATGGTGCGCTCCGAAGTCTCCGGGCGAATCCAGGAACTGGGTTTCCGTGAGGGCCAACCGGTACGCAAAGGGCAGCTCCTCGTGCGGCTGGACGATAGCGTGACCCGGGCCGAGCTCGAGCAGGCGAAGGCCAACCTGCGGCTGGCAAAGGCCAAGTTCGATCGTGCGGTGGAGCTGCGCGAGCGTAATTTCATCTCGTCGCAGGCCAAGGACGAGGCCGAGAACGCGCTCAAGGTGGCCGAAGCCAATGTCCGCCTCATCGAAGCTCGGCTTGCGCGCTTCACGATCGAGGCACCGTTCGCAGGAACGGTGGGTTTGCGCGCAGCGAGTGTCGGCGACTACATCAAGGACGGCCAGGACATCGTGAACCTCGAAAAGACCGATCCAATCAAGGTCGATTTCAAGGTGCCGGAACTCCTCCAGTCGAAGGTCCGCGTTGGTCAGCAACTCGCGGTCACCTTCGACGCCTTACCCGGACGCAACTTCAATGGCACGGTCTACGCGGTCAATCCGCAGCTCGATGCCGCGGGGCGTGCGGTGGTCCTGCGCGCGCTGATGACCAATCGCGACGGGAGCCTGAAGCCGGGCATGTTCGCCCGTGTGCGGCTCGCGCTGGGAGAGTCGGGCGAGACGCTTGCGCTGCCGGAACAAGCCGTGTTCATGCAAGGTGAAGAGCAGGTTCTCTACCGCGTGGTCGATGGCCGTGCGGTGCGCACGAAGGTCGAGGTCGGCCAGCGTCGCGAAGGCAAGGTCGAGATCCTGCAGGGCGTGAGCGCGGACGACGCCGTCGTCATCGAAGGATGGCAACGTCTGCGCGATGGCGTGGCGGTCCGCCCGGCCGATGGCGGTGGTGCGGGCGGTGGCGCGGCGCCGGCCAAGGCAGCGGGAACCGTGGGGCCAGGTTCAGGTGGAGCGGTCGCGCCGGCCGCTGGCGCCGGGGGCACCGCGGGCGCACCTCCGAGCCCTGCAGGCCAGGGCGGGTGAGCGCATGAAATTCTTCGACCTGTGCATCAGGCGGCCGGTGCTCGCCACCGTGCTGTCGCTGATCGTCGTGCTGCTCGGGCTCATCAGCTACCAGCGCCTGTCGGTGCGCGAGTACCCGAAGATCGATGAGCCGATCGTCTCGGTCTCGACCGGCTACAAGGGGGCCTCGCCCGAGGTCATCGAATCCCAGATCACCAAGGTGCTCGAGGATTCCCTCTCGGGGATCGAGGGGGTGAACCTCATCACCTCGAACTCGCGCTCGGAGCGCTCGGACATCACGGTGTCGTTCAAGATCACCAAGGACCCCGACGTCGCGGCCGCCGAGGTGCGCGACAAGGTGGCCCGCGTGCGGGCGCGCCTTCCGGATGCCGCCGACGAGCCCGTGGTGGCCAAGGTCGAGGCGGACGCCTTTCCGGTCATGTGGTTCGCGCTCGTCTCGGATCGTCATTCGCAGCTCGAGCTGACCGAGACGGTGAATCGCATCATCAAGCCGCGGCTGCTCGTGCTGCCAGGCGCAGCCGATCTGCGCATCTTCGGCGAACGCAGGACCTCGATGCGGATCTTCCTCGAGCCGCAGAAGCTGGCCGCCTACCGGCTGACGCCGGCGGAGGTCGAGGCCGCGCTTCGCGCGCAGAACGTGGAAATCCCGGCCGGGCGTATCGAGAGCCGGTTCCGTGAGTTCAACGTTCTTGCGCGGACCGATCTGTCCACACCCCAAGAATTCGGCGCCGTCGTCGTGGCCCAGTCGGGCGGCTTCCCGGTGCGCATCCGCGATATCGCCACCGTCAAGGTGGCCGCAGCGGAGGAACGCGGTTTCCAGCGTTTCATGGGCAAGACCGCGGTGGGCTTCGGCATCATCCGGCAATCCACCGGCAATCCGCTCGAGCTCTCGAAAGCAGTCAAGGCCGCGTTGCCGCAGATCGAGGCGGTGCTGCCGGAGGGCATGTCGGTCGAGCTCAACTACGACAGCTCGGTCTTCATCGCGGAATCGATCAAGGCGGTTTTCACGACGATCGGCGAGGCGGTGCTCCTGGTGGCCATCGTCATCTTCTTTTTCCTCAGAAGCTTCCGGGCAACGATCATTCCGCTCGTGACCATCCCGGTCTCGCTGATCGGGGCCTTCTTCCTCATGTGGCTCTTTGGCTTCACGGTCAACACGCTCACTCTCTTGGCTATGGTTCTAGCGGTCGGACTCGTGGTCGATGACGCCATCGTCGTGCTCGAGAATATCCATCGCCACATCGAGGAGGGGATGGATCGCATCCAGGCGGCGATCGTGGGTACGCGGGAGATCGGCTTCGCGGTGATCGCGATGACGCTCACGCTCGCCGCCGTGTTCGCGCCGCTCGCCTTTGCCACCGGACGCACCGGACGACTGTTCATCGAGTTCGCCCTTGCGCTCGCGGGCGCCGTGCTCGTCTCGGGCTTCGTGGCGCTCACGCTTTCGCCGATGATGTGCTCGCTCCTGCTCGAGCACGAGCCCAGGCATTCGCGGCTCTACCTGGTCATCGAACGGGGCTTCGATGCGCTCTCTCGCGGCTACCGGCGCACGCTCGATCTGGCGCTCGACAACCGACTGGTCGTGGTGCTCGTCATGCTCATCGTCGCGGGTGCGGCCGCGATCCTATTCAAGACGACCCAGACCGAGCTCGCTCCGCTCGAGGACCGCGGCGTCATCTTCGGTTTCGTGACTGCGCCCGAGGGTTCGACGGCGGACTTCACGCTGCGCTACATCCGCGAGGTCGAGGCGATCTATCAGCGGATCCCCGAGATGCGGGCGTACGGCGGCAACGGCGGGTTCCCGGACGTCTCGTCGGGCACGGCCATCCTCCGGCTCAAGGACTGGAACGAGCGTTCGCGCTCGCAGGCTGATGTGGCCAAGGAACTGTTCCCGAAGTTCCAGAGCCTTGCCGGCGTGTCGGCCTTCCCCTCGCAGCCCGCCTCGCTCGGCCAGTCGCCGCGCGCGAAGCCGGTCGAAATGGTCATCATGGCCCAGGTGCCCTATGCGCAGATGCAGGGCTTCGTCCAGCGCATGCAGGAGGAGATGCGCAGGAACCCCGGCCTCACCAACATCGACACCGATCTGCGCATCAACACGCCGGAACTCCGGGTGCGGGTCAACCGCGATCGCGTGCTCGATGTCGGCGCCAACATTGACGCCGTGGGTCGCACGCTCGAGACCATGCTCGGTGGTCGTCTCGTCACGCGCTACAAGCAGGATGGCGAGCAATACGACGTGATCGTGCAGGTGGCCCGCGACGGCCGCGACACGCCGGAGCGTATCAGCGAGATCTACGTCAAGAACCGCGCGGGCGACATGGTGCCGCTGTCGAACCTGGTCACGGTACAGGAAGGGGTCTCACCCCGGTCGATCGCGCACTTCCAGCGCGTGCGCTCGGCGACCGTGAATGCCAACCTGCTGCCGGGCTACACCCAGGGCGAGGCCCTACGCTTCATGGAGGAGACAGCGCGGCGCGTCCTGCCGGCCACGGTGCAGACGGATTTTGCCGGTTCGGCGCGCGAATTCCGCGCCTCCTCGAACGATATCTACTTCGTCTTCCTGCTTGCGATCGGCTTCATCTATCTCGTGCTCGCAGCGCAGTTCGAAAGCTTCCGCGATCCGTTCATCATCCTGCTCACCGTGCCGCTGTCGATGACCGGAGCGCTCGCCGCGATCAACCTCACGGGTAATTCGCTCAACATCTACTCGCAGATCGGACTCATCACGCTAGTGGGGCTCATCACGAAGCACGGTATCCTGATCGTCGAATTCGCCAATCAACTGCGCGATCGCGGTCGGGGCATCCGTGAGGCGGTGGTCGAGGCCAGTCAACTGCGATTGCGGCCGATCCTCATGACCACCGGGGCCATGGTTCTCGGCGCCATCCCGCTCGCGCTGGCGACCGGTGCCGGCTCGGAGAGCCGCGCCGTTATCGGCTGGGTGATCGTCGGGGGTCTCCTGCTCGGCACGCTGCTCACGCTCTACGTAGTGCCGACCGCGTACACCTTGCTCGCCGGGCGCGAGCGCGGCACCCGAGAGCGGGCGGTGGCGGCCGCCGAGCAGGCGATTGCCGGGATGCGGCCGGCTCATGGAGAATAGGGCGAACCCGGGTTCTCTATGGCCTCCGCCGAACTCCCTGTCGAGTAGTTGACTGCATGACCGTTCCAGGCGTTTCCTTTCGTCGACTGAACATCGACCACACTGGTCTCTATCGCGCGCTCATGCTGCGCGCCTATAGCGAACACGAGACGGCCTACATCTCCTCGTTCGAGGAGCGTGCCGGACGCCCGCTCGAGTGGTGGCAGCGACGCCTCGCCGACCCGACTTGTGTCACGCTCGGGGCGTTCGATGCGGCTGATGCGCTGATCGGGACGGCCCGGATCGAGCTCTACCAGCGTCGGCGCGAGCGGCACAAGGTCGACCTGGCTTCGCTCTACGTCATGAAGGACCATACCGGCCAGGGCATCGGTCGTCGTCTCATGGACGAGGCGCTCGTGGAGGCCCGCAAGTTGCCGGGCGTCGAGCTCATGCTGCTCGTCGTGGTCGGCGAGAACCTGCCGGCACTTCGCCTGTTCTCGCGTCTTGGTTTCGTCGAGTACGGGCGTGAGCCCAAGGCGGTCAAGCATGTCGACCGCTATTTCGACAAGGGATTGTTCTGGCGTCCCGTCAGTGCGGATTACGTCGGTCCGGCTTGATTGGGTGTTTCCTGCGGCCGACGGAGTTCAGAGTTTGACGGAGCGCCCACCGTCCACGTTGAGCGTCACCCCGGTGACGTAGTCCGCCTCGCAGGCGAGGTAATGCACGGCGGTGGCGATCTGCGCGACGCCGCCCTCTCGTCCGAGGGGGACATGCGCGAGGATGCGCGCCCGTTCGTCGGGGTCGATCTGATCATCCTCCGGCCATTCGATCGGCCCCGGCGCGACCGCATTGACGCGGACTTCGGGGGCGAGGTCGATGGCCAGTGCTCGCGTGAGCTGGGCAAGCCCCGCCTTGGCGATGTTGTAGATCGGGTAGCCGGCCATCGGCCGTTCGGCATGGATGTCGGTGATGTTGACGATCGCACCACGGTGCGCACGCAGGTGCGGTGCCGCCGCGCGGCACAATTCGAAGGGGGCGCGTAGGTTGCTGTTGACGAGGCGCTCCCAATCGAGCGCGGTGCATTCTGCGAGTGGGGTCGGGTAGAAGAGTGAGGCGTTGTTCACGACGAGGTCGAGTCGTCCGAACCGCTCGAGGGCATGGGCAACGAGCTCGGATGCGCGCTGCCAGTCGATGAGATCGAGCGCAAGGAGGCTCGTACTCCCCGGCCGATGTGATTCGAGCCGTGCCGCGAGGTCTCGGGCCGCATCATGCGATCCCCGATAATGGATCACCACGTCGTAGCCCGCTCGATGGAGCCGCTCGACGATGGCTGCACCCACCCGACGCGCACCGCCCGTGACGATGGCGACCGGTGGAGTGCGTTCTGGGCTGACCGGGGTGGGATCGGGTGACATCGAGAGACTGGAGTGAAGGCGCTGCGTCCAAAGCGGTGCCCGAAACGTCGGAGGCGACGGAGCGAGCGCTGCATGGCAAGCGTGTCATGGCGCACCTGCTCGAGCTCGCTCATGCCCGCGCGCAGAGGGATGAACCTGCGGGGGCGAGTGTGGATGCAGGCGGTGCGCTGGAGCTGCCGTTCGCCGATTTTATGGACGCCGCGCTCTACGCGCCGGGCCTCGGCTATTACAGTGCGGGCCAGCACAAGTTCGGCGCGTCGGGCGACTTCGTGACTGCGCCTGAACTCACGCCGCTCTTCGGCCGGACGCTCGCGCACGGGCTGCGCGATGCGATCGATCAGGGGGTGCTCGAACTCGGCGCGGGCTCGGGGGCACTCGCGGCCTCGATCCTCGAGGCACGTCCTGGCCTGATCTACCGCATCCTCGAGCTGAGTCCGGAGCTCGAGGCTCGGCAGCGCGATCGCCTTGCCCCTGCACCCGTCGAGTGGTTGCGCACGCTGCCCGAGCGGATCGACGGGGTGGTGATCGCCAACGAAGTGCTCGACGCGATCCCCTGCGACGTGGTGCGTCATGCGGAGGGACGTTACTGGCAAGCCGTGGTTGCCTTGGAAAACGGACGGCTCATGCGCGAGTTGCGCTGGCGACCGATCGAGCAGTCCGAACAGGCCGAACTGGCCGAACTCGCACGGACGCGGCTGCCCGCGATCGAGGGTTACACGAGCGAAGTCAATCCTCGGGCCGAGGCGCTCGTGCGCTCGGTCTGCGAGCGGCTCGGGGAGGCCGTGGCCGTGTTCATCGACTATGGTTTTCCGCGACGCGAGTACTACCATCCGGATCGTTCGGCGGGGACTCTGGCCTGCCACCGGCGACATCAGGTGCATTTCGATCCGCTGGCCGCGCCGGGGCTCGAGGACATCACGGCCCATATCGACTTCACGGCGATGGCCGAGGCGGCCGTAGATGCAGGTGCCGAGGTCGTCTGCTATGCCTCCCAGGGGCGGGCGCTGCTCGCGCTTGGCCTCGTCGATCAGATCGCTGCGGCGGGCCAGGACGCCCTTGACGCGCGGGCGCACGCGCAGATGCTCTCGGCAGTGCATCGCCTCACGGCCCCCTCGGAAATGGGCGAACTGTTCAAGGTGTTGATCGTGGGACGCGGCGCGGTCGCGCGCATCCTCGCTGAGCGACTGGCCTCAGTGGATCAGAGCCATCGCCTATGACGTCAGCTACCACATCGAGTGCATGGCGAGATGCAGCGTGGCCATGCCCACGACCAGGGGCAGCACCGTGCCGCCTCGCCACCGGGCGACCGCAGCTGTGGTGAGCGCCGCGATGATGTGCGGCGCACGGATCTCGGGCGCGAAGCGGCCCTGATCGAGCACCACGAGCGGAACGACCAGCGCGGCGAAGATCGCAAGCACCGAGAGGCGCATCACACGCTCGAACCACGGCGGCATCCGGCGCCCGGCAAGGAAGCCGATGAACGAGTAACGGATCGCAAAGGTGCCCGCGGCCAGCGCGAGAATGGCGACCCAGCCTTCGAAGCTGCCCATCACGTCTCCCGGCGCTCGCTCGATCGCCCACGGTGGGCGGCGAGGATCGAATCGGCGAGCAACCCCGCCAGCACGCCCAAGAGGCAGGCCGCGATCAGGCCAAGCTTGAGCGGCAATGCGAACAGGAGCACCCCCGCGACACCGCCAGTGAACGCCGTGATGCGCTGGCTTGCGTCGCGGAGCATGGGCGCGACCATGGCGATGAACGAGAGCGGAATGGTGAATTCCAGCTGCCAGTGCGCTGGCAGGCGGGCGCCGGCAAACGCACCGAGCGCATTGGCCACGACCCAGGCGGGCCAGAGCACGGCGGAAAGCCCGAGGTAGTGAGCGAGCGCGTGCGCCCGATGCCGCCCCTGCGCATGACGGACTTCTTCGAACAGAAAGGTCTGGTCGACCAGAAACGCCGCCCAGAGCAGACGCTCGCGGCGGGTGGCACCGGCCAGACGCGGCGCGATCGTTGCGCTGTAGACGGCCATGCGCAAGTTCACGATGAGTCCGGACAGGATCGCAATGGCAAGCGGTGCGCCCGACTGCAGGAACTGCGTGAGCACCGCCTGCGCCGAACCTGCAAAGGCGAGCCCCGCGAGCGCGATGGCGCCCGCTTCCCCGAGGTCGGCCTGCACGGCCGCCACGCCGCAGACCATGCCGAAGGGCAGGTAGGTTGGCGCGAGCATCAGTGTCTGACGGACGCCGTCTGCAAAGGCGAGGCGTGCAGGCTCGGCGGCGGGCGGTTTTCTTGCGCCGCGGTCTACCGGGTCCGGCATCGGCGGTAATGCACGAAGCTGTAAGGTAACGACTCATCCGGCGGACCAGGACGCCGCGCAATCTCTACGAAATCTTCCTGTCGCCACGCGGGAAAGCACACATCGCCCTCGACCTCGGCATCGATCTCGGTGAGCTGGAGTTCATCGGCCAGAGGCAGGGCGTGCGCGTAGAGGGCGCCGCCGCCGATCACGAAGAGCGGCGACGGTGCGATGCCCGGGACGGCGGGCAGATCGATGGCTTCCGCCAGGCTCGACGCCGTGCGCACGGACGTGCCCGGGGGAAGCGCCTCGGGTGCGGGCAGCACGAGGCGCCCTGCATTCGATGAGATCACCACGTTGTCTCGCCCGGGCAGGGGGCGGCCGAGTGACTCCCAGGTGCGCCGGCCCATGAGCACGCGGTGACCCGAGGTGAGCGCCCGGAAGTGCTTGAGGTCGGCGGGCAGTCGCCAGGGCAGGTCACCATGGCGCCCAATCACGCCATTGCGGGCCACGGCAGCGATGAGCGTGAGGGTGGGCTTCATGACCGATCGATTCTATGAAGCGGCGGCAACGTCTGAGGCCACGTTTGCGCGCGCTCCTACAATGATTCGCGTGTATTACCCGCGCTCCCTGACCAACGTCATCCTTGCCTGCTTCGTGCTTTCGGCGGTGCCGCTGGTCGTGGCACTCGCCGAGCTCGCACTCGGGCTCGACTCGCTCGCCAAACGCTCACAGCTCGCGGTGCGCGAAGCCGAGGCCGCAAGCGCCGCCTCGCGGGAACTGCGTGACCTGCCCGCGCGAATCGAACGCGCGGTGCGGCAGTCGCTCGTGCTGGATGATGCGAGCCTCATCGATGGCTTCCGCAAGCTGGACGCGCAGCTCGAGGCCTCGCTCCTGCGCGCGCAGAGCCTCCCCTTGAAGGACGCGGAGCGCGGGCAACTGCGCAAGGTGAGCGAGCAGAGAAAGGCGCTCGCCGCCGCAATGCCCCCCTCGACCGTCCCCGAACCCGATCGGGTGCGCCTGGCCGAGATGGCGGCCGACTTGACCGACAGTGCAGCCGAAGCCTCGTCGCAGCTCTCGCGCGTGACCGAGCGTGAAGTGCTTGCCCTGCGCGAAATGGCGGCGAAGACGCGCGAGAACTGGCCGTGGTTCCTCGGCGTGGCGGCCGCGACCGCGCTACTGCTCGCGATCGGCTTTTCGGTGCTGATTGCGCGACCGCTTCGCAACATCGACCGGAGCATCCGCCGTTTGGGCCGCGGCGAGTTCTCCGAGCCCATCGTGATTTCGGGCCCGAGCGATCTGCGCTCCCTCGGTGAGCGACTCGACTGGCTGCGCCGGCGCCTCCTGGAGTTGGAGACGTCGCAATCGCGCTTTCTTCGGCATGTGTCACATGAGCTGAAGACGCCACTCACGGCGGTCCGTGAGGGCTCGGAACTGCTCAACGACCGCGTAGTGGGCGAGATGTCGCGCCAGCAGATCGACGTGGTGCGCATCATTCGCGAAAACACGATCTCGCTCCAGCGCCTGATCGAAGACCTGCTCTCCTATCAGCAGCACAAGAGCGCCACGCAACTGCGCGTCGAGACGGTCGAACTCGCGCCACTGTTCGATCGGGTCGTGCGCGAGCATCGTCTGGACCTTCTCGCCGGCGGTGTAAGCGTGAAGAGCGAAGGCCCGGTGCTGGCCCTCGAAGGCGACCGGGAACGGCTCCGGGTGGTGTTGGATAATCTTTTGTCGAACGCCATCAAATATTCGCCGCGCGGCGGGTGCGTGCGTTTCGTGACTTCCGCGGATGAGGATCACGTCGTGTTCGAGATGCAGGACGAGGGTCCCGGAATCGCAGCCGATGAAGCAGAACGCGTGTTCGAGTCTTTCTACCGCGGGGCAGCCAGCGAGACCGCCAAAGTGAAAGGCACGGGACTGGGCCTGGCGATCGTCCGCGAATACGTGCTGGCGCACGGGGGACGGGTCGAGGTGGTGGGCGCGGGCGAACCCGGTGGCCGCTTCCGCGTCACCCTGCCGCGGCGCGCGACGGTGGTTGCCGCCGCGCCGATCGAAGAGGTCGGCGGCGCGAGCACGGCGCGCGACGCTCCGGCGCATGGGACGGCTGTCGACGCGGGCCGATTGCAGGTGCGCGGGTGAGCACTGAACGCCCCCTGCTTGCGCAGCGTGTCGTGCGTCCCGCCGGGTCGCTGCTCGCATTTCTGCTGCTCGTTTTCGTCGCGGGCTGCGCGAGTACGCCAGAGATCCCGCTGATCCCGAAGCTGCCCGCGCCCAAAGTCATCGTGGAGACGGTCTACGTGCCGGTCTACATCGAAAAGCAATTGCCCGAGCCCGAGCCGGTCGTCATCCGGGAGCCTGCCCGGCTGCCCGAGGATCAGGACCAGGCCCTCGCCCTGCTGATCGAGATGACGCGGCTCACCCAACTCACCGCCGAGGAACAGCGTCGGGAGTTCACCGCCGCATCGAGTGCCTTCAACCGCGAGCGCACGCCGGTCAATCGGTTGCGTCTGGTCTGGTTATCGGTGCTGCTGGGGCCGACTGCCGGGGATGACGCGCGTCTTCAAGGGCTCATCGAGCCGTTGGTCGGCCGCAACGCAACGCTGCCACCGAGCCACCCGCTGCGATCGGTCGCGGAGCTGGTGCAAGCCAGTCTCAACGAGCGGCTCCGCCAGGTGCGCGAGGAAACCCGCAAGGCCGAGGCGTTACAGCAGAAACTCGACGCGTTGAAGGCCATCGAGCGGCAGTTGCTCGACCGCGAACGCCGGAGAAATTGATGATGGCCCCCGAAGTCCTGCTCGTCGACGACGACCCCGACCTGCTCAAGCTGATCGGGCTGCGCTTGTCCGCGGCCGGCTACCGGGTGCGGAGCGCCGAGAGCGGCGAGGCCGCGCTCTCGCAGATCGCGATTTCGCGTCCGGCGGTGGTTGTCACCGATCTGCGCATGCCCGGCATCGACGGCCTGCAGCTGTTCGAACAGATCAATGCGCAGCACCCGACGCTGCCGGTCATCATCCTCACGGCGCACGGCACGATTCCCGACGCGGTGGCGGCCACCCAGCGGGGCGTGTTCGGATTCCTGACCAAGCCGTTCGACCCGCAAGAGCTGCTCAAGAAGGTCGCACAGGCCGTGGCGCTTGCAGGGGATGCCCGCACCGAATCGTCGGCGGCACCGGGCGCTGCCGACGCCTGGCGACGCGAGATCGTGACCCGCAGCCCGAAGATGGAGGATCTGCTTCGCCGCGCGCGCCTCGTGGCCGACTCGATGGCCTCTGTTCTGATCCTCGGCGAATCCGGCACGGGCAAGGAACTGCTGGCACGCGCCATTCACCGGGCGAGTGCACGTGCCGACAAGCCCTTCATCGCCATCAATTGCGCGGCGATTCCCGAGGCCTTGCTGGAGAGCGAGCTCTTCGGCTATGCGAAGGGCGCCTTCACCGGCGCGTCGCAAGCCCAGCCGGGGCTGTTCCTCGCCGCCAATGGCGGCACGCTCTTTCTCGACGAGATCGGCGACATGCCGCTTTCCCTTCAGGCCAAGCTCCTGCGCGTGCTTCAGGACTCGGCAGTCCGCCCCGTGGGCTCGACGCAGTCGACGCCGATCGATGTGCGCATCATTTCGGCCACGCACCGTGATCTCGACGCGATGCGCCAGGAACGCACGTTCCGCGAGGACCTGTTCTACCGGCTCAACGTGGTGGCGCTCAAGCTGCCGCCGCTCTCCGCACGGCGCGAGGACATCCCGCAGCTCGTGGCCCACTTCCTCAAGAAGATCGCCGAGCGCTACAAGCGACCGGTGCCCACGCTCGCCCCGGACGCGATGGCGGCGATCGTCGCCGCGCGCCTGCCGGGCAACATCCGGCAGTTGGAGAATTTGCTCGAACAGGCGGTGGCGCTTTCGACGACCCATGTCATTCCGCTGTCGCTCATTCGGCCGAGCCTGGATGAGGCCGACGCTGTCATCGTTCCGTTCGAGACGGCGCGGAAGGGTTTCGAGCGGGAGTACCTCGTGCGAATTCTGAAGCTCACCGGCGGCAACGCAGCCCAGGCCGCGCAGATCGCCGGCCGCAATCGGACCGAGTTCTACAAGCTCCTGCAGCGCCACAATCTGGAGCCCGCGATGTTCAAGGATACGTCCTGATGCAAGTGGCCTATCGGGTGCTCCGCGACGCCCTTCGCGCCCATCCGCCGACCTACGGTTCGCCCGGCGCGGCTGGGCTCGACCTTCGGGCCTGCGTGGAGGTGCCACTCGAGGTGTCGCCCGGCGCAACACACCTCGTGCCCACCGGTATTGCGATCCATCTGGACGACCCGGGTTACGCGGCCCTGATCCTGCCGCGCTCGGGCTTGGGCCACAAGCACGGCATCGTGCTTGGCAACCTGGTGGGCCTGATCGACGCGGACTACCAGGGTGAGCTGATGGTGAGTGTCTGGAACCGCAGTGACACGCCGTTCACGATCGTGCCACTGGAGCGGATCGCCCAACTCGTCATCGTGCCGGTCGTGCAGGCCAGTTTCACCGAGGTGGCCACTTTTGCACCGTCAGCGCGCGGCGCGGGCGGGTTCGGCAGCACCGGTCGCACGTGAGCGAGAAGCGTGCCGGAGACGAACCGGAGATGAGTCGAAGGCCGCCCGCCCGGGTGATCTGCGTTGGCGTGGCCACGCTGGATCAGATCTTCCGCATCGACCGGCTACCGGTGCCGCCCGCCAAGATCCAGGCGCAGGAGTTCATCGTGACCGGCGGTGGCATGGCGGCCAATGCGGCGGTCACGGTTGCCCGACTCGGTGGGCGTGCAGCGTGGTGGGGACGTTTGGGGGACGACGGGGTCGGCGACCAGATCCTGCGCCTGCTCGAGGTCGAGGGCGTGGAGATCCGGGTGCAGCGCCTGCCGGGCGCGCGCTCGAAAACCGCTGCGATCCTCGTCGATGCCGCAGGCGAGCGGCTGGTCGTCTCCGCGCCGGCGCAGGGCTATCCGCCCGATGCGAGCTGGCTGCCGCTCGCCGAGGTGGCCGGGGCCGATGCGGTTCACGCCGATTCACGCTGGCGGACGGGCGCGCTTGCGCTCTTCGATGTTGCGGCCGTTCAAGGCAAGCCATCGGTGTTCGATGGCGACTCGGGTGACCCGGAGGAGATCCTTCGACTCTCCCGCGCAGCGACGCATCCCTTTTTGAGCGAGCCGATGCTTGCGCGCTACGACACGGATCCCGAGGTCGCCGTCCGGCGCATCTTCGGGGGCCGGAACGTCGCCGCCGGTGTCACCTTGGGGGGCGCGGGCGTGCTCTGGTTCGATGGTCGTACGCTCCACCGCTCAGCCGCGTTCGAGGTGCCGGTGGTCGACACGCTTGCCGCCGGGGACACGTGGCACGGCGCGCTGGCCATCGCACTCGGTGAGGGCCAGTCGGTCGAAGCCGCCATCCGGTTTGCCACCGCCGCCGCCGCGCTCAAATGCACCCGCTTCGGCGGGCGGGTGGGGATCCCTGTTCGGGACGAACTGAACGCGTTTCTCGCCCGGAACTGAATCGCCGACACCCCGCCGTACCGGGGATCGCCCGCGTCGGCGCTCGGGGTTTCCGCATCGAAATTCAAGGGCAACTCAGGAATTCGCGAGCGCCGGAGCTCGTGCAGTCCGCGGACGCTCCATGACGCACCTGCGCTTGGAACGGTCTTTCCTGAAGGGGTTGTCATGATGAAGACGTCCCTTCGCGCTCTCGTTGCCGCTGGAGCCATTGCGCTCGCGGCAAGCGCTTTCGCTTCCGCTCCTGCCACCACCAAGGACATCATGGTCACGGCCCAGGCGGCCGGGAGCTTTTCTACGCTGCTCGAGGCGGTTGAGAAGGCGGGTCTGGCCGACACCCTGCGGGGACAGGGCCCGTTCACGATCTTTGCGCCGACCGACGAGGCCTTCTCCAAGGTGCCCAAGGAACAGCTGGACGCCTTGCTCGCTGATCGAGCCACGCTCAAGGCGGTGCGGCGGTGCTGACCCATCACGTCGTGCCGGGCAAAGTGCTGGCCAAGGACGTGCAGGCGGGCGAGGTGACGACGGTCCAAGGGGGCGTCCTGCGCGTGGCGACCGAGGGCGGTGTCCGCATCAACGACGCCAAGGTCGTGAAACCCGACGTGATCGCCTCGAACGGGGTCATCCACGTGATCGACACCGTCGTGCCGCCCAACCTGTGACGGCGGACCGGCGGCGCGAAGTTCGGGAACCGGCGCGCTGCTCGCGCGTCAAACGTCGGTGATCCTTGTGGTCCGTGCAAGCGGGCTGCAACGTGATCCGCCCCTTGGGTTTCCCCCGACTCAGGCGGGTGTCTCCGGGCGGTAGGCACTGCCTGCCGCCCTTTTTTCTTTGGTGACTCGCGACATGTTTCGGCGAGTTGTCGCAGAATGCGGGTAGGTAGTCGCAAGCAGTCGCAAGCAGTCGCAAGCAGTCGCAAGTAGTCGAGAGGCGAGGTGTAGGGTGGGCGGTGTCATTCAGAGACTCGGTTGGATCGGGGGTGGCGTGGCCGTGGGGGCTGCGCTCACGCTCGCGTTATCGGTGGATGCCAACCGCAGCTTTCGCGGTAGCAACATCCCGGTCGAAGAACTTCGCCTGTTCTCGGAGGTGTTCTCCCGGGTGAAGAACGACTACGTCGTCCCGGTCGACGACCGCAAGTTGATCGAGCAGGCGATTTCGGGCATGGTGAGCGGGCTGGATCCGCACTCCGCCTTCCTCGACGAGCAGGCGTTCAAGGAACTGCGCACTACGACGAGCGGCCGCTTCGGCGGCATCGGCATCGAGATCGGCGTGGAGGACGGCTACATCAAGGTCGTGGCCCCGATCGACGACACGCCCGCCGCGCGGGCAGGCATTCGCGCGGGCGACCTGATCATGCGTGTGGACGGCGAGTCTACCCGTGGGCTGTCCACGTCGAAGGCCGTGGAGAAGATGCGCGGCACGCCGGGCACGAAGGTCCGGATCGAGGTGTTCCGTAAGGAGGAACGCACCACCGAGACCCTGACTCTCACGCGCGAGGTCATCAAGATCGCCGCCGTACGGGCACGCACGATCGAGCCGGGCTATGCCTACGTGCGCGTCCGCACGTTCAACGAGAACACGGTGGCCGACACGGTGCGCTCGATCATCGAGCAGAACCAGAAGGCGCCGCTCAAGGGTATCGTGCTCGACCTGCGCAACAACCCCGGCGGGCTGCTCGATGCCGCGGTCGGGCTGTCGGCCGCCTTTCTGCCCAAAGATGCGCTCGTGGTTTACACCGAGGGCCGCATGGAGGGCACCCAGGCCCGCTACCTTGCAAGCCGCGAGTTCTACGCCCGGCGAGGCAATGATCCGCTGGCGGACCTGCCCGGCTGGTTCAAGACCGTGCCCCTCGTCGTACTCACCAACGGCGGTTCAGCCTCGGCCTCTGAGATCGTGGCCGGTGCGCTCCAAGACCACAAGCGCGCCACCGTCATCGGCACCCAGACTTTCGGCAAGGGCTCGGTGCAGAACATCATTCCACTCTCGTCCACGACGGGCATCAAGCTCACCACCTCGCGCTACTTCACGCCGAGCGGTCGTTCGATCCAGGCGCGCGGCATCGAGCCCGAGATCGTCATCGAGCAGATGACCTGGGACGGCGTGATGGCCCCGAAGATTCAGAGGGAAAAGGACCTCGCCCGTCATCTCCTGGGTAAGGATGAGGAGAATGACGAAGCTGCGGACGAAGACCAGTCCGAGGAGGCGCGCGAGGCCCGCCTGCAGAAGGCGCGCGAAGATGCGAAAAAGCTCCGAGGGTTCGACTGGGGCAACGAGAAGGACTTCGTATTCGCCCAGGCCGTGAATCACTTGAAGGGTCTGCCCGTGGTGCGCTCGACCGTCCCCAAAGAGACCAAGGCGGCTGCGGCCAAGCCTGAGAAGGTTGAGACGCACTGATCGATGTCGGCTCGAGGTTCTGCTCACGCGCCCGGTTGCGCCACTGTAGGATGAGTTCTTCGCTTCTTCGAGTCGCCGTTCGGCTTGCGGCCTCCGGCCTGACCTTTCTCGTCGCCCTCGTCCAGGCCGCCATCGTCACGCCGCCTGCGCCGCAGGGGCCGCACGTCGTGGGCTGCTCGAGCGTGGAGCAGGACTTGTCTCGCGTGCCCGCTGGCGAGGCGGCTTCCGACTACTGGTCGGGCGTTCCGGGCGGCGCGATGGGTCATCGATATGTCACGAGCTTGCAGATTCCCGGTGCGGAGCGCCTCAACTTCACGGTGCAGGTGCCAACGCGGGAAGAGAACGACCTCTGGGATAAGCAGGCTGGCAAGCGCCTCACCTACGCCGCGATCCTTTGCTATCCCACGCTTGCTTCGAACCGTCGCGCCGATTACCCCCTGCCCAACGGCGCGCGGGTGCCGCGCATGGAGCGGGGCACCGAGGCACCGCTGCCTGCAGCGAACCCCGCCCAGGCGGACGGGCGTTGGCCGCTGATCGTGCTCTCCCACGGCCTCGGCGGCTCGCCGCTCGGGGCGGAGTATCTCGCCGTCATCGAACGCCTCGCGCAGGAGGGGTACGTCGTCTACGCCCCGTTCCATGGCGATGCCCGGTTCTCGCGTACCAAGGTGGAGGACTTCGGCGACATCTGGTTCCTGCTCACGAGCTATGGCGAAGTGGCCGAAATGCAGGCCCTGCGCGGGCTGTCGCTCAAGGCTGGGCTTGACGCGCTCCTCGCGCGGCCCGAGTACGCCGCGATGATCGATCCCGACCAGATCGTCGGCTTTGGTGCCTCGCTGGGCGGCATGGGCCTGATGCTTGCCCAGGGCGCGGAGATCACGAAGTCCTGGAGTGGCAGTTCGCGGCCGGTGGTGCGCGATGCGCGCTACAAAGCGGTCGTGGGTTACGTGCCGTTCTCCGGCTACCCCTTCCTCGCCGCCTTTGGCGACGGCAACCGCGGGGTGCGTGACATCCGCACGCCCTATCTGGGCATCGGTGGTAGTGCCGATGTCGTGGCCCCGATCGACCGGACGCAGCAGATGATCGATCGCCTCGCGGGCCATCGCTCGTTCGTGGTGATCGAGGGCATGCCGCATGGCCTGCGAGAGGAGGACGTACCTGAACTGTTCGGCTGGACGTTTGCTTTCTATCGGGCCATGCTCTCGCGCGATCCGGCCGTGATCGCAGCGTTCTACGCCATGCGGGAGGTACCCGGGGGCTCGATCGATCGCGTAGTCACCCAACGCGCACTCGCCTGGGGTTCGCGGGACGAGGCCGAGGCGGTGGAATACGTGAGCGATCGGGGCAAGTTCTTCTTCACGGCGCGCGTGAGCGAGATCGCGTTGCTCGATGGACTGCCGACGCTCTGGCGCCGGACGGGCCAACGGTTCGTCGTCTTCCGCGCCGATGCGCGGGTCGGCGAGCCCATGTGCCGCATCCGCGCTTTCGATGGTGGGGCGATCAATACCCACTTTCACAGCACGTCGGCGTCCGACTGCACGCTGCTTCTCGCCCAGCCGTGGGCAACCGATGAAGGCCGGGTCCTCCGGGCCGAGACCCCGGTCGGCGGCTCCTGTCCCGCCGGGTCAACCGCGATCCACCGATTCTTCAACCCGGGGCTCATCAATCACCGCTATCTCCCGGAGTACGCCCTGACGAGCAGTCAGCCCGGCAGCGGCTGGGTCGGAGAGGGCGTGGTGTTCTGCGCGTTTCGGGTGCCGGGCGCGCCGTGATCCGTCCGTCCGTCCCGTAAGATCGGGGCTCTGACCGACTTCACGCGCCGCACTGATGCACTGCACTCGTCACCCTGTGTTCAGGTCTGTCATTTCCCTGGCCATCATCGCGGTTGCCGGATTGTTTGCAGCCGCACCGGATTCGCTCATGGCGTCGACCCCAGCGGGAGGGCGCGCGGAGGGGGCGACGCCCGGCGTCTATCGTTGCGAGGGCGCGGGTCGGGTGACCTACTCCGCCACGCCTTGTGCCGACGGGCCCACCACGCTCGTCGCCCCGCTCGCGGACACGCCCGAGCAGCGTGCCCGGTCACGCGAGGCCGAGGCGGAATTGCAGGCCCAGCAGCGGGAACTGGAACGCCAGCGCGCGGCGCGCGAGCGGGCCGAGCGGGAGACGCAGCGCGAACGGCTTGCCGCGATGCGCGCGTCGGCCGCGCCGAAGGCGGGATCGGTCGTGGCGGTCGGTGGCGAGAAAAAGAGCAGGAAGCGCAGGGGGGCGAAGGCGGCCCAGTCCGCGGCAACGGACGTCGGTGGTGCGCCGGCGAAGAAGGCCAGGAAGCCTACCCCGTCGAAAGGCAAATCTGGAAAACGCAGTTTTGATCCCGTGACCACGCCGCCCCGGGGCAAGGCGACATGATCCGCCGATTGCGCGCTGTTGCGGCTTTGCGACCCGCCGCCGTGGACTGTCGCCACGCGCGCGCGCCCAAGAGCAGCGGGCTGATGGCCGCTGGATTGCTCGTCTTGGCCGGTTGCGCGAGCACGCCGCCACCCCGCGTCGACTATCCGCCACCGGCACGGCCGTCGCCGGCGGTGTCCGCGCCGCCCAGCGCAGTCACGCCGGCAACCCCGGCGAAGCCGATGGCGCCGGTGCATGCGGCGGGCCCTGGGCTCGACCTTCAGTTCGAACGCAGTGCGCTCCTGGCCGAGACGTTCTATCGGAATGCCGACGTCCTCCGGGACCAGGTGGCTGCCAGCGGGGCCATGGGCGTCAATCGCGGTTTCGAGGCCGGGGCCGGCCGCGGTGACTGGTTCATCGACGAACAGCGCTTTGCGGGAACGATCATCGGCGCGGGCGTCAATCGCAACCGGCGAGACCTGATCGACGCCGGGCTGCGAGCGCTCGAGTGGGGTTTCGCCCGGCAGAACAACGACGGCGGGTTTGCCACCCGCGAACCGCTCGTCTCGACGGCCTACTTCGTGGCCGCTGCGGCTCATGCCCTCTGGCTGATCGACGCCGCAGGACTGTCTCCACCCTTCGCCCAGCGCATCGCAGCGCTCCGGGGACGACTCGAGCGCACCGGGCAATGGCTCGTACGCGCCGCTTCGGATGACACGGCGCTGTCGCAACTCGAGGGCTATGCCTCCCGGCGGATCGTCCTCGGCTACGCGCTTGTCATGGCCGGGCGCGTGCTCGGGGCTGCGGAGCTCTCTCAAGCAGGCGAGGCGCAACTGCGCGAGGCGCTCGAGGGGCAGCACGTCTCGGGCTACTTTCCCGAGCGAGGCGGCTTCGATGTGAGTTTCCAGGCTGAGGCGCTCGTGTATCTGCTCCGCTACCTCGATCACGCGGCAACAGCAGCTGACCGGCGCGAGTTCGAACCGCGTGTGCGCCTAGGCGTTGCATGGCTCGAAGGCCGGATCAATCGCGACGGCTTCATCAACACCGTCGGCAGCACACGGACCACGGGCTCAGCCGAACGCGACCGCACGGGTCAGCCGCGTCGCGTCAGTGTGGCTGCCGTCGTCCGTGCCTTCGGCCTCGCCCGTCACGTGCTGGGCGAGCCGCGCTACGAGCGGCTCGCACGCACCGTGGCGACGACGCGCCAGCCCGGCTGAGTGCGCGCGCTGCGTCCGAACCTTCCGGTCCGATGCCTCAGCGACCCATCAGCATCGCCCCGCCCATCATCGCGCCGAAGAACAGTGACATGACCACGCCCATGAAGACCATCATGAGCACGATGTAGCAGACGACGATGAGGGCCGTGTAGCCGACCGACTTCTCCTCCGGGTTCTTCATGACCGGTGACAGACCGAGGTAGAGCACGTAGATGCCGTAGAGACCGGCGACGAAGGCGATCAGCGGACCGACGAACGGAATGATGTTGAAGATGCCGGCCACCCAGCCTGGCGTGCTCGAGTAGACGACGACCTTGAGCGCAGCGACGGGATCCTTCTGCCCGCTGAAGGTCGGCGCAAGGGCGTTCACGATCAGGCTCGCGATGAAGATCACCACCAACGTGATCACGTAGGTGAGGATCGCGATCGGGAAGCCGATGCCGGCGGTGCCGATCAGCATGCCGAGCGCCGGGATGGCCGCCAGAATCAGCGCGTAGCCCGTGTAGAGACCCGCCACGGTGTCGGGTTCGGCCGCGATCTTGGGCCACTCGGTCTTGGGCGTGAGCAGGATGTTCTTGACCCGCTCGATCAGTTTGCCGAAATCCATGTCTCTACTCCCCGGGTTGGTCAGGTGGTGGTGTGACCAGTGTATTGAGCCACGGGGCGATTGCACCACCGTGCCGCCATTTCATCTGCACAGACGCATCACGGTTGGCGGTTGCGCCAGAGGGTCACGCGATCATCCGCTTCGCGATCGATCCACGCGATGAGGGTTCCTGTCGCGTTCACTGCGGCCGAATCGATGGAGCCCCTGCCGACCTCGATCACGTGGCCAGTCGAGCGATCGACCTTGCGCAGGCGGCCGACGCCGCCATCGTGGTGGTAGGTGAGCACAAAGCGCGCATTGCGGCTCATTGCAAGCGGTCGGTCGAGCGAGACGGCTTGGGGGAGATCGTGCAGGCGCCTGGATGGATCGCGCAGCCGACTTTGCTCGCCCGCCCGAACCCAGCGCCAGCGGCTGCCCGCAATGGCGGTCTCCTCCTCCGAGAGCGCGGCATCTGGTCGTGGCCGAAGGCCGGGGACGGTGTAGGCACGCGGCCCCGCCGCTGCACGATCGAAGTTGTGCAGGACCCGACCGCCGGGATCGAAGCCGAGTTCGACGTTACGATCGGTGTCGAGCACCCTCTCGAGCCGGCCGCGCGCGTCGAACAACCGAAGCTCGGTCGCGCCATCTTCGCTGCGTGCGGCCGCAACCACATGATGCGATGTGGCGTCGAAATCGAAGGTTTTCTGCGGTACCGGGACGCTCAGCATCACTCGGCAGGTGTGCAGATCCCGTACCTCGAGGCGCGGTCGAGGGCGCTCGAGCGACAGGGCGAGCAGGTGACGGCGGTCGAAAGACAGGTGCGCGCGGCCGACGAGCCGACAGAGCCGAGCGAGCGATACGCGACCTGCGGCATTGGAGGTGACGCGGTAGAGCCCGGGCGCATCGGCACGCGGCCCCGAGACGAGCACCCGCAGTTCGGATCGGGTTGGTTCGGTGTCGAGCCAGAGCACGTCCACGAGTTCGCGTGAAGCGAAGGTCGCCACACGCTCGGCTGGACCTTCGGCGACAGCCGTCAGGCCGGACACGCTCGCGAGCGCCGCGATCAGCCTGCGCCACCGATACGTCTTTCGGCGTGACGGCTGCTCGACTATCATGCGCCGCATGGAGCCCTGACGATGCCAGAGATTCGCTACGACTGCGGCCGCTGTCCCGGCTACTGCTGCAGCTACGACTACATCGAGACGAAGCCGTCGGACATCCGGCGTCTGGCGCGGTACCACGGCATCACCGCGGCCGAGGCGACGACCCGCTTCACGCGCGAGGTCACGCACGAGGGCGAGCGCATTCGGGTGCTCCGGCATCGCAAGGATCATGTCTACAAATCGATTTGCCTGTTCTTCGACCGCAGCGAGCGACGGTGCACGATCTACACCGGTCGGCCCCAAGTCTGCCGCGATTATCCGAACGGTAGCACCTGTGGTTACTACAACTTCATCCGATTCGAACGGAAGCATCAGGGCGATGAAAACTTCATTCCGTCTGCTTGACCGCGTCTCGGTCGGCGCCCTGGGCCTGATTTTGGCCGCAGCGATCACGGCGTGCGCGCCGACGACGGTCAAGGAGACGCCGCCCGCGCCCACCGTGACCGCCCCGCCGCCGCCCGCCCCGCCGGTCGTCGAAGTGAAGCCCCAACCGCCAGAGACCTGGCCGGATGAACCGCCGCCTCCGGATTGGAAGTCCGCGCCGTCCGCGGCCGCGATCGCGCTCGCGGCAGCACCCACGCCGAGCGGCCAGGCGCGCTACCGGTGCGTCAAGCCCGGCGCGGACTCGGGCACGCCGATCGTGCTTCCGCCCGGCACCGAACGGGTTTGCTCGCGTCACCCGGCGATGGGCCCGTGCCAGTATGAGCGCGATGCCTGTCGTCGCGGAGGGGGCAAAGTGATCCGGTTCGATGGCGTGGAGATCACACCCGAGGTCGAGCGGGAGTACGACAAGCAGGTGACGCGAATCCGTCTCAATGCAGGGTGAGCCCGGCATGAATGGAGCCGCGTGCGACGGACGCCGCCACGAGCGACCCTCGATCTTCTCGCCGGACGACCTGCGCTAGGACTTTGACAGCTCGCTTACCCGTCCTGGCGCCTGGCGTGCGGCCCGCATTGCCTGCCAAGCGCACAGAAGGACGCTACAGAAAGACGCCACGGAAGGACGCGTCACAGCCCGGTGCTAAACTGATTTTTCAGTTTTTTTTCGATTCTGGCATCACGCGCATCCCCACGCGCCTTGCTCCATGCCGGGCCGTGCGCCAACCTCTCATGCCGCCTTCTGCTTTCCGGCTCTGTCACGCGCTCGCCGTATCTCTTCGCGCATGGGCACTCGCCCTACTTCTGCTCGCGCCCGTTGCGACGAGCGCTCAGTCGCCGGTCACCCTCAACTTCGTGGACGCGGACATCGATGTCGTGGCCAAGGCGATCGGTGAGCTGACCGGCAAGACGTTCGTACTCGACCCGCGCGTGAAGGGGAAGATCAACATCCAGTCGGCGCGCGGCATCTCGCCTGCGCTCGCTTATCCCACCTTCCTCGCCGCCTTGCGCATGAACGGTTTCGCCGCAGTCGAGGGCGCGGGCAACATCGTGCGGCTGGTGCCTGAGGTGGATGCCAAGACGCTGCCCGCACCGGTAGGTGGCAGTGCGACCGGCGCGGTGATCACCCGGGTGATTCCGATCATCAACCAAGGCGCCGCACAGATTGCCAATGCGGTCCGTCCGCTCATCTCGGCCAACAGCGCGGTGGTGGTCTATCCGCCGGGCAACGCGTTGATCTTGTCTGACTATGGTGACAACATCCGACGCGTCGAAGCCATGATCGAGCGGCTCGATGTGCCGACGGTTTCTGCGCCCGAGCTCATCACCCTCTCCCACGCGAGCGCGGTGGACATGGTGGCCACGCTCTCTCGGATGTTTGCCGACGCGGGCACGGAGCCGCGCGAGCGGATCGTGTTTGCGGCGGATGCGCGCAGCAACGCCGTGATTCTGCGCAGTGACGACGCTCAACGCCTCGCGCGGGCGAAGGCGCTGATCGAACAGCTCGACCGCCCGTCGGCTGCACCGGGCAACCTGCGCATCGTCTATCTCAAGCACGCCGATGCGGCCCAGGTCGCACAGACGTTGCGCCGGGTGCTCGGCGCAGAGGCGGCGTCCGGGTCCAACGGCAACGGGTCGTCGATGAGCTCGTCCAGCTCGTCGCTGCTGCCTGCCCCGACGGTGGCACCGGCCGCCAGTGCTCCGGCGTCGCCTTCGCTTGCGGCCGCAGCCGCCGCATTCGCGGGTGCCCAGCCCGTACCCGCGCTCACGACGAGCGCCCACACGGGCCCGCAGGCAGCCTTCAGCGCGGGTGGCGCCACCGTGTATCCGGATCCGACCATCAATGCACTCGTGATCTCGGCGCCCACGGCGATCTACAACAACCTTCGCGCCGTGATCGAACAGCTCGACGTGCGGCGTGCGCAGGTGTTCGTCGAGGCGCTGATCGTCGAAGTGCAGGCCGATCGGGCGGCCGAGTTCGGCATCCAGTGGCAGGCGCTCGATGCGCTTGCGAAGTCGGCGACCCAGGGCTTTGGCGGCACAAACTTCGGCGCGGCAGGGCAGAACATCCTCGGCATCGCGACCGATCCGCCGAGCGTCGGGCGCGGGCTCAACGTCGGCATCGTCCGCGGGGCGCTCACCATCGGCAAGACGCAGATCACCAATCTCGGGCTGCTCGCGCGGGCGCTGCAGAACGATCTGCAGGCGAATGTCCTGTCGATGCCCACCCTGCTCACGCTCGACAACGAGGAGGCGCGCTTCTCCGGCGGGCAGAACGTGCCCTTCCTGACCGGCCAATACGCGCAGACTGGCGGGAGCAACTCGGTCACCCCGTTCCAGACGATCGAGCGGCGTGACGTGGGACTCACGCTCAAGGTCCGGCCGCTCATCACCGAGGGCGGCTCGATCCGGCTCCAGCTCTATCAGGAAGTCTCGAACATCGTCGAGTCGGCAGCAGTCGCGGTCGGGCTTGCCAACATCAACAAGCGTGTGCTCGAAAGCACGGTGCTCGTCGAGGATGGGCAGATCGTCGTCCTGGGCGGGCTTCTGCAGGAGGGTTACACCAACGCCGAGGACAAGGTGCCTTTGCTGGGCGATGCGCCGCTCGTGGGCAGCCTGTTTCGCTACGACACCCGCAAGCGGCAGAAGACCAATCTCATGATCTTCCTGCGGCCCACAGTGCTGCGGAACGCTGCGCAGTTGGGCGCGCTATCGAACGAGCGCTACCGGCTGCTCGGCCTCGAGCAGGAGGCCATCACCCCCGAATCGCGGCCGCCGCTGCCGCCGGTGCAGTTGCCCGCGCTACCGCTGGGCGCGCCCGTGTCGCGCTGATGCGACTTTCGGGGTCCGGTATGAATCTGCGCGACCTCCTGCCGCCGGATCTTGCACGCGAGCTCGGCGTCCTCGTGGTCGGCGAAGCAGGCGGCGCGGTCAACGTGCTCACGGCGCCACATGCCACGGCGGCCAGCCTCGCAGCAGCACGTGCGCGAATCGGTCGACCACTCTCCGCGCAGCCCGTGGCCGAGGATCGCTTCTCGTTGCTTCTCACCCAGACCTACGCGGGTGCTGCGCCCGCGGCCAATGACGGTCCCGATCGGGCGGCATCGGACGCCCCCTCGATCGCGCCCGACGAGATCGACCTCCTCTCCGCTCGTGACCAAGGCGGGGCGATCGAGCAACTCGCCGGGCTGATCCGCGATGCGCTCGCATTGGGTGCCTCGGACATCCATCTGGATGCGACCGAGCACGGGGGGCGCATTCGTCGCCGAATCGATGGCGTACTCGCGGACGTGACCACGGTCGATGCGGGCACATACCAAAGCCTCATCGCACGCGCCAAGGTGCTGGCCCGGCTCGACCTGGCCGAGCGCCGCCTGCCCCAGGACGGCCGCCTGCGTGTGCTCGTGGGCGGGAGGCGGGTGGACGTCCGTGTGGCGACCTTACCCACCCAGCATGGCGAACGGGCGGTGCTGCGCCTGCTCGATAGCGCTGCAGTCAAGCTCGATCTAGCCACGCTCGGTATGGCGGAGCAGACTGCGCAGGCGCTCAAGTCGGCAGTGGCCGCACCCCACGGCATGATCCTCGTCACCGGCCCGACGGGGGCGGGCAAGACGACCACGCTCTACGCGCTCGTGGCTGGGCTCGACCGCGAGCGCCTCAATGTGGTGAGCGTGGAGGATCCGGTGGAGTACGCGATGGACCGCGTGGCACAGACGCAGGTCAATGCGCGCATCGAGCTCGACTTCGCGCGGGCGCTGCGCTCGATTCTCCGCCACGATCCGGACGTCATCATCGTGGGCGAGATCCGCGATCGCGAGACCGCGGAGATCGCCGTACAAGCCTCGCTCACTGGGCATCTCGTGCTCGCCTCGCTGCACACGAATTCGGCGGGTGCGGCCGTCACCCGCCTGACCGACATGGGCGTCGAGCCCTATCTGCTCGCCTCCTGCCTGCGCGGCGTGCTCGCGCAGCGCCTCGTGCGGCGACTCGCGCCCGAGGCGCGTGCCTGGCGGCCGATCACCGAGGCCGAGAAAGCGCTGCTCGGCTCGCGCGGTATCGCCGCGGAAGCGCTTCCCGAACGTCTGGCTGATCCGCTGGAAGGGCCGGGGCGCGAGCGGGTCTGGCGCGGGCGATTGGGCATCTACCGCTGGCTCCCGGTAACGCCTGCGATCGCTACCGCCATTCACGAGCGTGCGCCGGACACCGAGCTCGAAGCGCTCGCTGCCTCGCCCGAGCAGGGTGGCTGGCCAGGGCTGCTTGCCGATGGGGTGCGGCATCTCGCCTCCGGCGAAACGACGCTTACGGAACTCTTGCGCGTGACCGAGCAGTGAGCGCTTCGCTCCCCGCACGCCGACGTCAATACCGCGCCGTGGCCGTCCGGGCCGACGGCAGCCGCACGAGTGAGAGCCTGATCGCCACCGACGAGCGTACCGCGCTCAAGCTGCTGGCCGCGCGGGGACTCACGCCGGTGAGCCTCGACGACCTCGGTGAGGTCGTGCCGGAACGGGTTCGTGGTCGGATCCGCGCGGCTGACCGTGCGCTCGCCATGCGCCAGTTGGCCGGCCTGATCGACGGCGGGGTCACGCTGCCGGATGCGCTCTCTGCCGTGGCCGCCAACAGTCCGAATGCGCGTGTGGCTGCCGAGCTCTCGGCGGTCGTCGCCGCGCTCGGCTCCGGTGCCCCGCTCGAAGCGGCGTTTGCCCGGGCGGAGACGCTCTTGCCCGAAGTCGCGCGCGAGGTCGTCAGTGCGGGGGCGACCTCCGGCGCCCTGCCGACCGTGCTCAATCGCCTCGCAGACGATTTCGAAGCTGCCAACGTGCTGCGTGGCCGGCTCGTGGGCGCGCTCGTCTATCCAGCCCTCGTGGGGGTGGTCGCGCTCGCGGTCATCGCCGCTCTCTTCGTGTTCGTGCTGCCGCAGATCGTGGCGGCCTTCAGCCAGTCCGGGCAGAGCCTGCCTTGGTTGACGCGGGTGCTCATCGGTCTCGGCAACATCCTGCGCGACCAGGCACTGCCGATCGGGACGTCGCTCGCCCTCCTCTCGATCGCGGCTGTGTTCGCGTGGCGAAGGATGTCGCGTTTCAGGCGCGAGGCGATCCTTGCGCGTCTGCCATGGGTCGGCGACCTGCGCGTGCGCGCCGCGGCTGTGCGCACGCTCGCGGCGCTGGCGCTGCTCGTCCGCGGGGCGGTGCCGCTCCCGCAGGCAACCGCGGTCGCTGCCCGCGTGGCACCGACCGAGGACATGCGCAGCCGGCTGCTTGCGGCACGGGATGCGCTCGTGCGCGGGCGGGCGGTCACGGCCGCGTTTCGGGATGCGGACGCCTTCGATGCGATGACGCTCGAGCTCATGCAGCAGGGCGAGGCGGTGGGTGAACTCGCCCGCGCACTCGACAAGGCGGTCGAGTTGAAGCGGCAGGCACTCGAACAGCGCGTGCAGTGGCTTGCCGCGCTCGTGGAACCTGTCATGATCGTCGTGCTGGGCGCGATCGTGCTCACGCTCGTGCTCGCGGTGATGTTGCCGATCGTCACGCTCAACTCGGCCGTGCGCTGAGCTTGCGTGCATCCGCCGAATTTGGCTTCCGGTGCCGGATAATTCCCGGGGCGCTCTGCGCGCGATGAGCAGGTGGTGCAAACCGATCGGGCGGATGGGAGGGAGGATGCGATGAGGCGGTTCTTTGCGGCTTGGGTTCGTCGAGGGTTCGCTCTGGCCTTGTTTGGATGCGCCGTGTCATCGGCACAGGCGCTCACCTTGCTCGTGAGCGAAGGCACTTCAGGCGGGCAGGATGCGGCAATCGTCCAAGGGCGATACGAGCCGCTTGCGCAACTGATCGGCAAGGCGATTGGTGCGCCGGTTCGAGTCTTGGTCGCGCGGGATTTCGAATTGCTCGCCCAGGCGATTGCGGAACAGCGGCCCGATTTCGTGATCGCCCGCCCAAGTGACTACCCGGCGCGCGGCATTCGCGACCACGGCTACCAACTCATCGCCACCGCCAAACCCGACGGCCAGTGCGTGTTCATCGGTCCGAAAGGCGCCAAGCCCTGGAGCTCGATCACGGAGGCGACGAGCAAGCCGCTCGCCTTGCCGGAGGAGCGCTCCTACATGGCGCGCTTTTGCCGGGCCGAACTGCGGCGAGAGGGGGTGACGCCGGGGCCGATCAAGTTCCACAGCGAACAAGGCGCCGTAGGCTATGCGGTCGAGAATGGTTTTTTCCCGGTCGGCGGCGTAGCCTCCTATTCCTCGGTGGCCCGTAACTGGGAAAAGAGCGGTGGCGTCATCCTCTGGAAGAGCGCGCCACGGCCCTATCTGCCGCTCATCGCAAAAAAGACGATCTCGCCGCCGCAGATCGCAAAAATTCGTGAAGCGCTCCGTGCGGCCTCTGTCGACGCCGAATCGCCCATCCGGAAAGCGCTTGGCATCACCGGATTCGATACGAGCGAAGACGACAGGCTCATGAAGCTCCTGGCCTTCATCGAGGGCAAGTGACGCGGCGTCGAGGGCACTACACTCCCGCGGATGTTGATTCGAGATGTAGAGCTCGATGATCTGCCGGCCGTGCAGGCCATCTACGCCCACTGGGTCACCCACGGCAGCGGCACCTTCGAGCTCGAACCCCCCACGGTCGAGGAGATCACGCGACGGCAGGCCGAGGTGACCGCGCGGGGCCTGCCGTGGCTCGTCGCCGAGGACGGCGGGCGCATCATCGGCTACGCCTACGGCAACTGGTTCCGGCCGCGGCTCGCCTACCGCTACACGATCGAGGACTCGATCTATGTCCATCCCGATGCCCAGAGAGGCGGGGTCGCGCGGCTGCTTCTGGCCGAACTCATCACGCGCTGCGAGACGCGGGGTGCGCGCCAGATGCTTGCCGTCATCGGCGACAGCGAAAACCATGGCTCGATTGCGCTGCATCGGGCGCTTGGCTTCCGGCACATGGGCACGATGGTGGCCGCGGGCTGGAAATTCGGTCGCTGGCTCGATGTCGTGCTCATGCAGCGGCCGCTCGGCATCGGGTCGGATGCGCCACCTGCACACTGACCTGCGAAGGGTCATCGCGACCGCGGCCGCCTGCTTGACCGTGGCCGTCGCGGCGCAGGTCTCCGTTCCCGAGCCGGCGCCGCAACCGCCCCCTGAGCCTTCCTCCGGCCGCACCGAGAAACCCCTGCTTGCCTTCGAGCGCATGGCGGTTGCGGCCGCGAACCCGATCGCGGCCGACGTCGGTTACGCGATCCTCAAGGTGGGTGGCCATGCAGTCGATGCCGCGATCGCCGCGCAACTCGTGCTTGGGCTCGTCGAGCCGCAAAGCTCGGGCCTCGGGGGAGGCGCTTTCGCGCTCGTCTACCGCGCGAAGGACGAACACCTCACGAGCTACGACGGGCGCGAGACTGCACCGGCCGCCGCACGACCCGATCGTTTTCTTGGCGCCGACGGGCGGCCGATGCCCTTTCGCGAGGCGGTGCTGTCAGGCAAGAGCATCGGTGTGCCCGGGCTCGTGCCGATGTTGGAGGCGATGCATCGGGCGCACGGTCGGCTGCCGTGGGCGAGTTTGTTCGTGCCGGCGATCGAGCTCGCCGAGAACGGCTTTGCGGTCGGCCCGCGCCTTCACTCCGTGCTCGAGGGCGAGCGCTGGCTCAAGGCCGATCCCGCAGCGCGCGCGCTCTTCTACGACAGTGCGGGCGAGCCCTGGCCGGTCGGGCATCTGCTGAAAAATCCGGCCTATGCCGCCACGCTTCGCGCGATCGCCAAGGAGGGCGCGAAGGCGCTCACCTCAGGCCCGATCGCCGAGGCGATCGTCGCGGCCGCACGTCAAGGCGCGAACGAGGCCGAGCGTGGTGACCTCACGCGCGCCGATTTGGCGGCCTATCGCCCGGTCGAGCGTCCGCCGGTCTGCGGCAACTACCGCGGCTATCGCGTCTGCGGCATGGGGCCGCCGTCCTCGGGGGGCATCGCAGTTGCGCAGATGCTCGCCTATCTCGAACCCCTGCCGATGTCGAGTCACGCGCCGGTCTCGGCCGAGGCAGCGCATGCGCTCGCCGAAGCGGGCCGACTCGCCTTCGCCGACCGTAACCGCTATCTCGCCGATCCGGCGTTCTTTCCGGTGCCGATGGGGCTGCTCGACCGAGCCTATCTCGCCGAGCGCGCGAAGCTGATCGATCCTGCAAAGAGCATGCAGCGCGCCGAACCAGGTATGCCCCCTGGTCTGGCGGCGGAGCAAACGAATGCCCTCGCCGATGATGCGCGGCAGAAGCTCACCGGCACCACCCATCTGTCGATCGTCGATCGCGACGGAAATTCGGTTGCGATGACCTCGTCGATCGAAGATCTGTTTGGCGCGCGCCGCATGGCGGCAGGCTTTCTGCTCAACAACCAGCTCACCGATTTCGCTTTTTCCTCTACCGAGAGCCCGACCTCGGGCGTACCGGTGGCCAACCGCGTCGAACCCGGCAAGCGCCCGCGCTCCTCGATGGCCCCGACGATGGTGTTCGACCGTGACGGGCGGCTTCAGATCGTCACCGGCTCGCCGGGCGGCAGCGCGATCATCGGCTACGTCGTGAAGAACCTGGTCGCCATGATCGACTGGGGACTCGATGCGCAGGCCGCGACCGAGCTTCCCCATTTCGGCTCACGCAATGGACCCACCGAACTCGAGCGAGGCACCGCCGCCACGGCCCTGCGCCCGGCGCTCGAAGCGCGCGGGCACCGTGTGGTCGAGCTCGAATTCACGAGCGGCGTGCAGACGCTTCGACGCACGCCGGCCGGCTGGCAAGGTGGGGCGGACCCGCGACGCGAGGGTGTGGTGCGCGGCGAGTGAGCTCGAAGAGGACCGTGAGCGAGTTACGGTTCGAACTCGATCCAGACCGGCTGATGATCCGACAGCATCGTCATGCTGTCGGTGTCGATCGCGCGCACGTGCGGGGCGACTGCCGCGCTCACCATGATCCAGTCGCAGGCGATCGGCGGCTTGCCTTCTTCGTGCTCATGAAGACGGAAGGTCGGTGGTTGAGGCCGATCGCCATGCACGAGCGGCCATGCATCACGCAAACCGAACGCGGTGAGCGCCGCGTGTGTGGCGCCGCCCGGGGCGTCGTTCATGTCGCCGCAGACGACGGTGTGCGCGCTCTGAACGCGGGCGGCGAAGGGGCCGTCGGCCTGATCGGCGGCGGGGGGATGGCGTGCTGCCGCTTCGCCTTCGGCAACGATGCGGGCCAATGCTTCCGCCTGAGCGAGCCGCTGCGCGGGGTGGTAGTACTCGAGATGGGTCGTGATCACCCGCACGGGCCCGCGCGGAGCGAGGATCATCGTCTCGAGCGCGACACGGGGCATCGCGGGCGCGGACGGGGTTGTCTCATCGTGCGGTGCGGGCAGTGCATGCGTGCGCAGCCAGGCGACGGGATGACGCGAGGCGATCAGGTTGCCGAAGCGCCGCCGTGAGAGCCCATCGGGCGCGAGGACATCGACCCCGGGCGCGAAATGCACCGTGAAGCCCGGCAGGTGGTGGGCCACCTCGAGCGACTGGTTCGCCCCATCGCAGCCGGGCAATCCAGGGAAGTTGTCGCTCACCTCCTGGAGGCAGAGGACATCGAAGTCGACCAGGGTCTGCGCGTGGCCGAGCACGCGCTCCACATCGACCTCGCCGTCGAGGCCGCGGAACCACTGCACGTTCCAGCTCAGGATCTTCATGCCCCGTATTTTCCGCTCGCTCTGTCCGCAGTGGGACGCAGCGTCCGCGCAACGGTGTGTTGCATCCGGTTGGCGGCCGTCGCCTTCCATGCCGCGCGGCTGGAAGGACGAGGCGGCCCGACCCGGCCATCGGGGTCGGCCTCGCAATAGATGAAGTACGTATCACGACACACGGTGTGCTGCAGGGCCGAGATCGCCCCAAACTGGGGCGTTTCACGAGATTGATCGCAAATGGTGCTGACGGCACCAAATGAGTGCGCTCCGGCGGCATTCGTGGCAGCATTCGTGTGCGTCCGCCCGTCCTCGCTCGCCATCTTGCCGCAGTAGCATTGGAACCGATGCCCGGACCCTTCCGCACGTGGCGGCTGAGTGGGCCGTCCCGCGGCGGATGGACCGCGCCATGATGCGGTCCATGGCATGTTTTCTGCATCACCGAATCGTAATGGTGCACCTTCGGGGCGCGCCTCATTCATTCCCATCCCGACTCAACCCTCTCAGGAGAATCCCCGATGGCGACCGGCGCCGATGTACTCAAGAAGATCAAAGAAGCCGAAGCGAAGTTCGTCGACCTGCGCTTCACCGATTTCCGCGGCAAGGAACAGCACGTCCAGGTGCCCTCCGAAATGTTCGGAGAGGACAAGTTCACCGAAGGCCACCCGTTCGATGGGTCCTCGATCGCCGGCTGGAAGGGCATCGAGGCCTCGGACATGCTGCTCATGCCAGACCCGAACACGGCAGTGGTCGATCCCTTCATCGAGGAAACCACGGTCAACATCACCTGTGACGTGATCGAGCCGTCCACTGGCAAGGGGTACGACCGCGACCCGCGCTCGCTCGCCAAGCGCGCCGAGGCCTATCTCAAGTCCTCGGGCATCGGCGACACGGCCTACTTTGGCCCCGAGCCCGAGTTTTTCATCTTCGACTCGGTCGAGTGGAAGGTGGACATGTCCGGCTCCTACTGCAAAGTCTTCTCGGAAGAGGCCGCATGGGAATCCGACGCCAAGCATGAAGGCGGCAACAAAGGCCACCGTCCCGCGGTCAAGGGCGGTTACTTCCCGGTGCCGCCGGTGGACCAATTGCAGGACCTGCGCAACGCCATGGTGCTGGCGGTCAAAGAGATGGGCGTGCCGGTGGAGGTGTTCCACCACGAGGTCGCCAACGCTGGCCAGTGCGAGATCGGCACCAAGTTCTCCTCGCTCGTCGAGCGCGCCGACTGGACGCAAAAACTCAAGTACGCAGTGCTCAACACCGCTGCGATGTACGGCAAGACCGCGACCTTCATGCCCAAGCCCATCGTCGGTGACAACGGCAGTGGCATGCACGTCCACCAGTCGGTGTGGAAGGACGGCAAGAATCTGTTTGCGGGCAACGGCTACGCTGGCCTCTCCGAATTCGCGCTCTACTACATCGGCGGCATCATCAAGCACGCCCGTGCACTGAACGCGATCACCAACCCAGGCACCAACAGCTACAAGCGTCTGGTGCCGGGCTTCGAGGCGCCGGTCAAGCTGGCCTACTCGGCGCGCAACCGCTCGGCGTCGATCCGCATCCCGTTCGTGCAGTCGGACAAGGCGCGCCGCATCGAAGTGCGCTTCCCCGATCCCATGGCCAACAGCTACCTCGCCTTCGCCGCCATGCTGATGGCGGGTCTCGACGGAGTGCAGAACAAGATCCACCCGGGCGACCCGGCCGACAAGAATCTCTACGACCTGTCGCCCGAAGAGGACGCCAAGATCCCGACCGTGTGCTCGTCGCTCGACCAAGCGCTCGAGTGCTTGGACAAGGACCGCGAGTTCCTTACCCGCGGCGGCGTGTTCTCGAACGACATGATCGACGCCTACATCGCGCTCAAGATGGAAGAGGTCACCCGCTTCCGCATGACCACGCATCCGGTCGAATACGAGATGTACTACTCGCTCTGATCGGGGAATCGGCGGTGCGACGATCGCGTCGGGAACCATCCCGGCGAGGCGCGATCGGAGTCCGAAGGCGGGCTTGCCCGCCTTTTGTTTTCCGCCGCCTCGTATCACGTCTTTGCGCGAGGTGGCTGTTTTGCCTAAACTTTGAGCATGTCCCTGCGTCACGCTTTCCCCATCCCTTCCGCGCTCGCCGCGCTTGCGGCATCCGTCATCGCCGCATCCTCGCCTGCGGAGGTGATCAAGTGTGTCGATCCGGCGACCGGTGCCGTCGAGTACACGAACCGCGCTCCGGTCAAGGGACAGCAGTGCACGCGCACCGACGGCTCGCCCCTCTCGGTGATCGGCACTGGCAACCGGGCCAGTCGCCCGCGCGGCGAGCCCCCCGCAAGCGCACCGACCGGCGCAGGGGGTGGCGTGGTGCCGGCCTCGGTCAATCGCAATGCAGGCTCACCAGCCGCGTCGGTCGACGCGGCGACGCAGCGCACCCGCGACGGCACGCGTCGGCAGGTGCTCACGGACGAACTGGCTTCGGAAGAAAAGCTCCTCGCCGACGTCCTGCAGCAGCTGAACGGTGGCCGCCCCCAGCCCATGGCGGACGAGACGGTGGGCTCGCCCAAGTACATCGACCGCCTCAAGCAGCTCGAGCGGGCGGCCCGACTGCATGAGCGCAACATCGCCGCGCTCAAGCAGGAACTTGCGAATCTCCGGATGTGAGATCACCGGCGGCGTGGGCGCCGGCACGTGGCCCGCTTCTTGTTGAAAGGCCCGCATGCAGCGGAGCCCCGGGTCTCCTCGAACCCTCCTCGGACTGGATCTGATTTCGACGGGCGTTTTGCTCCTGTCGGAAGACGGCCGCATCCTGTACGCCAATGCCGCTGCGGAACACGTGCTGCAGCTGTCGAGACGGCAGCTCACGGCGGTGGCGCTCGACGCCGTGCTGCGCGATGCCCATCGGCTCCACCCGATCATCGAACGGGCCCGCACGATGGGCGCGAGCTTCACCGAGCAGGAGATCGAACTGCATCTCGCCGGACGCACCAACGGCAGCGCCAAGCGGGTGCTCAATGTCACCGCCGTGCCGGTGGATGCAGATCACGAGAGTGGTGCAGCCTTGCTGCTCGAACTGCGACCGATCGACCAGCAGGTACGCATCGCACGCGAGGAGCGCGTGACTTTGCAGAGCCAGGCCAATCGCGAGCTCGTGCGCAACCTTGCCCACGAGATCAAGAACCCGCTCGGTGGACTGCGCGGTGCGGCGCAACTGCTCGAGGCCGAGCTCTCTGACCCCCAGCTCGTCGAGTACACCCAGGTCATCATCCGCGAGGCCGACCGACTGCAGGCGCTCGTCAACCGGCTGCTCACGCCGCACCGCCTGCCGCGCTACACCAAGCAACCCCTGCATCCGGTGCTCGATCGCGTGATGGCCGTGATCCGTGCCGAGTTCGGTGCCACGCATGCCCTGCGCGCCGATTTCGACGTGAGCCTGCCGGATGTCGAATGCGATGCCGAGCAGATCACGCAGGTGGTCCTCAACATCGTGCGTAATGCCTGCCAGTCGAGTGCAGCGGTGGCCGCGCCCGCCGTCACGTTACGGACGCGTGTCGCACGACAGGTCGTTCTGGCACGAAGACTGCATCGCATCGCCTTTGAAATCGCAGTCATCGACAATGGTCCAGGTGTGCCCCCCGAGTATCGTGATCGCATCTTCTTTCCGTTGTTCACCCTGCGCAAGGACGGCGCGGGCTCGGGCCTCGGCTTGTCGATTGCGCAGACCTTCGTCGCGCAGCATCTCGGCGCGATCGAGTTCGACAGCGAACCGGGCTACACGGTCTTTCGTGTGGTGCTGCCGTTCGCGCGTCCGGCCGATGAAGCACGACTGAACGAGGGCACGACATGAACGACATCTGGATCGTCGACGACGATCGCTCGATCCGCTGGGTGCTCGAGAAGGCGCTGGCACGTGAGGCGCTGCCCTACAGGAGCTTCGAGAATGCCGAGGACGTGCTCGATGCGCTCGAGCATGGCGAGCCGCAGGTCATCGTGAGCGATGTGCGCATGCCCGGTCGATCCGGGCTCGAGATGTTGAAACAGGTCAAGAGCCACTGCCCGCAGGTGCCGGTCATCGTGATGACCGCCTACTCGGACTTGGACACCGCCGTGCAGGCTTTCCAGGGCGGCGCGTTCGAGTATCTGCCCAAGCCGTTCGACGTCGATCAGGCGCTCGCGCTCATCCGGCGTGCTGCCCATGGGGGCGGTGGCGCGGCGGCCGATGTCGCCGAAGCAGCGTCCAGCGCGACCGCGCCAGACGAGCGGGAGATTCTGGGCCAGGCCCCGGCCATGCAGGACCTGTTCCGCGCGATCGGCCGCCTGTCCCACTCGCATGTGACCGTGCTCATTACCGGTGAGTCCGGCACCGGCAAGGAGCTCGTCGCCCGCGCGCTGCACGAGCATAGCCCAAGGAAGGGCAAGCCTTTCATTGCCATCAACACGGCGGCGATTCCGAAGGACCTGCTGGAGAGCGAGCTCTTCGGACATGAACGGGGGTCGTTCACGGGTGCCGCCGCCACGCGGCAGGGCCGATTCCAGCAGGCCGAAGGCGGCACGCTCTTCCTCGACGAGATCGGCGACATGCCGCCCGATCTGCAGGTGCGCCTCTTGCGTGTGCTGCAGGACGGTGAGTACTACCGCGTCGGCGGACAGGCCCCGATGAAGGCCAACGTGCGCATCATCGCCGCGACCCACCAAAGCCTCGAGGATCGCGTGCGGCAGGGGCTGTTCCGAGAGGATCTGCTGCATCGCCTGAACGTCGTGCGCCTGCGCCTGCCGGCGCTTCGCGATCGGCGTGAGGACATTGCGCTCCTTGCGCGGCACTTTCTCGTCAAGAGCGCCCAGACACTGGGCGGCGAGGCCAAGACACTCACGCCCGAGGCGCTCGACCTGCTCGCCCGCTTCCCGTTCCCCGGCAACGTACGACAGCTCGAGAACATCTGTCACTGGATCACCGTCATGGCCCCGGGCCAGCGGGTGGATGTGGCCGACCTGCCGCCCGAAGTGCGTGATCATGCAGGGTCGGTCTCGACGCTCGCGGTTGCTCCCGTCGTCACGGGTGAATCATCGGCCCAGGCTGCAGCCACGCCCACACAGACGGCCACGGCTTTGCCGCACCTGGCAAGCGTCGCTGCGGGCGGAAATCCATCGTTCGGTTCGTCGCATGAAACGCCCCCTGCCTGGCACGCCGGTGTCGCGCAGGCGCTGGCTCAGGCGATCGCAGCCGGCGAAACGGCCGCCGGCGACCGGATCACGCGCGAGTTCGAGATCACGCTGATCCGCGCGGCGCTTGCAGCCACGCGCGGCCGCCGGATCGAGGCGAGCGAATGGCTCGGCTGGGGGCGCAACACGCTCACCCGGAAGATTCACGAATACGGGCTCGACGACGAGGTCTGATCCTCGGCTGTCCTGAATCGCCACGGGTTCGCACGCCCCGGCTTCTCGCCGCTCGCCCCGGCGCGCCGATAGTAGGCATCGATCGCGGCGAGATCCGCCGCGACCTCTCCGGTGGGCCGGAAAGCCTCGTTCACGACGATGCGCCGCCGCGCGAAATCGAACACCCCGAGCAGGATCGGCACCTGCGCCGCCAGCGCCACGTAGTAGAAGCTCGATCGCACGTGGTCGCGCGCGCTGCGCGTGCCCTCCGGTGAGAGTACGAAGCGCAGCGTCTCGGCCGAGGCGAAACGCCCCGCCATCGCAGTGACGAAGCCGCGGCCACCGCCCCGATCCACCGGAAAGCCGCCGATCGCGCGAAAGAATGCGCCCCACGGCCAGCGAAACAGACTCTCCTTGCCGGCGAAGCAGAGCGCATCACGGCGAGCGTCGAGCCCGGCCGCCCACTTGGCGGCGAGCCCGACCACGAAGTCCCAGTTGCTCGTGTGTGGATACATGATCACCACGCATTTCGCGGGCAGCGGATCCACGATTTCGACCGACCACCCACGCGCGCGCAGGCCTGCCCACGCCAGGCGGGAGAGCAGGCCGCTGGTGCCCAGTACGCGCAGGGTGCGGGTCATGTGCACGAAGCGTAAGGCAAGGCCTCACCGCCGGCCTGAGCGGCGTGTCTTCAAGAGACAATACGCTGGGTATGCATCTTGACGCAACACAGCCGCTCGTCGATCGACTCGACGCCTGTCTGCCCCAGACGCAGTGCCGCCGCTGTGGCTATGCGGACTGCCGCGCCTACGCCGAGGCCATGGCCGCCGGCGGGGCCGCCATCGACCGCTGCCCACCTGGTGGGGAGGCGACGCGGCGGGCGCTACACCATGCGCTCGGGACCGCAGGCCCGCTGCCGCCGCTCGCCTCTGATGTCGACGGCTATGCGCCGCAACGCGTGGCCACGATCGACGAGGCGCGTTGCATCGGCTGTACCCAATGCCTGCCGGAGTGCCCGACCGATGCGATCGTGGGCGCCGCCAAACGCATGCACACGGTGGTCGCCGAGGCGTGCACTGGCTGTGAGCTGTGCCTGATCGCCTGTCCGGTCGTGGACTGCATCCGACTCGTGCCGCGCACCACATTCGCCAATCGGGCACACCCGTCGCTCGAGGCGCGCGCGGCGCAGACCACGTGGCTCAGGCACCGCTACGCGGCCCACCAGGCGCGCTGGGGGGTGCGGGCCGAGGCCGGTGCGGCAGATGCGCTCGCGCCTGCCGAGGCCGATGCCGATGATCCAGCGCTCAAACGTGCCGTCATCGCTCGAGCGCTTGCGCGCGCGCGAGCCCGTGCCGAGCCTGTGCGGCAGGGGGAGGCGCGTGAATGAATGCCCAGAAACGCCGCCGCATCTTCGAGAAGCTCGCCGCGGCCAACCCCGCGCCCCAGACCGAGCTCGAGTTCGGCAACGCCTTCCAACTCCTGATCGCCGTGCTCCTGTCGGCACAGACGACCGATCGCGCAGTCAACGCCGCCACGCGACGCTTTTTCCCGTTCGTCACCACGCCAGCCGATCTCGTGGCCCTCGGCGAGGAAAAGCTCGCCGAACACATCAAGACGATCGGTCTCTATCGCAACAAGGCGAAGAACGCAGTGGCGACCGCGCAGCTTCTGATCGAACGCCACGGCGGCGAGGTGCCGCGCGACCGGGCCGCGCTCGAAGCCTTGCCCGGTGTGGGCCGGAAAACTGCCAACGTCGTCTTGAACTGTGCTTTTGGCGAGCCCACGTTTGCCGTGGACACCCATGTCTTTCGGGTGGCAAACCGGATGCGCCTCGCCCCCGGCAAGACGCCGCTCGAGGTCGAGCACAAGCTCATGAAGTTCACCCCGCCCGAATTCCTGAAGGACGCGCATCACTGGCTGATCCTGCATGGCCGCTATACCTGCACCGCGCGCGCGCCGCGCTGCGACGCGTGCCTGGTCTTCGACGAGTGCGAGGATCGCGGGCGGATCAAGCGGCGTCAGGCCGCCCTCGGCGCGGAGGACTGAATGTTCAATCCGTCCCGCGACCAGGCACGTCGCTTCCTCATCGCGGCCTGGGCGAAGTACGGGCGTAGCGAGCCGCTCTCGCCGCTCGAGCAGATGGCGGTGGAAGTGATCGCAGCGCATCCGGAATATCACCGCTACTTCGCGGAGCCCGAGCGTTTCGTCGATCAGGACTGGCGGCCCGAGGGGGGCGAGACCAATCCATTCCTGCACGTGAGCCTGCATCTGGCGATCGCCGAGCAGCTGGCCATCGACCAGCCACCGGGTATTCGCGCACTGCATGATGCGCTCGCCGCGCAATACGAGGGCGACACCCACCGCGCCAGGCATGATCTGCTCGAAGCGCTCGGCGAGACGCTCTGGCAGGCGCAGCGCGCAGGCACCGGACCCGACGGCGCACTCTATCTGCGGCTTGCGCGGGCGCGACTGACGGTTTCGCCTGTCTGAACGTCGCCTGATCCTGTTTGCCGTCAAAACGTAACCGGACCAAGGGCGCTAAAACACGCCCATGAATCTGCTCTACGTGGACGTGCCTGCTGCACTGGCCGCCTGGACGTGGCTGGCGCTCGGGATCATCCTCGCCTGGGCGGCGCGCCGTGCGCGCTGGGAGCACCTGGCCGCCTGCAACCTGACCCGTGTCTGGCATGGGGCGATCGTCGCCGTCATCCTGCTTTGGAGTCTGAAGGCCCGGCTCAACGATGGCTTCACCTTCCACCTGCTAGGCATGGCCGGCATCGCGCTCGTGCTGGGCCTGCCGCTCGCGCTCATCAGTGCCGCGCTCGCGATCTTCGTGGTCGCCGTCATGCAGCAGGCCCCGGTTTCACAGCTCGCCATTGCCTGGCTCACACTGGGCTTCGTACCCATCGTCACGCTGGACACGCTGCGACGCACGGTGGAGCGATATCTGCCACCCAATTTCTTCATCTACACCTTTGTCATCGCCTTTGCGTGCACGGCGGTCTCGGTGCTCGCCGCCACGCTCGCCTCGCTTGCTGCGTGGTCGGTCGTCGGTGAGCGAGACTTGGGCGAACTCGCCGCGGTCTATCTGCCGATCGTGATCCAGATGGGCTTTGGCGAAGCCCTCCTCACCGGCATGCTGCTCACGATCTTCGTGGTCTACAAGCCGCACTGGGTGGCGACCTTTGATGATGCGCGGTATCTGCGCAAGCGGCCGCCGTCGCCGTGAGCTGGGCTTGGCGGCGAGTGCAGATCAGTCCAGCCGTGTGATGAGGCTCGAGGTATCCAGCCGCCCGCCACCGGCGGCTTGGATGGTGGCGTAGAACTGGTCGACGAGTGCAGTCACCGGCAGTTGCGACCCGTTGGCGCGCGCTTCGGCGAGGCAGATGGCGAGGTCCTTGCGCATCCAGTCGACCGCGAAGCCGAAGTCGAAGCGCCGCTCGGCCATGGTGAGTCCGCGGTTCTCCATCTGCCAGCTCTGCGCCGCACCTTTACTGATGACGGAGAGCACGCGCTCGATGTCGAGGCCGGCCTTCTGAGCAAAGGCGATGGCTTCGGCGAGTCCTTGGAGCAGTCCGGCGATCGCGATCTGGTTGACCATCTTCGTCAGCTGGCCCGAGCCGCTCGGGCCCATGAGCACGCAGGCCTTGGCATAGGTTGCGAGCACCGGCTCGACCGCAGCGAAATCCGGCTCGCTGCCGCCGCACATGATGCCAAGCTTGCCATTTTCGGCGCCGGCCTGACCGCCGGAGACCGGCGCATCGACGAAACCGACGCCGACCTTCGCGCAGGCCGCGGCGAGCTCGCGCGCGAGCTGCGCCGAAGCCGTCGTGTGATCGACGAGGATGCTTCCTTGCCCCATCGCAGCGAGCGCGCCGTGCTCGCCGTAGACCACCGAGCGCACATCGTCGTCGTTGCCCACGCACATGAGCACGACCTCTGCACCTTCGGCCGCCTCGCGCGGCGTTGCGGCGCGCGCGCCGCCGTAGGTGGTGACCCAGCGCTCCGCCTTCTCGGGCGAGCGGTTGTAGACGGTCACCGCGTGCCCGCTGCGTCGTAGATGACCTGCCATGGGGAAGCCCATGACACCGAGACCGAGAAAGGCCAGTTTCATCGTTCGAGGTCCTCGTTTCGCAGCGATCGATCCGTTTCCGATGGCGCCGGCACACGATCGAAGCGCCATTTCATGATGCAGATGCAAAGCGTGAGGGCAAAGGTCACCGCATTGGCTGCGATGATGGCCGGCGCGCCGATCAGCAGCCCGTAGACGAGCCAGAGCCCGACACCCGCCGTGAACACGAGCGCCATGCCCCACGAGAGATCCCGCGCCGAGCGGGTGCGCCAGATCTTCGCAACCTGCGGCAGAAAGGCCACGGTGGTCAGCGTGCCGGCCACCATGCCCAGCGCCTCGGCAGCCGCCATCATGCGCCCCGGCTCGTCGTGTCCGCCGCCCCTCGGCTCAGGCGCTCGCGGGCGAGCGCGATCTCGGCGCGCACGCGCTCCGGTGCGGTCCCACCCAGGTGATTGCGCGCGGCGACCGAACCCTCGAGCGTGAGGCAGGCGAAGACATCCGCTTCGATGAGCGGAGAGAACGCACGAAGCTGTTCGAGTGTGAGATCGGCAAGATCGACACCGGCGGACTCGGCCGCCTTCACCGCGCGGGCCACGGCTTCGTGTGCATCGCGGAACGGCACCCCCTTGCGGACGAGGTAATCGGCCAGATCGGTGGCGGTGGCGAAGCCTTCGCGCGCGGCCTCGCGCATCCGATCGGCCTTCACGCGGATGCCGCCCACCATGTCGGCATAGATGATGAGCGTCTGCACGAGCGTGTCCACCGCGTCGAAGAGCGGCTCCTTGTCTTCCTGGTTGTCCTTGTTGTAGGTGAGCGGCTGCCCCTTCATGAGCGTGACGAGCGCGACCCAATGCCCCTGAACGCGCGCGATCTTGCCGCGCACGAGCTCGGCGACATCCGGGTTCTTCTTCTGCGGCATGATCGAGGAGCCGGTGCAGAAGCGATCGGCGATATCGATGAAACCGAAGCGCGGACTCATCCAAAGGATGAGTTCCTCCGACAGACGCGACAGATGCATCATGGTGATCGTGGCCGCATTCAGAAATTCGATCACGAAGTCGCGATCGGACACCGCATCGAGCGAATTGCGGCACACCGCCTCGAAGCCGAGTGCGTGTGCGGTCATCTCGCGGTCGATCGGGAAGGTCGTGCCCGCGAGCGCTGCTGCGCCGAGCGGCGAGCGATTCACGCGCCGCCGGCAATCGACGAAGCGCTCGTGATCGCGAGCGAACATCTCGACATAGGCCAGCAGGTGGTGCCCGAGTGTCACCGGCATGGCCACCTGAAGATGGGTGAAGCCGGGCAGGATCGTCTCGGCGTGGGCTTCGGCCAAATCGAGCAGAGCCCGCTCGAGTCGACCGAGCAGGGCAAGGATCTCGTCGCAGGCGGCGCGGGTGTAGAGCCGCACGTCGGTTGCGACCTGATCGTTACGTGAGCGACCGGTGTGGAGCCGCTTTCCGGCGTCTCCGACGAGCTCGGTCAGCCGCCGCTCGATGTTGAAATGCACATCTTCGAGATCGAGCGACCACGCGAAGCGGCCGGCTTCGATGTCGGCCCTGATCTGCGCCATGCCGCGCTCGATGTCGGCCAGATCCTGCGCATCGATGATGCTGCAGGCGGCGAGCATGCGGGCGTGGGCGAGTGAGCCCGCGATGTCGTGCAGCGCGAGACGGTGATCGAACGGGATGGAGGCGGTGAACCGCTTGACGATCTCTGCGACCGGTTCGTCGAAGCGGCCGGACCAGCCGCCAGGGGTGGCTTCAGGCGGGGTTTGCGGCGAGGTTTGCGAAGGGGGGGACATGGGGGCGAAAATCGACGGAACGCCCGTCAGCATGCGATGACCAAGCTGCGCAGTTTAGCCGCGCCATCCGCCCGATGAAGTCCACCGCCAAGCCGCCGTCCAGCCTCGCAGCCAAGGAGAGTGCGGCGCGCGTGACGATCTTTCCGGACCTGCGCAACCTGGGCGTGTTCGCGCGGTCGCTCGTGCTCTACCTCACCCTCTGCGCGGGTTATGGGCTTGCGGTGGCCGCCACCCCCGAGGATGTCGCCATCGAGATCATCGTTGCCATCGGTGCGTCGCTGCCGCTCGCCAGTGCCGTGGGCGTGGTGTGGTTGGCCGCCTCGCCCGGGCTTCGGCGTCTCGCCTACTGGCAGGCGGCGCTCACGCTCGGGTTGGTCGCCGTGGTCGGCGCGCTCGTGCTCGCGCGTTTGCAACTCGCGCCCGCGTGGCGCGCGGTGCCGCTCACGCTGATTGCGCTCGCGGCGCTGCTCGTCTACTTCCACACGCTTGGGCAGGCGCGCTCGCCCGCGGTCACCGAGGCGCGGCTCCAGGCGCTGCAGGCGCGCATCCGGCCACACTTCCTGTTCAACGCCCTGAACGGCGTGCTCGGCGTCATCCGCACCGACCCGCGCCGCGCCGAGGCCGCGCTCGAGGACCTCGCCGAATTGTTCCGCGCGCTCATGCGTGAGAACCGTGAACTCTCGCCGCTCGCCGACGAGATCACGCTTACCCGGCAGTACCTCGACCTCGAAAAACTACGCCTCGGTGCCCGGCTCTCCGTCGACTGGAAGCTGGAGCGCATGCCGCGCGATGCCCTGATTCCGCCGCTCGTGCTCCAGCCCCTCGCCGAGAACGCGGTCTACCACGGCATCGAGCCCTCGGCCGACCCGGGCGTGATCGAGATCGAAGTCGTCGGTCGCCGCGACCGGGTGGACATCTTCGTGCGCAACCCTTTCGTGGAGCGGCCGGGCACGCACCATGGCGGCAACAAGATGGCCATGCAGAACATCCGCGAGCGGCTTGCGCTGCACTTCGACGCCGAGGCGCAGATCGTCTCAGGCCCCCGCAGCGGACGCTATGTCGTCCAGCTCTCGTTGCCTTTGCGCCGCAGTCGCGATACACACGCCGCGCTTTGAATCCTGTCTTCCACCATGCCCGATCGCGCCCCACTCAACATCCTGATCGCCGACGACGAAGGCTTTGCCCGTCGGCGCCTCACCGACCTGCTCGAGGAACTCGCCCCCGGTCTGCCCAATCGGGTCGTGGCCGAATGCGACAGCGGCCGCGCTGTCGTCGAGACCGCGGCCCGGCTGCCCGTGGACGTGGTCCTGCTCGACATCCACATGCCCGACATGGGCGGGCTCGAGGCCGCGCGACATCTGCTTCGGCTGCCGCGCGCGCCCAAGGTCATCTTCGTCACTGCCTACGACGAGCACGCGCTCGCTGCCTTCGAGGTGCAGGCCGTCGACTATCTGTTGAAGCCCGTGCGGCGGGAACGCCTGCTCGCAGCGCTCGAACGCGTCGAGCCCTTGCCGCCAGAGAAGCTGGCCGCGTTGCCGGCCGGCGCGCGCCGCTACTTCAGCGTGAGCGAGCGCGGACGGCTCATTCTCGTGCCTTCGGCCGAGGTGCTCTACCTGCGGGCCGAGATGAAATACATCACGCTCGTTACCGCCGAGCGCGAATACCTGATCGAGGACTCGCTCACCAAGATCGAGGAGGAATTCGGCGGCCGCTTCCTGCGCATCCACCGCAACTGCCTCGTGCTCGCCGAGGCGATCGAAACCTTTGAGCGCGATATCCGCAGCGTGGGCGGGGTCGATGAGGACGACAGCCCGATCGACGACACCCGATGGGTCGTCACGCTGCGCGGCCTCGACGTTCGCCTGCCGGTCAGCCGCCGCCAGCACGGCGAGGTGCGGCGGCTCGCGCAGCGGGCGCAGAGGTAGTCGCCCACCAGCGGAGCCTCCCTACAATCTCCCGTTTTGCCGCAAACCGTTTCCCCCATGCCCGAACCCCGCATCGCGATCTGTGGCTCGATCGCGTTCGACACCATCTGCGTCTTTCCCGGCCGCTTCGGTGAGCACATCTTGCCGCATGCGACGCACAAGATCAGCGTGTCGTTTCTCGTCGAGCAGTTGCGGCGCGAGTTCGGCGGCTGCGCGGGCAACATCGCCTACAACCTCGCGGCGATCGGTGGCGCACCGGTGGTCTGTGCGACCGTGGGCAATGATTCCGCGGGCTACCGCGACCGGCTCCGGCAATTGGGGGTCGCGCTCGACGGGGTGCGCGTGGTGCCCGAGGCTTACACCGCGCAGTGCCACATCACGACCGATCTCGACGACAACCAGATCACGAGCTTCCATCCGGGCGCGATGTTTTTCTCGCAGCTCGTGGATGTGACCGCGCTCGAGGACATCGCGCTCGGCATCGTCGCGCCCGACGGGCGGGAAGGCATGTTCCGCCATGCACGCGGCTTTGCCGCCAAGGGCGTTCCGTTCGTGTTCGACCCCGGGCAGGCGATGCCCGCTTTCTCGGGCGAGGAGCTCTGGGAGCTCGCCGGGCTCGCCGACTGGGTCGCGATGAATGATTACGAGGCCGAGATGTTCACGCAGAAGACCGGCCGTTCGATCGAGGATCTCGCCCGAGGCAAGCGCGGCGTGATCGTCACGCTCGGCGCGCAGGGCTCGCGTGTCTACCAGGGTGATCAGGTGACGGCAGTGCCGGTGGTGCCGGCCGAGCGGATCGTCGATCCGACCGGCTGCGGAGACGCCTTCCGTGCAGGGCTGCTCTACGGCCTCGCGCACCGCTGGCCGCTCGCGAAGGC
>CALDYQ010000055.1 GCA_937944385.1 uncultured Burkholderiales bacterium | reverse complement strand
CGGTACGGCGGCGGTCGGCGACACGGTCGGCGGCACTGGCGGCGCGGGCGGATCCGGCGGCAGGATGTCGGTGGCGAGCAGGTCTTCGTCGGTGGCCGCGCCGACCGGGGCGCCGGGCGCGATGGGGGTTGCGGGCGCGGTGGTCACCCGGGGCGGTGTGGCGCGGATCGACCGCACGACGACGGTCTTGTCATCGCCCCCATCGACCGGCAACGGTGCGACGGTCGAAGCAGGTGGCGGGGCCGCCGGTGCCGTGCGGGGTGGCGCAGCCGGTGATGTGCGTGGCGGCGCGGCGGGTGTCGTGCGGGGCGGCAGCGCCTGACCGGTGATGGGAATGTTGACCGGGCGACCAGGGGCTGGCGCCGCGATGTGGATGGTGCTGACCGTCTGCGAGTACGGTTGCTCCCAGCCGAGCGCCTCGCGGAATTCGTCCACGGTCTGGAAGCGATTCTCGGCCCGTACCGAGAGCGCCTTGAGCGTGGCCGTATAGACCTGCGGCGGGACGAGGACGCGACTTTTCTCCTCGATCGACTTGAGCGGATCGGTGATCATGCGCGCGATCGATTGCGGCGGCGCGCTGCCGACCAGGAGGTAGTAGAGCGTGGCGCCGAGGCCGTAGACGTCGGTCCAGGGGCCCTGGGTCATGGTGCCGTCGTCCACGTACTGCTCGATCGGCGCGTAGCCCGGCTTGAGCACCGTGGTGAGCGCCTGCGTCATGCCGCCGACGATCAGCCGCGCCGAACCGAGATCCAGCAGCACGGGGCTGCCGTCCTCGCGCAGCATGATGTTGTCGGGTGAAACGTCGCGATGGATGACGTTCTGCTGGTGCAGAAGCGAGAGCGCGTCGAATACCGGCATCAGCACCTGGCGGATGGCCGCCTCGTCGAAGGCGGCGCCTGTCTGGCCGATCTCCCGCAGCGTCTTGCCGGCGATGTAGCGCATTGCCATGTAGGCAGTGCCGTTTTGCTCCCAGACGCGATAGACCTCGACGATTGCGGGATGCGAGAAGCGGGCCAGCAGCCGTGCTTCCCGCATGAAATTCTTGAGCCCAGCCTCAAAAGCGGCGGCGTTGGCCGACGAGCGAACGATGACGGACTGACTTCCGGTGCGGCCTGCGATGCTCGAGGGCAGGTACTCTTTGATGGCGACCGCGCGGTCGAGGGCTTCGTCCTGCGCGGCGTAGACGACACCGAAACCGCCCTCACCGAGCGCCCCGGTGATGCGGAAATCTCCCACCACCGCTCCCACGGGGAGTTGGTTGAGGAGTTGATGTTCGTTGCCGTCGTTGGCCATGGTCAGGGGACCGATCGAGCCGGGCGCGGCACGTCCGGACCGTTTATCGCTTTCACTATGACGAGTTTGCTTGACGCATCACAGCGGACGTAATCGAGCCGCCCGTTGCGCCACGTCACGTCTGTGGCGTCGACGTTTCGGCGGGGGTCGAGGGCGGAGCGCGCCGCGGTGTGAGGGGCAGGCAGCCGAGCAGGGCGACCGCGTGCTCATAGAGCGCGAGTTCGGCGCGCAGGGCTTGGGCGTCCGGCGGAGGCGCCTTGACGAATAGATTCGCCTCGGGGCCAGTGCGCGCCACAGCACCGAAGACACAGTCACGCTCTAAGATCAGGCGCCAGTGCCCGCCGTGCGCTCGTGAGAACGCCTCGAGCGCGGCGCGAGTCTCGGCGGGCAGCGTGCGCGTGGTCGAGCCCGGTTGGGCTGACCAGAGCAGGACGCCCTGGCCGATCGGTACGAGCGGCCCGGACGGAGGCTGGCCGCCCGGGAACGGAGGCAGATCGTGTTCGCTCGAGGCGAGCGCGAGCGGGGTGCTGGGCGCGGCGCCGAAGGCCCATTCGACGTCGGCCTCGAAGATCAGACCATTGAACACGTGCTCATGGCGGATCATGTTGGGCTCGTTCGACACACGGCGCCGAAGGTCCACTGGGTGCAGCGTCATGGCCAGTTCCGGCAACGTGAGATGTCCACCGATGTCGTAGACACCGGTGAACTTGAACAGACCGCTCTGGGCGAGTCGCGGCCCGGGCTGTTCGGCGCAGGGGCTGTACGCGGCACCCGGCCAGCGCAGGCGAAAGAGCGGGCCCAGGGCTTCCTCGCGAAAGCGCTGGCGCAGCCTGAGCATGGCCTCGACGAACACCGCCCCCGCGACGAAGACGACGGCGGCGAGCCCCACCCAACCGAAGACGGGGATGTCATCGAGGGACTTCGTGAAGAGCGCGATGCAGACCGTCGCCGCAGCGAGGATCGCCACCGCAACGAGAACGCGGTACTTGCGGCGCACGCTTTGGTGCAGCGCGACGATCCTCGGCAGGACTTCGCGCTCGTAGGTCGGCAGCCAGCTCTCGACCTGCGCGTTTGCATCGCCTGCGGCGTGGGTAGATTCAGGATGAGGTTTCACGCGTCACGATATCGGTGTTTTGTTCGCCAAGCCCACTCGCGCCAAGCCGGAGGCGGTCGCCAGGCCGCAAAAAGCGCGGTGGCTTCTTTGCCATGCCGACGCCAGGGGGTGTTCCCGTGGTGATGAGGTCCCCGGGCTCGAGCGTCATGAGGTGCGAGCAGTAGGCGATGAGCTCGGACACCGGGAAGATCATCGTCGCCGTGCTGCCGCGCTGCATCCGCTCGCCGTTGAGATCGAGCCAGAGGTCGATGGCCTGCGGGTTGGGCACCTCGTCGCGTGTGGCAAGCCATGGGCCCACGGGCCCGAAGGTGTCGAAGCCCTTGCCCTTGTCCCAGGTCGGGCCGTGCTCCAGCTGCCATTCGCGCTCGGAGACATCATTGACGAGGCAGTAGCCGGCCACATGGGCGAGGGCGGTGGCGGGCGTGACGCGCCGTGCGCGGCGGCCGATCACCGCGCCGAGCTCGACTTCCCAGTCGGTCTTGACCGAGCCGGGCGGCAGCACGATCGGATCGTTCGGTCCGCCGAGGCAGCTCGTCCATTTGCCGAAGACGACGGGCTCGGTCGGGATCGGCAGTCCGGCCTCCTCTGCGTGATCGGCGTAGTTGAGTCCGATCGCGATGAACTTGGCCGGGCGCGCGATCGGCGGGCCGAGTCGGCTTCGGGCCGACACCCGCGGCAAGGCGAGCGGATCGAGGCGGCGGATGCGGGCGAGCACCGACGGGGCGAGGGTCTCGCCGTTCCAGTCGGCAATGTGTTCGGCGAGCGAGCGGAGGCTGCCATCGGGGGCGATGAGTCCGGGGCGTTCGCGGCCGGCGGGGCCGAAGCGGATCAGGCGCATGGTCCGACTCCGAGTGCAGTTGAGTGAAATGCCGCGCGAACCAGGGAGGCATCGAGTGTCGCACGTCGACGATCGCAACGTACCCGGCAGGCGCGTCTTTCGGTACGCAGGACGATCAGAGTCTTGGGAACGGGTCGGCGCAGGCGATAAGATGCAGTTTTTCTGCGCACAACCGCGTCGGGCTGCCAACGCATGAGGAGAAATCGTTTTTTCAGATCACGGGGTTGCGTTCGCGCATCTGCGACCTGCATCGGATGGCGTGCGCTTTTGGGCTGTGTCCTCGCCTTCGGCACCACGCTGAGCGTCGCGCAACCGATCGGTGGACAGCTGCCGAGCGGCGAATATGCGACGGTGCCCGTCACCCGCATCGAGCGCGACCGCTACAAGGTGGAGAAGACCGACATCCTCGTGCATACGCGCTACTGCCACGCCTACGCGCGCAAGGAAGATGCCCTCATCACGACGCGCGAGCAAGGCTTGGAGAACATGATCTATTTCGCCGGCGGCGATGTCTGCGAGATCGTGCACGTCGAGCGGCCGAGTGACCGGCGCTTCGCTCTGATCGACTTCCTCGTCCAGCTTGGGCTCATGGCCGCGACCAAGGGAGCGGCGGGCGTGGTGCCGATGCCGAAGCGCTGAGAAGACGGGAACGAATCTGCTGCGCAGCCCGATCACGTCGCTCAACGGTACCCGGGCCGATCGCAAGGATTCGCTCACGCCTTCTGAGGCCGGACGGCGAAGTCTTCAGATGTCGAACCGCACGCCCTGCGCGAGCGGCAGCGCGAGCCCGCGGTTGATCGTGTTGGTCGCCCGGCGCATGTAGTTCTTCCAGGCATCGGAGCCGGATTCGCGCCCGCCGCCGGAGTCCTTCTCGCCGCCGAAGGCACCGCCGATCTCGGCACCCGAGGTGCCCAGGTTCACGTTGGCGATGCCGCAGTCCGAGCCCGAAGGGCCGAGAAAGGCCTCGGCCTCGCGCAGGTCGTTCGTGAAGACTGCGGAGGACAGCCCCTGCGGCACCGCGTTCTGGAGCGCGATCGCCTCGGCGAAGTCGCGGTAGGTGAGCACGTAGAGGATGGGCGCGAAGGTTTCTTCGCAGACGATTGGCGTCTGTTCCGGCATTTCCACGAGCGCGGGGCGGCGGTAGGTGCCGCCCTCGCAGCCGGCGACCGTGACCGCTTCTCCCCCCACAAGGATGCAGCCGCCTTCCGCGCGCGCGGCAGCCAGGGCGGCATCCATCGCGGCGCCGGAGCGGGCATCGATGAGCGGCCCCACGAGCACGCCAGCGGCGAGCGGGTGGCCGATGGGCAGGCTCGCATAGGCGCGCGTGAGACGCTCGACGAGCGCGGCCTGGATCGATTCATGCACGATCAGGCGTCGCGTGGTCGTGCAGCGCTGCCCAGCGGTGCCCGCTGCGCCAAAGACGATCGCCCTGAGCGCGAGGTCGAGGTTCGCGCTCGGCGCGACGATGACGGCGTTGTTGCCGCCGAGCTCGAGCAGGAGCCGACCGAAGCGGGCAGCGACCACCGGAGCCACGGCGCGGCCCATGCGTGTGCTGCCGGTGGCGGAGACGAGCGCGATGCGGCGGTCCTCCGCCAGACGCTGGCCGATGTCTGCCCTGCCGATGAGCACCTGCGAGAGGCCGTCGGTTTCAGCGGGCGGTCCGAAGCGGCGAGCCGCGCGCTCGAAAAGCCCCTGCACGGCGAGTGCCGTGAGCGGCGTTTTCTCGGAGGGCTTCCAGAGCACCGGGTCACCGCAGACAAGCGCAAGCGCCGCATTCCACGCCCAGACGGCCACGGGGAAATTGAAGGCCGTGATGACCGCGACTGCACCGAGCGGGTGCCACTGCTCCATCATGCGGTGCTCGGGGCGCTCCGAGGCGATCGTGAGCCCGTGGAGCTGGCGCGAGAGCCCGACCGCGAAGTCGCAGATGTCGATCATCTCCTGCACCTCACCCAGGCCCTCGCTTTCGATCTTGCCGGCTTCGAGCGAGACGAGCCGTCCGAGCGCAGCCTTGTGCCTGCGCAGCTCCTCACCGAGAAGCCGCACGAGCTCGCCGCGGCGCGGTGCAGGAACTTCGCGCCAGCGCAGGAAGGCCGCCTGCGCGCGCGCATTCGCAGCATCGACGGCATCCGCAGTCGTGATGGGTGCATGCGCGAGCAGCGTCCCATCGATCGGCGAGTGCACCGCGAGCCCGGTTGCGGGCAGTGCGGCGGGGTCGACCCCAAGTTCGGCCCAGGTGTCGGTGAAGAGGGTAGGCGTCGGCTTCATGATTTCGATTTTCGTGTCATCCAATGGATTCAACCTGCCGGAGCGCTTGGTACGCCTGTCCGAAGCGGTTGGCGAGGAAGTCCGGCAGGGCGATTTGTTCCTGGCGGATGAAGCCGCGGCGCGGCAGCTTGCCTTCGCGGAAGAGATCGACCGCCGCGCAGACGCCTGCGGCCGTGGTGATCTGGATGGCCGATTGCGGTGCGTCCCCGCGCTCGGCGAAGATCTTGCGCGCAAAGACTTCTTCGACGAAGCTGCCTCCGCGCAGGCCGCTCACGGTGACGAAGACGAGCACCACGTCCTGCATCGTCGAAGGCACGCTGCGGCGCAGGATGGCCTTCAACGTCTCCTGATCGTCCTTGAGCCTGAGTTCCTCGAGCAGCACGCGCATGAGCGCGTTGTGGCCCGGATAGCGCACGCTTTTGTAGTCGAGCGTGCGGGCACGACCGGCGAGCGTTTCGCAGAGCGTACCCAAGCCGCCCGAGGTGTTGAACGCTTCGTACTCCGTGCCATCGAGCGAGAAGTGCTCGAGCCCTTCGAGCGGCAGCACTTCGATCGTCTGGCCGTCGCGGATCGCCTCGCACGCGTGGCAGTACTCGTTGATGAGCCCATCGACGCTCCAGGTCAGGTTGTACTTGAGCGAGTTGGTCGGAAACGCGGGCAGCGCGCCCACGCGCATCTTCACGTCGTAGAGCGTCTCGAAGCTTTGCGCAAGATGGTGAGCGACGATGCCGATGAAGCCGGGCGCGAGCCCGCACTGCGGCATGAAGGCCGTGTCGGCTTCCATCGCGAGCGCCTTGATCGCCCGGGTGGCAGCCACGTCCTCGGTGAGGTCGAAGTAGTGACAGCGGGCTTCGCGTGCGGCGTGGGCGACGGTGGTGGCGAGGAAGTACGGCAGCGCGTTGATCACCGCATCGTGCCCGGCCAGCGCCGAGACGATGCGCGTGTGATCATCTCCTTCGAGCAGGCGGGTTGCGATGTGCGCCCTGGGCGCGGTGGCTCCGCTGGACAGCGTGGAAAGCGCGGAAAGCGCTTCAGGGCTCCGGTCGTAGACCGTCAGGACGTAGTCGCCACTTGCGGCGAGGTTTCGGGCGATGGTCTGGCCGATGTGGCCGGCACCGAGAAGGGCGATCTTCATGACGAATCGATGGCGTTGCGGCGATGGCGTCGGGGGCGGTCGCTCGCACGAACGACCGCCGGTTGCACGCCGGTTGTCGATATCCAGCAGTCTAGAAACGGGTGTTGACGGTTTCAACGATGATTTCGTCGAAAATTCAAGCAAAGACCTCAAATCGACTCGCCGTGCTGACGTTTGATGGTCGCTGAGACGCCGGAATGCCTCATACCTCCTTGGACGCCCTGGATCGTGGACTGATTGCTGCCTTGCAGACCCATGCGCGCGAAAGCACGGCCGGGCTGGCGCGGCAGCTGGGTGTTGCGCGAACGACGGTCATCGCGCGGCTCGCCCGGCTCGAGCGCGAGGGCGTGATCGTGGGCTACACGGTGCGGCTCGGCCGTGACACGGCGGAGACGGCGATCGATGCCTACGTCGGGATCACGGTGGCGCCCAAGGCCGGTCGCGCGGTCGAACGCGCGCTCTCGCGGATGCCGGAGCTCCGGCAATTGGCGACCGTGAGCGGCGAATTCGACTACCTCGCGCTCGTCCGAGCCGAAACGACCGAGCGGCTCGATGCGCTGCTCGACGAGATCGGCGCGATCGACGGCGTCACGCGAACCCACACCTCGATCGTGCTCGGGCGGCGGATCGATCGCACCTGAGCACGACACGCAGGCCCCGGACGTTCGCCCGTCATGGGCAACTGATGCCCGCGGCGGCTTCCTGCGCCG
>CALDYQ010000054.1 GCA_937944385.1 uncultured Burkholderiales bacterium | reverse complement strand
TTCAGGCGAAAGAGGAGCGGCGCGTCCTCCTTGCCAAGCCATTTGAGCACCTTGAGGGGGGTGGACGGACTCGCCCACGGGTCGGACTGCGAGACCGAGATCTGCGCCCCGTTGGCAAAGCTCGTCTCGAGCGCCGGGCCACTCTGGCGATCGACGACGGTGACCTCGTGGCCACGCTCGCGGAGGAAGTAGGCGGTGTGGACGCCAAGGATGCCGGCGCCCAGGATGAGGATGCGTTTCATGGATGGAAAGCCGCAACTGAATGGACCCGTCTCGTGAACAGGTCGATCGAAGGGACGGGGCGAGATTGTGCGGTCTTTCCCACCGCCTGTCCGCCGTCTATGCCACCCCCGCATCGCGCCGAACCTGGACACGTGCCTTCCAAGCCCAGGCGATGCGCAGCGCGAATAGAAACGCAAAGATCGCTCCATAAAGCACGGGCTTGGTGATGTCAGCCCGAACGAGCCAGAGATAGTGAATGACGCCGAGCACTGCAATCACGTACACCGCGCGGTGCACGCGCCGCCAGCGGGTCGCGCCGAGCACGCGGATCGCCCGATCGGAGGAAGTCGCCGCAAGGCACGCAAGAAGCACGAAAGCCGTGAAGCCCACGGTGATGAAGGGGCGCTTCGGGATATCGCGCAGGATCTCGCCCCAGTCGAGCCCCATGTCGAAGACGAGGTAGACCGTGAAGTGCACGAGGCCATAGACGAAGGTGAGCCGCCCGAACGCGCGCCGCAAGCGGTGGAGCGCACTCCAGCCCGTCAGACGCCGAAGCGGCGTGACCGAGAGCGTGAGCGCAAGCAGGATGAGGGTCCATTCGCCTGTCGCACGGATCAGATATTCGAGCGGGTTGACGCCCAGCCACCCGAGCGGCACCCCGGCGACGAGCCGCGCGAGCGGCAATAGCGCGAGCAGGATGACGCTCCAGCCGAACCCGGGTGTGTTCAGCAGACGTGCCGCCGACACGCTCAGCAGAGCCATGGGCATGCCCGCTTCAGGCAAAGAGTCATTGGTTCGAAGGCCGCCCGGGAGCAAGTCGATTAGAGGGTAGGGTCGCCATGCTCATGCGCCCGTTGGGCAGAGGTGCGCGCTGAACGGCCGCCAGCTGGCGCGAACGCGGATCGAGCCGTCGTGAGTGGTTCTCACAACGCGCAGACAGGGTCTCGAATTTTCTCCGCCCCACGGTCGCTCCCCACGCGACTCAGAAGAACTTGCGCAGATCCATCCCGGCGTAAAGATGCGCGACCTGCTCGCCGTAGCCGTTGAAGAGCAGCGTCTTCCGGCGCGAGAACTCCCCGATCCGTCGCTCGGTCTTCTGTGACCAGCGCGGATGGTCCACGTCCGGGTTCACGTTGGAGTAGAAACCGTATTCGCCTGGTGCCGCCTTGTGCCATGCCGTTTTGGGCTGGCTCTCGACGAAGCGGATCTTGACGATCGATTTGCCGCTCTTGAAGCCGTACTTCCAGGGACTCATCACACGCACGGGGGCGCCGTTCTGGGGCGCAAGCGTCTCACCATAGGCGCCGAGCACGAGCAGCGTCAGCGGGTGCATGGCCTCGTCCATGCGCAGCCCTTCGACATAGGGCCATTCGAGCGAGCGGTACCGAAGCCCCGGCATCACTTTCGGATCGGCGAGCGTGACGAACTCGACGTACTTCGCGTTGCCGCGCGGCTCGACCCGGCGGATGAGTTCCGAGAGCGGAAAGCCGACCCATGGAATCACCATCGACCACGCCTCGACACAGCGCAGGCGATAGACCCGCTCTTCGAGCGGCGCCATGCGATGGAGCGCATCGACGTCGATGGTCTGCGGCTTGTTGACCTCGCCCTCGATGGTCACCGTCCAGGGGCGGACCTTCATGGCCTTGGCATGGACCGGGGGATCCGACTTGTCCATGCCGAATTCGTAGAAGTTGCAGTAGCTCCGGAAGTCCTCGACCTTGTTGAGCTTCTCGTCGCTCGCAAGCACGTGACGCGGATTGGGCGTCACCCCCGCGAGACGCATGGCCTGGGCCTCGCTTCGCCGAAGAGGTGCCGAGGCGAGCGCGGCGCCGCCCAAGGCGAGGAGCCCCGCCTGCGCAAGCCACTGCCGCCGCCCGCGATAGAGCGCTTCGGGGGTGATCTCGGAGGGTGCGGGCGAGGAACGGTCACGAAGGCGCAGCAACATCGGGATGTCGTTTGAGGTGGTGGCAGTCGATTCGATTGACCTGTGTCGTCGGCCATCCGTTCCGCTTCGGCCACGATGCAGGCCGCGCCCGGATGCCGCCCCGGGTTCGACATGGACGAGTGGACAGAAGCGAATCGACAGCCCAGAATCGCCAGCAGTGAGACTCCCCTTACCCTTCGTCGACCCTTCTGAAATGCCGATGGCAGCTTACCCCCGTCGACCGGACGCGCCGAACGCGCAGACCCCGGTGCAGCGGCGGCTCGAACAGCTCTTCCATGCCAGCACCGCAGCGGTCGCCTTCATCCATGATGGGCGGCTGGTCGACGTGAACGCCCGCTTTGCGGCCCTCATCGGCTTCGAGCCCCATGAGTTGCAAGACGTGCCCGTCGAGCGCGTGCTGGTCGCGCGAGAACCCCATGAGAGCCTGCGCGCCGGCGTGCGCTTCCTTCGGCACCGATCTGGCCAGCATGTGCAAGTCGAGCTGACGGCGCACGATCTGCTGGTCGACGGACGGGCTGAACAGCTCCTGCTTGCGAGCGAGGTTGGCCAAGCGCCGCGGTCCGCCGAACAGCTCCGTCATCTGGCGTTGCATGACGCGCTGACCGGTCTGCCCAACCGCGCCCATCTCGATCAGTACCTGCGCGCGTCGGTCACCACGGCCGAATCCCTCGGGCATCGTTTTGCCATCCTCTTTCTCGACATCGACCGATTCAAGCGGGTGAACGACTCGCTCGGCCACGCCGCGGGCGACCAGTTGCTGCTCGAGTGCGCTCGCCGCCTACGCGACTTCTGTGCCGAGCAGGCCGCCCGGTCGGTGCCCATCTGGGTGGCGCGCACCGGGGGCGACGAGTTCGTGCTCTCGATCGCGCTGGGCGATGGCAGCGACGTCGAGATCGCACCGCTCATCGCGGAATTGCGCCGCGCGCTGGCCGTGCCGACGCAACTCGGCGGCAAGGAGTTCGCCATCAGCGCATCGATCGGTGTGGCCATCTTTCCGGCTCATGGCAGCACGCCGGACGAGCTGATCAAGAACGCCGACACCGCAATGTATGCGGCCAAGGCGGCCGGGCGGGATACGGTTCGCACCTTCACGCCCGCGTTTGCCAAGGCGGCGCTGCGGGCCCTGAACCTGGAGAGCGAGCTGCTCAATGCGCTCGAAAGACACGAATTCGCACTCTACTTCCAGCCGATCCTGACCGAGTCCGGTCGGCTCGCCTCGGCCGAGGCGCTGCTGCGCTGGAAGCATCCGAAGCGCGGCGTGCTCGCGCCGGACCAGTTCATCGAACTGGCCGAGACGTCACGCGCGATGGCCACGATCGGCCTCTGGGTGCTCGAGGAGGCGCTCCGCCAGGCGACCCTCTGGACCAAGGTCGGGTGGCTCAACGCGCGGGTGGCGGTCAACCTCTCGGAGCCGGAATTCTTGAGCGAGCGGTTCATCCCGACGCTCGAGACGATGCTGCGCCGATTTGGACTGTCCGGCCGCACCTTGGAGGTCGAGCTGACCGAGCGGATCGTCATGAGTGACGAGTTGGGGGTCTACACCACGCTCGAGGTGCTCAAGTCACTTGGGGTGACCGTGGCGATCGACGATTTCGGCACCGGCTACTCGTCGTTCGCGCGTCTGCGGGAGCTGCCGGTCGACCGCATCAAGATCGCCTCGGAGTTCGTGCGCGACTTGCCCGACTGCCCCGCCTGTCGAGCGATCGTGCATTCGATTGCCGAACTCGCGCGCGGCCTCGGGCTGTCGCTGGTCGCCGAAGGGGTGGAATCGCACGCGCAGCTCGACCAACTCCAGCTTCTGGGTTGCCGCGAGGCCCAGGGTTACCTGTTCGCCAAGCCGATGTCTTCGGGCGATTTCGGGCGCTGGCTTCGGCATAACCCGATGCGCTGGCTGCCCCGGGGGGCGTAGCCCCGCCGCTTCGGCTGCATCGGCTGCTCCCGCCCGCAACCCCCCGCGAGCCGTCCCTCGCCGGACACTCAGTGGCCGAGGATCTTCGAAAGGAAATCGCGCGAGCGGTCGGTCTGCGGGTTGTTGAAGAACTCGTGCGGCGCGTTCTGCTCGACGATCTGCCCCTGGTCCATGAAGATCACGCGGTCGGCGACCGCCTTGGCGAAACCCATCTCGTGGGTGACGCAGAGCATGGTGATGCCTTGCTTGGCCAGCTCCACCATGACGTCGAGCACTTCCTTGATCATCTCGGGGTCGAGCGCCGAGGTCGGCTCGTCGAAGAGCATGATCTTGGGGGTCAGGCAGAGCGCACGCGCAATCGCCACCCGCTGCTGCTGCCCCCCCGAGAGCTGGAGCGGGTACTTGTGCGCCTGTTCGGCGATGCGCACGCGCTTCAATTGGGCCATCGCCCGCTCTTCCGCCTCCTTGCGGGGCAGTTTGCCGACGTACATCGGCGAGAGCGTGAGGTTCTCGAGCACGGTCAGATGCGGGAACAGGTTGAACTGCTGGAAGACCATGCCGACCTCCTTGCGGATCTGGTCGATCGCGCGGACGTCGTCGGTGAGTTCGGTCCCGTCGACGACGATGCGGCCTTCCTGGTGCTCCTCGAGCCGGTTGATGCAGCGGATCAGCGTGGATTTGCCCGAGCCCGAAGGCCCGCAAATCACGATACGCTCACCACGCTTGACCTCGAGATTGATGTCCCGGAGCACGTGAAAGTTGTTCCCGTACCACTTGTTGACGTTCTCGAAGGTGATGATCGGGCTGGCTTCGGTGTTCGACTGGGCGGTCATGTGCAGCGTGCCTCGCGGAGCGTCTCCCTAGCGGAGCCTGGATTTGTTGACCTGCTTCTCGATCCACAGGCTGTAGCGGCTCATCGCGAAGCAGAAAACGAAGTAGATGGCCGTGATGAACAGATAGCCCTCGAGCTTGTACGGCCGCCAGTCGGCGTCCGAGTTGAGCGCGAGGCCGAGCGTGCCGGTCAGCTCGTAGAGCGAGACGATCGCCACGAGCGAGGTGTCCTTGAAGATCGAGATGAAGTTGTTCATGATGCCCGGCACCACGGTGGCGAGCGCCTGCGGCAGGATGATCTTGCGCTGCGTCTGCCAGTAGGACAGTCCGAGCGATTGCGCGGCCTCGGTCTGCCCCTTGGGCAGGGCCTGCAGACCGCCGCGCACGACCTCGGCCATGTAGGCGGCGGCAAAGAGCGTGATGCCCACGAGCACGCGCAGGAGTGTGTCGATCGTCACCCCCTGCGGCATGAACAGCGGGAACATGAAGGAGGCCATGAACAGCACGCTGATCAGCGGGACGCCGCGGATCAGCTCCACGTAGAGCGTGCAGATCGTGCGGATGGCCGGCAGGTGCGAGCGCCGACCAAGCGCCACCACGACCGAGAGCGGAAAGGCCGCCATGATCGAGAGCGTGGAGAGCATGATGGTGAGCGGCAGTCCGCCCCAGCGGTCGGTCGTGACGCGTGTCAGCCCGAAGACGTCGAGGCGACCGAACAGGCTGCCGTACATCAGGATGAAGAAGACCGCGAGTGCCACGACCCAGGCCGCGGCGAGCCAGCGGCTCCAGAACCAGCGGATACAGCTCACCACGAGCATCGTGAGCATGAGGGCCGTGGCCACGAGCGGCCGCCATTGCTCCTCGAACGGGTAGCGGCCGAAGATGATCAGACGGTACTTCTCCTTGATCACGCCCCAGCAGGCACCCACGCCGGGCGCCCGGCATTCATCCGGGTTGGTCGTGAGGGTGGCCGCGAAGAACACCCAGTTCAAGAACTTGGGCAGGTAGATCGCAAGCAGCGCGCCCACGACGATCGTGGTGAGGCTGCTCTGCCAGCTGCCGAAGAGATTCGCGCGCAGCCAGGGTACAAGCCCCTCGGAGCGCACTGGCGCCGGACGGGCCGGCTTGAACTGGAAAGTCGTGACCTCGCTCATCCCCTGTCACCGTTCCTTGATCGCGGCGCGCGCGTTGTACCAGTTCATGAACAGCGACGTCGCCAGCGAGGTCGTGAGATACACCGCCATGATGATCGCAATGCATTCCACCGCTCGCCCGGTCTGGTTGAGCGCCGTGTTCGAGATCGACACGACGTCGGGATAGCCGATTGCGACGGCGAGCGAGGAGTTCTTGGTCAGGTTCAGGTACTGGTTGGTCATCGGCGGAATGATCACGCGCAGCGCCTGGGGTAGAAGCACCTGCCGCATTTCCTGGCTGCGTGACAGCCCGAGCGCCTGCGCCGCCTCGGATTGACCACGCGGCACCGACTGGATGCCGGCACGCACGACCTCGGCAATGAAGGCTGCCGTGTAGAGCACGAGCCCCAGAAGCACAGCCAGGAACTCCGGCGTGAGGGCGCTGCCGCCTTCGACCGCGAATTCACCCTTGACCGGAATCTTCCACTCATTGGGCATGCCGCCTGCGAACCAGCCGAGGACGCCCCCCGCGATCACGATGCCGAGCGGCACCCAGAACAGACTGCGCTCGCGGCCCGTGGCGTCGAACTGGGCACGCGCCCAGCGCCTGTAGAACCAGACCCCGAGTGCGCCCAACGCCAGCCCGGCAACGACCCAGCCGAAACCGGCACTCCAGACCGGCCCCGGGTAGGTGAGCCCGCCTTTCGAGAGGAATACGTTGCCGATCTGCCACGGCTCGGTGCTGTCGGGGAGAAGCTCGGTGACGAGCAAATACCACATGAGCAGTTGCACAAGCACCGGCACGTTGCGGAAGAGCTCCACATAGCCGTAACAGAAACCGCGCACGAGGGCGTTGCGCGAGAAGCGACCCACGCCAAGCAGCGTACCCACGAGGGTCGCGAGCACGATGCCCAGGATCGCCACGCGCAGCGTGTTGCCCACCCCCACGGCGAACGCCTGCCAATACGGATGGCTCGAGTCGTAGCCGAACAGCGGCTCGCCGATGTCGAAGCCCGCGGGCTGCAGCAGGAAATCGAAGCCGCTCTTGATGCCGCGGGCCTGCATGTTGGCCGCGGTGTTCGATGCCAGCCACCAGCCGATCGCGATCACGGCCGCGAGCGCGAGCGCCTGATAGACCAACCCCCGGAAAGCCTGGCTGCGCCAGGACCAGTCGCGTTTCTTGGGCGGCTGCCGAACCGACTCAGCCATCAGTGGATTCCCCCGTATCGTCGCCGCGTGGGCAATGAACGCATGTGGCCTGTTTCAGGGTGCGCGCGACGACCGCGAAACGTCGTGTCGACGCATCAGACACGAATTCGGGCACGAATTCGGGCACGCACCGTGAAACGCTCTCGTGGCCCGCGACCCGACGGGATCCGCCGGGCGCACGAAAGCGTGCTGCTCGATCGCGATCAGCGGACCGGCGGCGCGTACATCAGGCCGCCCTTGTTCCAGAGGTTGTTGGCGCCGCGCGGCAGCTTGAGCGGGCTCTTCGGACCGACGTTGCGCTCGAAGATCTCGCCGTAGTTGCCCACGGCCTTGATCGCGCGCCCCATCCAGTCACGATCGAGACCGAGCAGCTTGCCTGTGTCTTCCGACACGCCCAAGATGCGCTGCACGACCGGATCCTGGCTCGACTTCATCTGATCGACGTTTTCCTGCGTGATGCCGTACTCCTCCGCCTCGACGAGGCCGTAGATCACCCATTTCACGATCGCGAACCACTCGTCGTCACCACGGCGCACCATCGGGCCCAAGGGCTCCTTGGAAATGAGCTGCGGCAGGATCACGTGCTCGTCGGGATTCTTCGCCTCTTTGTTACGGACCGAGGCCAGGCCCGAGGCGTCGGTGGTGTAGGCCACGCAGCGGCCAGCGAAATAGGCGCCGGTGGCGGCTTCGACCTTCTCGAACACGACCGGCTTGATGCCCAGGTTGTTGGCCTTGGAGAAATCGGTCAGGTTCTTCTCGGTGGTGGTGCCGGATTGCACGCAGACGGTCTGACCCTTCAGCTGCTTGGCGTCCTTGATCTTCGACTTGACCGGCACCATGAAGCCTTGGCCGTCGTAGTAGGTGACCGCCGTCATGTGCAGACCGAGCGACGCATCACGGGTCAGCGTGAACGTCGTGTTGCGCGAGAGGACGTCGATCTCACCCGACTGGAGCGCCGCAAAGCGCTGCTGCGCGTTCAACGGTACCCATTTGACTTTGTTCGCATCGCCGAGTACTGCGGCCGCAAGCGCCTTGCAGACATCGACATCGAGGCCAGACCAGTTGCCGGCCGAATCGGCCTGCGAGAAGCCGGCGAGACCGGTGTTGACGCCGCAGACGACCTGACCGTTCTTCTTGATCTTGTCGAGGACCGGTCCGGCGTGTGCAGTCGAAATGGCAAGCAGTCCAGCGATGGCCATCAGGCCCGCAAGCTTCGGGGTTCGGGACGAGAGCATGGGATGACTCCTCAGATGAAAGAAAGGCGCTCTGGTTGTTGATTACAGGGTGCGCGTCGGCGGAGATTAGAGCAGAGATACAGGCAGCCGCAATAGGCAAACGGCATGCCGCGATGCGGCAAGACCTAGATCATCGCGACGATCTGCGTCGAACCGAGGGTAAACGCCTACGCCTTCAGCCATCGGTCACTGGGTCAGGCGCAACTCCATCGCTGCCACGCCACGCTGTGTCCCCATGAGCACCAGCGCGTCGCCCTCCTCGAGCACGAGCCCTGCATCCGGCGTGAGCCGCTGTCCCGCACGCCGGATGTGCGTGACTTCCACGTCTTCGCTCCGAAACAGTGCTTCCAGTTCCTGCCAGCGCTGACCCACGGCGGATGAACCCGTCGGCAGCACGACCGTGTGCAGGACGCGCGCATCGCCGTCGGCTTCATTGCCGTCGGAGGCCCCCCGATAGAAACCGCGAAACAGGCTGTAGCGCTCCTCGCGCACCGCACGGATGCGGCGAAGCACCTGAGGCAGCGGCGTGCCGATGAGCAGGAGCGAATGGGAGGCCAGCATGAGCGAGCCTTCGAGCACGTCCGGCACGACTTCGGTCGCCCCCGCCGCGAGCAGCCGATGCATCGCCTCGTCGTCGGCGGTCCGTACGATGATCGGCAGATCGGCGCGCACACTGCGCACCGTGCCGATGATCCGGAGGGCGACATCGACGCTTGCGAACGAAATCACCAGCGCCCGCGCCCGCTCGATCCCAGCGGCGATCAACACCTCGCGCCGTGTAGCGTCGCCAAAGACCACCTCGCCGCTGCCCGCAGCCTCGCGCACCCGTTCCGGGTCGTGATCTAGCGCGACCACGCGCACGCCCTCGGCTTCGAGCAGCCGAGCCAGGTACTGCCCGCTTCGCCCGAAGCCGCAGATCAGCACATGATCGCTGCGCGAGATGCTCTCGGCCGCAATCTTGAAGATGTCGGCCGAGCGGGCGAGAAAATCGCGCGCCGAGAGCCGCTTGTTGATGCGCTCGGCGAGCGCGGGATAGAGCGGCGCAGCCAACATGAGCAACACCATGGCCGCAATCGCAATCTGTGCCGGATGCTCGCCAAGCACGCCGAGCGTGAGCCCGAGGGTGATCAGCACAAAGCCGAACTCGCCCGCCGGCAGGAGGAGCGCGTTGGCAAGGGTCGCCTCGATGTTGCGCAGGCCAAAGCGGCGCACGAGCGGATAGGTGACGGCCGTTTTGATGATCGGGACGAAGACGACGAGCGCCGCCACCCAGAAGAAATTCGCGAGCACGAAGCGCGCATCGAGCTGCATGCCCACCGTGATGAAGAACAACCCCAGCAGTACGTCTCGGAACGGGCGGATGTCGTCCTCCACCTGCAGCTTGTATTCGGTCTCGGCGATCAGCATCCCGGCAACGAAGGCGCCGAGCGCAAGCGGCAGGCCGGCCAGATGGCAGAGCCAGGCGAGCGAGAGCGTGACCAAGAGCACGTTCAGCATGAACAACTCGCCGGTCTTCCTGCGGGCGACCTGATCGAGCCAGAAGCGCAGGAGTTGCTGGCCGAGACCCACGAGGAGCCCGAGCAGGGCGACGGTCTTCGCGATCGTCCAGCCGATGTCACTCCAGCCGGCGCTGCCGCCAGCGAGCACCGGCAGGACGATCAGGAGCGGGATCACCACGATGTCCTCGAAGATCAGGATGCCGAGCGTGTGCCGTGCATGGGGCGCGGACAGTTCGTTGCGCTCGACCAGGAGCTTGGCACCGATCGCGGTGGAAGACATCGCAAGCGCCGAGGCGAGCACGATCGCGGCTGGCCACTGGCCGAGCCAGACCAACGCAAGGACGCCGAAGAGGGCGAACAGGATCGCGAACTGCGCCGCGCCCAGCCCGAGCACGAGATGCCGCATCGCCCGGAACTGCGGCAGCGAGAACTCGAGCCCGATCGAGAACATCAGAAAGACCACGCCGTACTCGGCCAGATGACGCGCCTGCTCGCTGTCGGGAATCAACTTCAACGCATGCGGGCCGAGAAGCATGCCTACCGCCAGGTAGCCCAGAAGCGAAGGCAGCCCAAGCGTGCGGCAGACGGCTACCAAAAGCACGCTCGCGGCGAGCACGATCACGACGAGGGCGAGCGCGGAGGTCATGCGCCCGAATCTAGCAAAGGCCTCCCAAACTGCCTGCAAAATCAGGCTCGATCGTCATCTGCTTCCGATATTTGCAGGCGCACACCGCGCCATCGGGGCACCGCTCCACGCGCGGAGGATCCGCGCGGACACGGTTACGATCGCGGGCTGGCTCGTCGGCACGGTGGCGGCGCGGCTGATTGCGACCGGCCAGACCGAGGCGGCCCGGGTCATCATTCGGGTCAACCGATTTTTGGTTGCTGTGGAGGGTGCGCTCGCCTGCTTCGGCACTTTGGGCGGCCTTCATCGGCGCAGCGTGCAAGTTCCCCGGTCTATGCTGCTGCGCGCCCCGGCGTAACTACGGGGATGCGAAATGTGTGATCGGGGCGCGCAGTCTGGGCAGCAAGGCTTCAGGGCGCCTGCTGATCAGCCGTCGCGGGCAAGCCGCACGCCGATGAACCGCCTGCCGGGCGCGTGCCGGAAAAGAGATTGCGGTAGGTCAGACGCCAGTTCTCGAAGAACCAGCACGTGTGCGCCAGATGCCACTTGACCGGGCTCGCATCCGGCATCGACTGCGCTTGACAGTCCTCGGCCGTCAGCGGTAGCGCGAGCCGTTCGGTTTCGGCGCGGACGGTCTGGAAGCGCGCGAGCAGGCGGGCATGGGGTGTTTGGGCAATCTGCATGGTGGGCGCGATCCGCCTGGGTCGCTAAAAGATACGTCGAGCATCGGTCGGGCGCCGACGCCCACATCGCTTCGGAAGGCACTTCAGCCACGACTGAGCGGTAAGTTCAGCAGAAGGTTCTGCGGCTTGAGCTTCAGGCGCCGGTCCCGATCGATCGCCATCGCGAGCCAAACCGGACGGCCGGCAAGCGCGGGGCGCATGTCGGCCGGGTTGCGAAACCGGAGTTCGAACAGGCACAGCAGACGAGCAAGACGATCCTCATCGACCCGCTCGCCGTTGTAGAGATCGTTGAGGATGCCCGACGCCTCGGCATCGAGCCCGACATGCCAGGCCCACTCGCCCTCCCGGATCTCGCTCGTCGGCCGGATGTCCACCTCGATCGCGAGAAAGTGCCGGATCCAGGCCTCGAGAACGCGGCAGAGTGCGTCGATGCCACCATGGCCTTGGCTCAGGCTCAACGCAAAGTCGAAGCGCTCGTCTCGCCCCCAGTAATCCGCGGCGTTCTCAGGCCGAAGTACATCGAGGTCTACCGCGCGTAACGGAATCCCTTGCCGGGTGAGCATTTCGCCCAACGAGCCAAAGGCTTGCGGTTCGGCCAGCCGTTCTACGGTTTCCGCATCAGCTGCAAGCGCCGTGCCGTCGGGTTGGATCGCTACTTTCTGCACGCGAAACAGGCATTCCGCCGCGCGTGCGGCGAGCGGGTCGGCCCGATCGCCGAGGATGTGCCGAAGAAAGATCTGCGTGAGCTGAAAGACGAACAGCGGCGGCACATCCACACCCTCGCCGCGAAAGAGATTCACGTAAGCCGCCTCGAGCGTCGGTGCTGCAAGCAGGCGATCGCGAAAGCGCAGAAGCACCCGGTAGTTGACCTGCGCATCGGGGTCTCGCATCGAGAGCAGTTCGGCGGAGGCGACCGCGCGTCGAGGCTCGGCCATCAGCGACTCGTGAAGAGCCACCTCAGCGGCGCAGGACGCTGCAATGGGTGCGACCTCCGGCCTCAAAAACAGGCTCTTCAGAAAGGCGTCGGTGACATGCAGTCCATCAGGACGTGCATCGAGCAGACGGTAACCGGACGCGGGCCAAAAATCGGGCATCGGCTCGGCTCCTGCTCAGGCCGCCCGCGCGTCGGCTTGCGTATCGGCTTGCGTATCGACTTGCGCATGGGCCTGGGCGGCAAGCCGCGCTGCGCGACGATCCGCAAGCCAGCGAAAGAGCCAGGTGCGCGGCGGCTCGGTGCCCGTGAGTTGCCACTGCATCGCGAGCGCATCCGAGAGCAGCGATTGATGCCAACGCCGCGCTTCGGGCCGACCGAGCATGAGCACCCGGTCTCCCGCGCGCAGTTCGGTCGTCGCCTCTGGCATGAGAAGGATGTCCTTGCCCCGTTGCAGCATGACCGGCATCGCCGCGATGCTGCCGGTGCCCTCGTCGCGGTGCTCGAGCAGATGCGTGAGGGTCAGTGTCTGCCCCCACTGCAGGAGCGCGTAGAACGCCCCCGGAGCAAGCAGATCCAGGCGAAGCGACCAGGCGTGCGGCGCGCCATCACCTAGCCGCTCGCGCACTGCGAGCCGCACTCGACCGGCGAAGCTTCCGCCCTCGGCCCGGGCTCGGCGCAGGAACTGACCGAGCATCGGCTCGTTGATGAGCTGGAGACACTCGTGCACCATGATCTCGGATTGCACGAAGCGCAGGTTCGCGCGCGCCGCCCGGATCAGCACCCGATCGGCCACATGGTTCTGCCGAATGACCACCCAAAGGTCGGGATTGACGCGTCGGGCGAGCGTCACGGCGGCGAGGTTGGTCGCATCGTCATCGGTGCCGGCGACGAGCACGGCGGCCTCGGCCACGCCCGAGTCGCGCAGCGAGCGGTCGGTGTTCTCCCCGATCACGAGGTGCTCGCGTTCAGGGAGACTGGCCTCCAGATCATGGTTGTCGATCGCGTGCCAGGCAATGCCGCGCGCCTCGAGCACCTGGGCGATGGCCCGTCCGAAGCGGCCGAAGCCCACGAGCACCCAAGGCCCCGGCGGAAAGCCGACACGATCGGGGCAGGGCGAATCCGGCGCGGCCGTGAGCCACTCCTCCAGTTGCAACACCTCGGGATGATCGAGATCGAGCGCGACGTTGGTCGCAAACGTCTCGAACGGGTGGATCACGTTCACGCCGCCGAAGGCTTCGAGGTTCACCTTGGCCGTATGGCTGGTCACGCGGGCGATCACGGGCAAGTCGCTCCGGAGCGTACGCGCGCCGATGGCGATCGTCTGGTTCGCGGTGTCGTCGCCCGTGAGCGCGATCAGTCCCTTGCAACTCTGCCGCATGATGCCCGCGAGGCGAAGCGCATCCGGCAGTCGCGCATCCTCGGTGAGCACGATCGGCGGATTGGCCAGCCGGTCGATTGCTGCGGAAGCCGCGCGCTCCTTGCGCAGTTCGATGATCACTGAGCGGTAGCCCAGCCGATCGAGGGCGCGGGTCAGCTGACGGGCGCTCTGTCCGTAGCCGCAGATGACATAGAAGGCATCACCGAGCGAGCGCACACGCCAGGCGAAGACGTTGCGCGAAACCGTGGCGCGGAAGGTCGGGTCGGCCACCAGCGTGAAGATCGCGCCGAGCGTGTACGTCCAGGCGATGACCGTGAGGTAGATCGTGAAGATCATCCACGCGCGCTGCGCGTCGGTGAACGGGTACGGCACCTCGCCGAAGCCGATCGTGGTGGCGGTGTAGCTCACCACGTAGAAAGCGTGGAAGATTGACATGCGCGCCGGGCGACCGTCGGGATCGGTGCCCGGCATGAAGGTCATGCCGATCACCGCGACGGCATAGGCCAGGATCAGGAAGATCAGCGGCCAACGCAGCCGTCGGAGCACGAGATAGACGACGTCGCCGGTCTCGGTGCCGTGTTGCTGGCGGGACAGCATCGTGGGGGGGCAGGGTTCAGGCAGGCCGGGCCATCAGCGCTCAGTGCCTAGCGCCCCTGGCGCAACGTCTCGCCAATCAACAGCACGACCGAAATCAGATTGGCGAGGAGCGCACCGCCAGAGAGCGACACGATGGTGGAAATCGTGTGAGCGTCGATCGGTTTGCCGCCGATATGCACATGCATCACCCAGACGATCGCGCCAGCGAGCAGCTGAACCACCGCGACGAGCGAGGTGGCCAGATGGATCGCGCCGACATGCGTCCGGTCGCCAAACTTGAGCACCGTCGCGACGAGATTCACCACGATCGCAGCGGCGAGTTCGGTGGGGTGATGCAACTCCGGTCGGTCGATCTCGCCGATGAAGAAGCCGAAATTGAGCGTGCAGGCGAGGATGATGAAGAAACCGAAGATGACTTTTTCGAGGTTCATGCCGTCGGGCGCACTCGATGCGCCGTCCTTTCGCAGACAAGCCGCATTCTGGCTTGATTCAGGGTGCGACGCTAGAATCCCGGGCAGTTCGAGGAGCGTTGCACCCGGGAATGTCGCAGGCCTTGCGCCTGCCCCCCCGGCCAGGCTCGAACAGGCAGCGCATCATTTGTCATGGGTCCTGTGCCCTCGCACATCCGATGCCCGCCCCTCCCAACGGCGCTCGCAGTCCGGTGCAGTCGATCCCTGTACACCCGGCCGCTGCGACGCCTCGCTCTCCACGGGCGGTGTTCATGGTCGGTGTTCACGGTTCGGCTCACCTCTGAACGGAGTCCTCATGAACGCCATTGCCGACAAAGTTTTCACCGATTACGTCATCGCCGACCTGGGCCTCGCCGAGTGGGGTCGCAAGGAAATTGCCATCGCCGAAAGCGAGATGCCCGCCCTCATGGCGATCCGCGATGAGTTCGCGGCCAAGCAGCCGCTCCGGGGCGCCCGCATCACGGGCAGCCTGCACATGACGATCCAGACCGCCGTCTTGATCGAGACACTCCAGGCCCTGGGGGCGCAGGTCCGTTGGGCCTCGTGCAACATCTTCTCGACCCAGGACCACGCAGCCGCCGCCATCGCTGCGCGCGGCACGCCGGTCTTCGCCATCAAGGGCGAGACGCTCGAGCAATACTGGGACTACACCCACCGTATCTTCGAGTTCGGGCCGAAGGGAACGCCGGGCGAAGGCCCGAACATGATCCTCGATGACGGCGGGGACGCCACGCTGCTCATGCACCTCGGCAAAAAAGCGGAGAAGGATCAGGGCGTTCTCGCGAATCCCGGAAGCGAAGAGGAGCGCATCCTGTTTGCCGCGATCCGCGCCAAGCTGGCCGAGGACCCGACCTGGTACAGCCGCAAGTCGGCCGAGATCATCGGTGTCACCGAGGAGACGACCACCGGTGTGAATCGCCTCAAGCAGATGGCGGCACGCGGCGAACTCATGTTTCGCGCGATCAACGTCAACGACTCGGTCACCAAGAGCAAGTTCGACAACCTCTACGGCTGCCGCGAATCGCTGGTCGATGGCATCAAGCGCGCCACCGACGTGATGATCGCGGGCAAGGTCGCCGTGGTCGCGGGCTACGGAGACGTGGGCAAGGGCTCGGCTCAGGCGCTTCGCGCGCTCTCCGCCCAGGTTTGGGTCACCGAGTGTGACCCGATCTGCGCCCTGCAAGCCGCCATGGAGGGCTACCGCGTGGTGACCATGGATTACGCCTGCGACAAGGCCGACATCTTCGTCACCGCCACCGGTAACAAGGACGTGATCACGTTCGAACACATGGCCAAGATGAAAGACCAGGCGATCGTGTGCAACATCGGTCACTTCGACAACGAGATCGATGTCGCCTCCCTCGAGGCCAAGTGCACCTGGGAAGAGATCAAGCCGCAGGTCGATCACGTGATCTTCCCCGACGGCAAGCGGATCATCATGCTCGCCAAGGGCCGGCTCGTGAACCTGGGCTGCGCCACCGGCCACCCGAGCTACGTGATGTCGTCCTCCTTCGCCAATCAGGTCATCGCGCAGATCGACCTCTACGGCAATCCGGACCACTACGACCTCGGGCGGGTCTACACGCTGCCCAAGCACCTCGACGAAAAGGTGGCGCGCCTTCAGTTGAAGAAGCTCGGCGCGATGCTCACCGAACTCTCGGACGAGCAGGCGGCCTACATTGGCGTGCCCAAGGCGGGGCCGTACAAGCCGGAAACATACCGGTATTGACGGTTTCGAGCGGAGACCGCCCCGTATGCGTGAACGCCTGCCGCGCCTCTTGATCGTGTGGCTGCTCAATGCGGCCGCACTCATGATCGTTGCCCATCTAATGCGCGGCGTGCAGGTCGTCGACTTTCCGTCGGCGCTCCTGGCGGCCGCAACGCTGGGGGTAGTCAATACCCTGATCCGCCCGGTGCTCGCGCTGCTCACACTGCCGATCACCGTGCTCACGCTCGGCTTTTTCTACCTGCTCCTGAACGGGTTCTTGTTCTGGATGGTGGGCAAACTCCTCGGCGGGTTCGAGGTGACGGGCTTCTGGTCGGCGGTGTTGGGCGGGCTGCTCTACGGCGTGCTCGCCTGGCTGTTGGCCTATCTGATTCCGCTCGGCGCCAGGTCCTCCAACACCTTGCCTCGCAAGTGATCCGCGGGCCCGCCGGAAGCGCGATCATGTCCGCCGCACCCGCGCAGCGCGCCGATCGGGCATTGGTGGAGCGAGGCCTCGTGGCCTCGCGCACGCTCGCCCAGCGGTTGATCGAAGGCGGCCACGTCTACCGACGGGATGGCGCATCGCGTACCGTGCTCACGAGAGCAAGCGAGGCGGTGCCGCCGGAGGTCGAGCTGGAGGTCGCGCACGCGCCGATCCGTGACTACGTCTCCCGCGGGGGTCTCAAGCTTGCCCACGCACTCGACCGCACGGGACTCGACGTGCACGGCTGGCACTGCCTCGATGTGGGTCAGTCCACCGGTGGCTTCACCGACTGCCTGCTCCAGCGCGGCGCGGCGCGGGTCACCGGCATCGAGGTCGGGCACGGACAGCTCGCCGACCGCCTGCGTGGGGACGCACGGGTGAGGGCGCTCGAAGGCGTCCACGCTCGCGACCTGACCGACGCGATCGCCCCCGGCCCGTTCGATTTGATCGTCGCAGACCTGTCGTTCATTTCACTCACGCAGGTGCTCGCGCGCTGGCCCGCGCGTCTTGCGCCCGACGGTCACGTGATTGCGCTCGTGAAGCCGCAGTTCGAAGTCGGTCGCGACGGTCTCGGCAAGGGTGGCATCGTGCGCGATCCGGCCCGCTACGCGCATGTCGAGGCACGCATCCGGGCCGCGGCCGATGCGGCAGGACTGGCCGTGATCGATTGGTTCGACTCCCCGATCACCGGTGGCGACGGCAACCGGGAATTCTTCCTTCACGCCCGCCTCGCGTGAGCGCGCGGGGCCTTCTGATTTCGATTCGCTCGCATGGACTTCTCCTTTTCCTTCGAGTTCTTCCCGCCCAACACGCCCGAGGGCGAGGCCAAGCTTGGACAAGTGACCCGGGAACTCGCCGCGCTCGGACCGGAGTATTTCTCGGTCACCTACGGTGCAGGCGGTGCCACGCGTGAAAAGACGCTGGCTACCGTGCGTCGCATCCATGAGGCGGGGCTCCGTGTCGCACCCCATCTCTCCTGCGTCGGCGCAACGAAGGACAGCTTGCGCGACCTGCTGTCGACCTACCGCGACCTCGGTATCGGCAAGCTCGTCGCGCTCGGCGGTGACATCCCCTCGGGCATGGTCGCGAGTGGAGACTTCCGCTACGCCACCGATCTTCTCGCCTTCATTGCAGACGCCTTCACGGGCCGCTTCGAACTCACGGTCGCCGCCTATCCGGAGGTGCATCCCCGTGCAGCGTCGGCCCGGGCGGATCTCGCCGTACTCAAGCGCAAGCAGGACCTCGGGGCACAGGCAGCCGTCACGCAGTTCTTCTACAACGCGGATGCTTACTTCGCCTTTGTGGATGCGGCGCGTGCAACCGGCATCACGCTGCCGATCATCCCGGGCATCATGCCGATCGGGAGCTTCGCCAAGGTGGCCCGCTTTGCCGAAGGATGCGGTGCGGAGATTCCGCGCTGGCTGACACTTCGCATGCGTGATCTGGGCGACGACGCCGAGGCGGTGCGCGCCTTCGGTCTCGACGTCGTGACCGCGATGTGCGAGCGGCTTCTACGTGGCGGCGCACCGGCACTGCACTTCTACACGATGAATCAGGCCGAGCTCGCAACCGAGATCATCCGGCAACTCTCAGGGAAGACACCATGAGCAATCACCCCATCCACACCTCTGCAGCCCCGGCCGCGCTGGGTCCCTACTCGCAGGCCGTCATCACGGAAGGCGGAGCCACGCGGATGCTCTTTTGCTCGGGCCAGATCGGGCTCGACCCGGCGACCGGGCAGCTTCGCGAAGGCTTCGAAGCGCAGGTCGATCAGGCCTTCGCGAACATGAAGGCCGTCATCGAGGCTGCCGGCGGGAGCCTCGCAAGTGTGGTCAAGCTCACCCTCTTTCTCACCGATCTCGCCCACTTCGCGGTCGTCAACGCGAAGATGGAAGCGCTCTTCGCAAAGCCCTATCCCGCACGCTCGACGGTGGAGGTGTCGGCACTGCCCAAGGGGGCGTTGTTCGAGGTCGAAGCGATCGTCGCGCTCTGAAACTCTGCGGCGATGGCCCTCACCCCAACCCGCTCCCCGAGGGAGAGGGAGAAAACGGGCGGACGAACTCCAGATTGTCGATGAGCCGCGTGGACCCAAGCCGCGCGGCACCGAGCACGACCAGCTCATGATCATGCGCCGTGGGCGGGGCGAGATCGGTGCGTCGCCGCACGGTGACGTAGTCGACGCGCCAGCCGTGGGCGGCGAGTGCCGCGTGGGCCGCCTTCTCCGCCGTCTCGATGGACTCCCCCCGCGCCACCGCCTCGGCCGTGCGTCGGAGCTCGGCCGCGAGCCGCGGCGCCTCGGCCCGCTCGTCCGGGCTCAGGTACTTGTTGCGTGAGGACAGCGCGAGCCCATCCGCTGCACGCACGGTTTCGGCAAGGATGATGTCCACCGGAAGGGCGAGTTGCCGCACCATGGTTTCGAGCACGCGGCACTGCTGGTAATCCTTCTTGCCGAACACGGCCGCCTTGGGTTGGACCATGTTGAAGAGCTTGAGCACCACGGTGGCTACGCCGCGGAAGTGACCCGGACGGACGGCCCCCTCGAGGACGGTCGCGATCGGTCCCGGATCGACCGAGAAGCTCTGGGGCTCCGGGTAGACCTCGCGCTCGTCCGGTGCGAAGACCACGTCGCAGTCGATGGCTTCGAGCTTGGCGCAATCCTCCGCCAGGGTGCGCGGGTAGCGGTCGAAGTCCTCGTTCGGGCCGAACTGCATCCGGTTGACGAAGATGCTCACCACGGTGAGCGCACCCCGCGGACGGGCTTCCTCCACCAGTCGAAGATGCCCTTCGTGCAGCGCCCCCATGGTGGGCACGAAGACGTTGTCGGGCGCACCGGACAGGTAGCGACGGAGTTCGGCGACGGTATGGATGAGTTCCATCAGCGGATGGCGTGAATGCGATGAACGAGGGCCGAGGGCTCGGTGATCACGCCATCCGCCCCGGCGGCGCGCAATTCTTCCAGATGCCCGAAGCCCCAGGTCACGCCCAGCGAGCGCGTGCCGTTCTGCTTGGCCGCAATGATGTCGCGGTCGCGATCGCCGATCATGAGCGCCGCAGTCGGCGGTGTGCCGTACAGCCCGAGCAGGTGCGACAGTAACTCGTTCTTACGGTCGAAGCGACCGTCGAGCTCCGGCCCATGAACACCATCGAAATACCGGGCGAGCCCGAAGTGCTCGATGATGCGCTCCGCGAAGATGCGCGGCTTGCTCGTGCAGAGCGCGATGCGGTAGCCATGCAGATGCAGCCGCCGGATCGACTGATCGATTCCTTCGTAGAGCGTGTTCTCACGCCAGCCGACCTCGGTGTAGCGCACGCGGTAGTGTTTGAGGGCTTCCTCGACGTCGATCTCAGGGTGGATACGGGACAGCGACTCGCGAAAGGGCGGCCCGATCAACGCGCGCGTGGTGCCCTCATCGATCGGATCGAAGCCAAGGCGCTCGAAGGCGTAGTTGAGGCAGCGATGGATTCCGAGAAAGTTGTCGCAAACCGTGCCGTCCAGATCGAAGAACAGCGTCGTGACCGGCACCTAGAATCTCCCAGAATCTCTTGGATCGCGGCGCGCCGGAATGGCCCCATGCCGCCGTCGCACACCATGGCGGAAAAGTTTATCGAAGGCTGCGTCGTCGGACGCACGGACTACACGGAATCACTGTTCACCTTGCGCTTCACGGCCGCGATTGCCCCCTTCGAGGCCGGACAGTTCCTGCGCGTGGGCACGGAGGTGCTGAAGGATGGCGCCTCCGTACCGGAGCTTCGGCCGTACTCGCTCGTGAACGCGCCGAATGACGATGTCCTTGAAATCGTCTTGACTGTCGTCCCCGAGCACGCTGGCGGCGTGGTCTCGCCCGCCCTGCATCGTCTGCGCGAGGGTGATGGCATCCTCGTCAGCCCCCGTGCCAACGGTTTCTTCACGCTCGCCGAGGTCCCGTCGGCACCGGTGCTCTGGGCGCTAGCGACCGGCACCGGCCTCGGGCCTTTCCTGTCGATCCTCGCGACCGACCGCGCCTGGCAGCAGTTCGAGACGATCGTGCTCGTGCATGCCGTACGCCATGCGGCGGAGCTCACCTACCGCGAGCGGATTGCAGGCCTCGCCAAGCAGCACGGCGAGCGCTTCCGTCCGCTGTCTGTCGTCTCCCGCGAGCCTCATCCCGGCGCACTTCGGGGCCGTATTCCCGCGTTGATCGCTTCGGGCGAGCTCGAGGCACGCGCCGGTGTCGCGCTCACGGCCGCCACCGGCCACGTGATGCTGTGCGGCAACCCGGAGATGCTGCGCGACACGACGGCGGCGCTCGAAGCCCGCGGACTCACCCGGCACCGGCCGCGCAAGCCGGGTCAGATCACGACCGAGGCGTACTGGTAGTTCCCCTTCTACGACTCGCCGAGAAACCCCCCACTTTGGTGCGCCTGACCTGCCAGCTTTTTTCGGACCACCGGTTAGTTGAGGGCGGCTCGGTGGGTTGATGCGGGTTGTTGCTGCTGGAACTCATCCCTGAACTGCTTGGGCGTCCGGTAGCCAAGGCTCGAATGCGGCCGATCCTCGTTGTAGTGGCGGCGCCACGTCTCGATGATCGCCCGGGCCTCGATCCGGTTCCGGAACCATTCCATGCTGAGGCACTCGTCGCGGAACTTCCCGTTCAGGCTCTCGGCGGTGCCATTCTGCCAAGGCTTGCCAGGATCGATCAGCGCGGTCTCGATGCCCGCCTGCCGAAGCCATTTCAGGATGGCATGGCTGACGAACTCGGGGCCATTGTCCGACCGCAAGTAGCGCGGCGCGCCGTGCAGGCTCACCAGCCGCGAGAGCACCTCGATGACCCGGTGGGAACGGATGCTGCCCTGGACGTCGATGGCCAGGGCCTCATGCGTCCACTCGTCGGTGACGACCAGGCACTTCAGCGGCTGGCCGTTGGCGCAGGCGTCGAACACGAAGTCACAGGCCCAGACCTGGTTCGGACCCATCGCCGGCAGCGGACGTGGCCGCGAGGCGGAGACACGCCGCCGGCTGCGTTTCTTGGGCACCTGCAACCCGGCCTGCTGCCAGAGCCGCAACATGCGGTCCCTTCCCAGCTGCAGCCCATCCCGCTCCAGATAGACGTGGATTCGGCGGTAGCCGAAGCGGGGATACAGCGCGGCATAGTGCCGCAGGCGTTCGATCACGGAGGCATCCTTCTGCGGCATTTTGGCCTCATAGCCCAGCGTCGAGCGCGGCACGCCCAGCAGGGCGCATGCCCGCCGCAGGCTGATGCCACGTTCGGCCACGATGGGGACCAGGGCGCGCCGGGCCGGCGCGCTCACCACTTTTTTGTGGTGATCTCCTTCATGACCTCGATCTCGAGGTCGCGCTCGGCCAGCAGCTTCTTCAGCCGGGCGTTTTCCTGCTGCAGGCTGCGCAGCTGCTTCACGTCCGCCGCCTCCAGCTGTCCGTAGCGCTTGCGCCACAGGTACAGGGTCTGCTCGCTGACGCCGTGCTTCCTGGCCACCTCCGCCACGGGTGACCGGTCGGCCTCCCGAAGGATCTTGACCATCTGCTCTTCGGTGAATCGGGACTTGCGCATGGGCTCCTCGTCTTCGTCGGGAGCCATCCTCTCAACTTTCAACTGGACCGAAAATCGCCAGGCAGGTCACGCCCACAAGCGCGCATACAGGCCGTCGCGCTCGAGCAACTCGCGGTGCGTCCCCTCTTCGACGATGCGCCCTTCGTCGAGCACGATGAGCCGGTCCATCGCCGCGATCGTGGAGAGGCGATGCGCGATCGCCACCACCGTCTTGCCTTCCATCAGGCGGTAGAGACTCTCCTGGATGGCGGCCTCGACCTCGCTGTCGAGCGCGCTCGTCGC
>CALDYQ010000053.1 GCA_937944385.1 uncultured Burkholderiales bacterium | reverse complement strand
CTGAAGTGGATCGCAGCCGGTGGCGGACTCTTCAATGACAAGCACATTCCGAGCGAGCGCTTCAACGCCGGAGAAAAGGTCTGGTTCTGGGGCGGCGTGATGCTCCTCGGCATCATCGTGGGCGGGTCAGGACTGGTGCTCAACTTCCCGAACTTCGGGCAGACACGTGCAACCATGCAGTTGGCGAGCCTGATCCACCTCGGGGGTTCGATCATCTTCATGATCGGGGCACTCGGGCACATCTACATGGGTACCGTTGGTGTTGCGGGTGCGTATCAGGCGATGAAGAACGGCTCAGTCGATGAAGCCTGGGCCAAGGAGCACCACGAACTGTGGTACGAGGACATCAAGGCAGGCAAGATTCCGGTGTCGCGCTCGGCCGCCCGCTCGGCGGCGGCGGGTCAGGCGCAACCGGCAGGGGGAGACGACTGATGGGCAACATCAAGCAATGGATCTCCGTCGCGCTGGGCTGCGCGCTCTCGGCGGTTGCAATCGCCAAGCTACCGGTTCCCGTGCTCACTGAAGAGCAGAAAGCCAAGGCCGAGGAGGCCAAGGCCAAGGCTGCAGATGCCGCCAAGAAGGCGGCAGAGGCCGAGCAACGAGCGCAGGATCGGGTCGCCGAGCGTTACTTCCGCGAGGCCAAGGCTGCAGGAAAGACGGTCGCTCCATCAAGCTGGGAGCCTCCCGCGGCTCCCGCCCCGGCTGCTGCTGCAAGCCAGACGGCACCATCGAAAGCAGACGGTGCTGCGAAGAAGACCGGGGGCGCGAAGAAGTCCTGACGCTTGGCTCTGACGACTTGCTGTCTGGCGAAGCAGGCTTGGACAGGATGCGCCGCCCACTGCGAACGTCCCGCCACCTCGCTACAATAGAGCGCACGGAAAGGTGGCAGAGTGGTTGAATGTACCTGACTCGAAATCAGGCGTACCGCAAGGTATCGGGGGTTCGAATCCCCCCCTTTCCGCCAAAATGAAAAACGGGGTCTCGACCCCGTTTTTTGTTTTCTAGAGCGTCCTGTGAACGCTCGCTGAAGCGGAACGCTTGGGTCAGTATGCGTCGACCCGCTGGGACGCCGAGGACGGGGGCAATGTCTGGCGGGAGCGATCCAGTGCGGCGGAACCGCCGACGACATGTGCGGGCGCATGCGCATCCGACTTGCGCGATGCATCCGCCGCATGGGCTGCCGGTGCGAGGGTAGCTGCGGCGAACGTCGGCACGGCGTCAACGATTCGGCGCGCCCCGTTGAACGCACGCTGCCAGTACGCCTGATCGAGACGGACGACTTCGACCGCCCGCCCGCGACTGGGAGCGTGGATGAATTCGTTGTTGCCAAGGTAGATGCCGACGTGCGAGAACTGAAAGCGCCGCGTGTTGAAGAACACGAGATCGCCCGGCTGCAGCTCGCTCATCGCGACCGCGTCGCCGACCTTGGCCTGTTCGCGAGCGCTTCGCGGCAATGAAATGCCGGTCGCCTGCTGGAACACATGGCGGATCAGGCCGCTGCAGTCGAGACCCCGCTCCGGATCCTCGCCTCCGAACTTGTAGCGGACACCGATCAGCGAGAGCGCGTGCGTCGTAACGGCCGCGATGGCATCTCCCGCCTTGTTCGAAATGTCCTGAAGTAAGGGACGTTCGAGGGCACCAATATCCTTGCGCTCATCGGCAAGTGCGCTCTGGGAAATCACGGCCACCGCTGCGAGCGCGACGACCGCGGCCAGTTGACGAGGACTGAATCGCGTCGGTGGTGCCGAACGGGAAGTTTGCATTACCCAACTCATCGATGACGATTCTATCCCGCGTTGAGCGATGTGGACGCGCCGTCAGGCTCAGGCATAACCTTGTCGCAGGGACCATGGCCGGGCCGGTCTGCATTCCGCCCTGGCAAAGCGCCTGCGCTAACATGCACGGTCACTTTCCAGCCGTCGCACCGCGCCGCGGTGCCATCCCATCGCACGTTTCATGACCAGCGTTTCGACTTCGCGTGATCTCGCCATTCGGGGCAGTTGTGTTGCCATCGTCACCCCGATGAAGGAAGATGCATCGCTCGACCTCGCAGCGCTCAAAGGCCTCATCGACTGGCACGTCGAGAGCGGAACGGCCGCGATCGTCATCGTGGGCACGACCGGTGAATCACCCACGGTCAGCGTCGAAGAGCACTGCCAGCTGATTGCGTCTGCAGTGGAGTTCGCGGCTCGCCGCATTCCGGTGATTGCAGGTACCGGAGCCAACTCGACGGCCGAAGCGATCGAGTTGACGCGATTCGCAAAGCAGGCCGGCGCCGATGCGCACCTCTCGGTCGTCCCCTATTACAACAAGCCCACGCAGGAAGGGCTGTATCAGCACTTCCGGAAGATCGCCGAGTCGGTCGATCTGCCGCTGATCCTCTACAACGTCCCCAGTCGCACGGTCGCAGATCTCTCCACCGAGACCACGATGCGCCTTGCGCAGGTGCCCAACATCGTGGGCATCAAGGATGCGACGGGCGACCTGGCTCGCGGTGGCGACCTGCTGCGTCTCGTCCGACGTGACGTGCTTCCGCACAAGGTTTTTCGCGTCTATAGCGGGAACGACGACTCGGCGCTTGCCTTGTGTGCGCTCGGCAGCGATGGCGTGATTTCGGTGACGGCGAACGTGGCCCCGGCATTGATGGCTGAGCTCTACCGCGCAGCACTCGCGGGTGACTGGGCCAAGGCGCGCGCGCTCAACGACCAGCTGTTCCCGCTGCACCAGAAGCTGTTCGTCGAAGCCAACCCGATTCCTGCAAAGTGGGTGTTGAGCCGCCTTGGGCGCGCGGGGGCGACGGTGCGCCTGCCGCTGACCCCGCTTTCCCCCCAGTTTGAAGCCGTCCTGGTCCAGGCGATGGATGAGGCTGGACTTTCGTAGATTTCGCCGGATTGCTCGCATGAGTCTGTTTTCACTGCAACGAACCTTCCGCCCGCTGGGCTTGGCTGTCGCAGGTGCAACTGCGCTGGCCGGCTGTGGCACGCTGGAGTCGCTCAATCCGTTCGACTCCAAGCGGATCGAGTATCGAACCGCCCAGCCTGGCGCCGCGCTCGAAGTCCCGCCCGACCTCTCGCCGCCGCGTTACGACGAGCGCTTTCGTGTGACCGGGGTCGCCACGCTCTCGGGCGTCACGGCGGCCTCGCGTTCCGCCGCGCTGGCTGGCGCAGGCGGCGTCCTGCCCACCGTGCCGGGAGTTCGCATCGAGCGGGCGGGCACGGAGCGCTGGCTCGTCGTGAACGCGGCGCCGGATGTGGTGTTCGGTCGGCTGCGCGAGTTCTGGAGTTCGCTCAATCTGAACCTCGTGGTGGACGATCCGCGCATCGGCATCATGGAGACGGACTGGGCCGAGAATCGGGCGCGAATCCTCGACGACCCGATTCGCCGCACCATCGGCCGCGTCTTCGACACCGTGTACTCGAGTGGCACTCGTGACAAATACCGCGTCCGCGTCGAGCGCGGGGCGAACAACACGACCGAGGTGTATGTCGCGCACCGGGGCATGGAAGAGAAGAACATCGGCAGTGGTACACAGCCGGTGTTTCGCTGGGAGCCACGCCGGCCCGAACCCGAGTTTGAGGCCGAGATCCTCAATCGGATGCTCGTCTACCTTGGTACACCGCGCGACGCCGCACAGGAGGTTGCGCAGGCGGCTGTGGCGGCCAATGCACCGCGTGTGGATCAGGCCGCGATCAGCGGGTCCGGCCGCGATCAGAAGCTGACCATGAACGACGGCTTCGACCGCGCGTGGCGTCGTGTCGGTGTTGCGCTCGACCGGGTCGGGTTCACCGTGGTCGACCGTGATCGCACGGCGGGAACGTATTTCGTTCGTTACGCCGACCCTGAGTTGCTCGCGCGCAGCGAGCCGGGTCTGCTCGATCGGTTGCGTTTCTGGGGCGGCTCGGATCGCGCGACCTCCGAGCAGTACCGGATCGTCGTCAAAGAAAACGCAGGCCGTACCGATGTGGTCGTCCAGAACGCACAGGGAGTGGCCGACGGCAGCCCGGTGGCGGATCGCATCATCCGTCTTCTGCACGAGCAGTTGCGCTGACGGTCGCATCGCCTGTGCGGGCGTCTTGGCCTCGGCCGCGACGGCCTGCGCTTGACGTACGAGTCACCGACGATGCGGTTCCGCAGTCTTGGCAGTGGCAGCGAGGGTAACGCGCTCCTCGTCGAAGCCGCCGAGACGACGGTGCTGATCGACGCCGGCTTTGCGTCCGCAGAACTCGAGCGTCGGCTGGCCCGTGCTCATGTGCGGCCTTCGGACATCGATGCGATTCTCGTCACGCATGAACACGGCGATCATGCCCGCGGTGTGGCGCGCTTCGCGCGACGGCATGGTCTGCCAGTCATTGCAACGTACGGGACGATCGCCGCCATGGGCAGCGACTGGCAGGACGTGCGCCTCAGGCACTGCGACAGCGACGAGGTGTTCCTGGTTGGGCAACTCGAAATTCATGCCTTCGCAGTTCCGCACGATGCGCGCGAGCCTGTGCAGTACGTTGTTTCCGACGAGCGGGTTCGACTGGGCGTTCTCACGGACGTGGGGCATGTGACCGCGCACATCATCGACGCGCTCTCTGCGTGCGATGCGTTGTTTCTCGAGGCCAACCACTGTGAAGAATTGCTGGCAGCCGGCCCCTATCCGCCATCGCTCAAGGCACGGGTGGGTGGCCGTTATGGACATCTGTCCAACACGCAAGCCGCAGCGGCCTTGGCCTCGGTCTGTAGCGCGAGGCTTCGGCATGTCGTCGCAGCCCATCTGAGCCAGCAGAACAACACGCCAGAGCGTGCAGCCGCGGCATTTGCCTCGGCGCTTGGCAGCGCATCCGTCGAACTTTCCGTGGCCACTCAGGAAGCGGGTTGCCCCTGGATCGTCCTCGCATGAGGTTCGTCGGGAGCCGTACTCGGGCGGTGGAGGCGCTGGTCTTCGACATGGACGGTGTTCTGCTGGATACCGAGCGCGTAGCGCTGGCGAGCGTTGAGACGGCAGCGCACGTTGTGGGCCATGAGGTGCCTGACGCCATCGCCGTGCGCCTGATCGGACTGGGCCGCGACCGCGGCTCGCAGGTGTTGCGCGACGGCTTGGGTGCGGACTTCCCCACGGACATGTTCTGGCGCGCGTGGGCCGAGGATGATCACGATCGAATCGCACGTGACCTTTCGGTCAAGCCCGGCGTTTTTCGGCTGATGGATACAGCAGCGAGACGGGGGTTGCGTTGTGCGGTGGCGACCTCCACCGGGTCGGAGATGGCGCGCCTCAAACTGCGCCGTGCGGGAATCCTGGATCGACTGGTCGCCGTGATTGGCCGCGACGACGTCCGCGAGAGCAAGCCCTCGCCGGAGCCCTACATGCGGGCCGTCGCAGCGCCGGGTACCGTACCGTCGATGACATGGGCGTTCGAAGACTCGCTGCCGGGGTTGACCTCAGCGACGCTCGCCGGATTGCGGACGCACTGGGTGCCGGACATCGCGCAGATCCCCACAGAGGCATTGCCGCCCAGGGTTCGTGTCATTGAATCCTTGGATGGGATGTGCGATCTGCTGGACAGCGTGTGACTCTCCGGTCGAGGGGGGCAATAAAAAAGGCCGGTCACTCGACCGGCCTTTACGAAGCGCGTTAACGCGACGACTCAGGGCTTCTTGGCGGCAGCGTCCTTGACGTCTTTGGCGGCCTCTCTGGCTGCATCAGCTGCCTTCGCAGCCGCATCCTTGGCAGCATCCACCGCCTTGTCTGCCGCATCCTTTGCGGCATCGGCGGTCTTGGCGGCAGCATCATTGGCTGCGTCAGCAGCATTGGCAGCTGCTTCCTTAGCCGCGTCAACAGGGGTGGGCGCAGCCGTGGCCGCAGGTGCCGGTGCCGGAGCCGGTGCAGCTGCTGGATCAGGTGCAGCCGCCTTCGGCTCTTCCTTCTTACCGCAAGCAATGAGGCCAACCGCAAGCATTGCGGCGACGACGAGAGACTTATTCACTGTGTGTTTCCTGAGACGTGTTGTCGTGAATCGTTAACGAAGGTGTGTGCCTTGAGGAGAATCTCTCTCAGCGGAGACCGCGCCGGTGAGCGAAACCGGTGCAGAAACTGAGTGAGCCTGACTAGTATAGCGAAATCCCCGAGGGCTGAGTTGGGCGATTACACGCCATGCAGTTCGGGAAAGTACTGACGTCCGCCCAACCGCCAGACTTGGTTGAAGAATTCTTCGTAACTACTTGATTTGTTGTAATCTTCTATCCAGATTCGCCCTTGCGATCGGCTCGGGTCCGGGCGAGTGAGCCCATGTTGTTTGTCTACGATTACCATAATTTGTGTAAGGGCTTCGGGCTGGCTGGATCCAATGATCGTGAGCTGCTTGCCCCGTCGTCGCACGAGGGCTGTCAGCCGCGCCAGGTGCTGCTCGAGGTGGCGCAAATCCGCGAGGAGGATGCGGACCGTGACACCGCGTTCGACCAAGGCATGCTCGATCCGTGCAATGCGCTCAGGCGATTCCCATCCTTGCAGCGACAGGTCGCGATCGACGATGTCCACCGTGTGCTGGCTGAGTTCGAAAAGCGTATCGAGCGCCGCGCCTACATCGGCCCAAGTGAGGATCGTGTTGTCCTGAAAACGATCATTCATGCGCTGTCCTGACCAAGCGTGATCCAACCGGATGCGTACCAGGAATGAAGGAGTGCCCAGACGGGCGTCGGGAGCGACAGGGAAAGTCGCGTGGAGCGCTCGTCCGCGAAGCGACGCCAGAAGTTCCTCATGTCGACGATCTCGAAGGCCTCGCCGTTCACATACAGCCGTTTGGCGTCGTACAGCGCGCGCGTCTGAGCGGCGAATCGGATGCCCTGCGCGCTGGCCTGTCGTTTGAACACGGCCTGAGAGAGAAGCGGCTCTGGAGGGTTCCATACCGTGTTCGCCTTGGCTTCCGTGGCCAGACAGCCCGCGAACTCGGCCACGGCGTCTGGGTCCGTGGGCAGGCGGGCAAGCGCCGAGCGAACGTTCTGGATGTAGCGGCGCGGCATGCGGGCGGGGGAGGCCGTCGCGCCGAGGTCTGGGTCGCGTGGCAGCGACCCGTCCCCGCAATCCTCGAGGGTATCGGCTAACCAGTCCAGCCAGCGGTGCGCTATTTCATTTGATTCCGGCGCGCGGAATCCAATCGAGTAGGTGGTGCATAGCCCGCTCTCCTGCACGGCGACCCCATCGTGCGCGACCCGTGGCGGCAGATAGAGCATGTCGCCGCCCACGAGGTCATGTGATTCCTCGACACGCATCTGTTGCAGGAGCTTGAGTGGTGCGTCCGGCGCAAGGCGCAGATCTCGTTGGCGACTCAGGGCCCATCTGCGCACGCCGAGACCTTGCAACAGGAAGACATCGTAGGAGTCGAAGTGTGGCCCAACCCCTCCGCCCGGTGCGGCGACCGAGACCATCACGTCATCGAGCCGCGCCAGCGGCACGAAATCGAAGCGGCGCAGCAGGCGCTCGGCCGCCGGGACGTGGTGGTTGAGCCCTTGGACGAGAAGCGTCCAGTTGCGCCCAGGCAGTCTTTGCCAGCGGCTCTTGCGGAACGGGCCGTGTTCCAGTCGCCACGTGGCGCCTTCATTGAGGACGAGCCTCGACTCCACCGCGCGTGATTGCGCGAGCCGGAACAAGGCCTCCGGCGGGATCGGATCGACGAAGCCGCTGATTGCCGAGCGGATCAGCAGCGACTTCTTCTGCCAGAAGCGCTGCATGAAAGCGTGCGGGGAGCGCTCTCCAAGCAGGGGCAGTGGGGAGGTAAGCTGACTTCTGCTGTAGGGCATGATCCGGGTGGGCGTTCAGGTGTCCCGCGTCCGACGCGTGAGCAGGATGACCGCCGGGAGGCTCGCGAGCACGATGAGCAGGGATGGCAGCGCAGCATCGGCGAGGCGCTCGTCGCGCGCGAAGGTGTACGTGGCCGTCGCGAGCGTGTTGAAATCGAACGGGCGCAGCGCGAGCGTGGCCGGCAGCTCTTTGAGTGTGTCGATGAAGACGAGCAGGGTGGCTGCGAGCAGGGCGCGACGTGCGAGCGGCCAGTGGACGCGGGCGAGAATCGCCGAGCGGCTGAGTCCGAGTGCCCTGGCGCATTCATCGAGCGAGACCGGGATGCGCGAGTATGCGGAAGCGGTCGCGCTGCCAGCGACGCCGTAGAACCGGACCGAAATCGCATAGACCAGAGCCACGATGCTGCCGGTGAGCAGCAATCCGGGGGAGAGGCCACCGAAACTGCGGATGGCGTCGATCAGGCGGCTGTCCAGTGCGCCAAGCGGAATGAGTATGCCCAGGGCGAGCACCGCACCTGGCACGGCATAGCCGAGCCCGAGCACGCGGCTCATCCAAGCCGCGGCGCGTTCCCCCCACAGACGCTGGCGGGTTTGCAGCACGACGGCGAGCGTCAGCGTGACCATGGCAACGCAGAGGCCGACCTGGATCGAGTTGCCCATCCAGCCGAGCGTCTCCCGCCACGGTGCGGTACCGTCGAGCTGCAGGTGCAAGCGCACGAGCAGCACCGCCGGCAGGGCAAAGCCCAAGAGCAACGGCAATGTGCAGAGCAGCGTTCTTGCGAGCCCTGGAGCGCCCGAAAGCGGCACGCGCGGGGCGAATCGAGCGCGTGTGCTCGCGTAACGGGCCCGGGACCGCAGATGGCGCTCGGCGTAGACCACGACGATCACCACCATCAAGAGCGCGAGCGCGAGTTGCGCCGCCGAGGTGATGTCAGACATGTTGTACCAGGCGCGAAAGATGCCCACGCTCAAGGTATCCACGCCCAGGTAACTGACCGCGCCATAGTCGGCCAGCACTTCCATGAGTGCGAGCAAGCCGCCGGCTGCGATCGCGGGACGTGCCGCCGGCAGCACTGCGGACCACCATGCGCGTGAACGGCCCATGCCGAGGCTGCGTGCGGCATCCTGCAGTTCATGGCCGCGTTCGGCAAAGGCTGAGCGCGCGAGGAGGTAGACGTACGGGTAGAGTGTGAAGGCGAAGCAGACGACCGCGCCCGGAAACGATGTGGCCTCCGGAAACCAATAGTCACCTTTGCTCCATCCGAAGGCCAAGCGCAGGGCGCTCTGCAGGGGACCGCTGAACTGGGTGAAGTCGGCCATCACGTAGGCCGCCACGTAGGCCGGCATCGCGAGCGGCAGCATCAGTGCCCAGGCCAGGGTGTCGCGCCCCGGGAACTGGTAGCGCTCGATCTGCCACGCGCATGCCGCGCCTATCGCGACCGCGAGCGACACCGCCACGGCGGCCAGCGCAAAGGTGGTCCGCACATACCCGGGCAGCACGGTGGCCACGTAGTGGCTCAGTGTGCCGACGGCACCGTCGGGCGCGGCAACGCTTGCCAGGTGAATGAGGGTGACGAACGGCAGCGCGATCACCGCCATGAGCGCGGCGTACAGAAGGGCGCGGACCATGGCCGACGTTTTCAAGGCTGGCGAGGCAGAGCCCTTGCGGGTCGCGCCGACGATGGTCCGCCGCACTTCGGGAGAGGCGATCGCACGCGCGGCGGCATGTGGCGCGATCGGACGCGGGCCGTCATGCCCTCGGATTGCGTGTCCCGATCGATGATGCGCATGGCTCCTCGCTCCGGCCTTCGTGCAATGGTCGCTCCCTATAATCGCCAGACGTGAAAATTCTAGTTTCCAACGACGATGGCTACGCCGCGCCCGGGATTGCGGCGTTGGCCAAGGCACTCTCCGCAGTTGCCGATGTGACCGTCGTCGCGCCGGAGCGCGATCGCTCCGCAACCAGCAGCTCCATCACCGTGGATCGCCCGCTGGTCATCCGGCAAGCCGACAACGGCTTTTACTACGTCGATGGCACACCGGCCGACTGCGTTCACATCGCGGTGTCGGGCTGGCTCGACTGGCGACCGGATCTCGTCGTGTCCGGCATCAACAATGGCGCCAATCTGGGCGATGACACGATTTACTCCGGCACGGTCGCTGCAGCGATCGAAGGCTTCCTGCTTGGCATTCCGGGCATCGCCGTTTCACTGACGCGAAAGCCGGGCACACACTTCGAGACTGCGGCCCAGGTGGCGCTGTCGCTCGTGGAGCTATTTCGCCGTGAGCGACCGCCTGCGCCGTGGCTCCTCAACGTCAACGTGCCCGATGTGCCGCTCGATGCGCTCAAGGGGCTGCGCACCGTGCGCCTGGGTAAGCGTCACCAGGCTGAGCCCGTGCTTCGAACGACCCGTCCCGACGGCATCGTCGAGTACCGCATCGGCCCGGCCGGCAAGGCGGCGGACGCCGGACCGGACACGGACTTCGGCGCCATCGAAGCGGGGTATGCGTCGGTCACTCCGCTGTCGATCGATCTGACGCGCTTCGATGCGTTGCACGAGGTTGGCAAGTGGCTTGGCCCGGGCACGATACCCGCCGAGGCGCGATGAACGGGCAGCGCGATCGCACCGGGACGGCCACGGCCGAGGGCATCGGAATGACCTCCGAGCGGGCACGGCTGCGCATGGTCGAACGCCTACGTCAGCAGGGCATTCGCCACGAGGCTGTGCTCGCTGCGATCGGTCGTGTTCCCCGACATCGCTTCGTGGACCCCGCGCTGGCCAGCCGTGCCTATGACGACACCGCCTTGCCGATCGGTTTCGGCCAGACGATCTCGCAACCCTGGGTCGTGGCCCGCTCGATCGAACTCGCGCTCGGCAATCGATCCGCGCTTGATGTCGGGCTGGAGATCGGCACCGGTTGCGGCTATCAGGCTGCCGTGCTCGCGCAGTTGTGCCGAGAGGTGTATTCGATCGAGCGCATTTTCGCGTTGGCTGCACGTGCACGACAGACGCTCTCGGCCTGCGGGATCGGCAACGTCAAGGTCCGTGTCGCGGATGGCCGTGAGGCCGGCTCGAGCGTTCTGCGTTTCGATGCGGTGGTCGTTGCGGCCGCCGCTGTCGATATGCCACCCAATCTGCCCCCGTTGCTCGCAGACCATGGCCGGCTCGTGATTCCTCTCGGCCCGGCGGGCGAACAACGGCTCGTGTGCGTGGAACGAACGGGCGAGCAGTTCGTCCACAGCGACCATGAGCCGGTGCTTTTCGTCCCCTTGCGAAGCGGTCAAGAGTGATAAGGTGAGAGAAATTCTGCCGCGCTCGTTTGGACGTCGTTGCCCCCTCGCTCAAGGCTTCACTCATCTCCGTGATATGCCTTACCTCTCGCTCGATCGCGCCTCGTCCCGGCTGCGCTCGCTACGAGTTTTTCTCACCCTCCGAGTCGCTCATGGGGCGGGAGAGGGCATCGACACCGTGACGGGCCGACGGAGGGAATGCTGATGAACCCAACGTTTCACGTTCGCGAGCTCGACGCGGCTCTGCCTGCCCCCCGGCCCTGGTCGATCGCACTCGGTCTGCTCGCGCTGTCTATGCTGAGTGCATGCACTACGAGTCGGCCGGCGCCCGTGGTCGATCGCTCGCAGCCGCCCCCCACAGCGGCTGTGCGGCCCGAGCCACCACGCGTCGTGCCGGCCCCCGCACCTGCGCCGGTGACGACACCGGCACCCGTGGTCACACCGGCTGCCCCACCCGCACAGATGGCTTCGCCCCTGCCCGCGAGCGGTGTCCACGTCGTGCAGCGCGGCGAGAACCTCTACCGCATCGCGCTCAACTACGGTCTCGACATGAACGCGCTCGCCGCGTGGAACGGCATGACGACCGCCTCGCCGTTGCGTGAGGGGCAGTCGCTCCGGCTCACGCCGCCACCGGGGGGCGTGGCAGCGCAGCCTGCGCCTGGTGCTCCCGCACCGGCCCCCATCGTCGCGCAGCCGCTGCCTCCGATGGGTGCGCCGCCAGCAGCGGCAGCCAATCCGCCGGCCGCGCCCCCTGCGCTGGTCACCGCCGACGTCCCGGTGCGCCGGGAGCCGCGCGCGCAGCGTGTGCCTTTCAGTGAATCGGCGCTCGCCGAGATGCAGCGAGAAGGGCGTCCGGCCGTGGGGCCGACCGAGTCGACCTCGCTCGGTGGAACCATCGCTGCATCGGGGCCGACGTCTGGCGGGTCAGGTCCTGGGGCTGTGGGGACGGCTGCCGCGCCTGCAACTGGCAGCGAGCCCGAGGTTCGCCCCGGCGCTGGCGTCGATCGCGACGGCGTGCGCTGGACGTGGCCCACCACGGGACGCGTGGTCTCTCGCTTCAACGAGCGCGCGCCGCTCAAGGGTATCGAAATCGCTGCGGTGCCCGGCACCCCGGTGGTGGCCGCGGCCGCAGGCAAGGTCATCTTCGTCGGCAATGAACTGCGCGGCTGCGGCCAAATGGTGGTGATCAGCCACGGGGAGGGCGTCGTCAGCGTGTATTGCCACTTGAGCAAGGTCGCCGTTCGGGAACAGCAGCGGGTGACACTGGGCCAGCGCATCGCCGAGGTCAGCGACACCGGCAATGCGCGACTGCACTTCGAGATTCGGCGGCAGGGACGACCGCTGGATCCCGTCGCCTTGATGCCGAAGTAGAACCGCCCGAAGCGCGCGGCGATCGAGCGGCCAGCAGATCACCGCGGCTCAGTATCGACGTTGCAACAATCGGGGCGTTTGAACCGCGCAGGCGGCGGTGTGGCGGGGCGACGGCGGGTCGGTTCCGTGCCACAATCGTTGCGTTCCCCGCTGCCCGGCCGCGCGCTCCAGTGCGGACTGCGTAACGGCGGCACCCATCAAGAACAAGGAGGCCCTCCATGACCCCGTTTCAACCGCGTTCGAATCGGTGCACGTTGCTTGCCGCCGCAATCGGCATGGCCCTGTCCGCCGGCGCCGCGGCGCAGACGGCCAACGTGCAGTTGTATGGCGTGGTGGATGTCGGCGTGCAATATGTCACTGGCGTCCGCGGTGGCAGTGTCACGCAGCTCGCGAGCGGCATCATGGAAGGCTCGCGCGTTGGCCTGCGCGGTAGCGAAGATTTGGGCAGCGGCTGGCGCGCGATGTTCGCGGCCGAGATGCGCTTCGAAGGCGACACCGGCGCCCTCGGCAACCGGACGATCTCGGGCACGCAACTTCCGGATCGCGTCTTGGCCGGGCTACCGCCTTCGCTTCAAGCGGCGCTCACGAACGTGGCGATCGGTCCGTCGCTCGGGGTGAACACCGGCAACCGTCTGTTCGACCGGCAGGTGTTCGTCGGGCTCGTCACGCCCGTGGGGGCCGTGCTGGCGGGGCGTCAGTACACGCCGGCCTTCGAGATCAGCAATCGCTTCGACGCGTTCGCCAACGCATCGGCCGCTTCCCCGGGGCAACTCCTTTCGATCCCTGCGGGTTTCGACATCCGCGCAGACAACTCGGTGATGTATCGCGTGGAACTCCAGGGGGCATTCGCTTCGGCGATGTATGCCTTCGGCGAAACGGCGGGCGGCACCTCGCGCGGCAGTCTGTGGGGACTCAATGGCGGCTACGTGATCGACCGTTTCGGCGTGGGCATCGCCTACAACGAACGCAAGAACAGCGCGGGGCAGAAGGCCTTGAACAGCCTCGTTGGCGGCGCGAACTTCAACGCCGGCTTTGCCAATGTTTTCGGCATGGTCGCGCGTATCCGTGAGCCCAATCCCTCGTCAGGGCCAGAACTGCGTGCCGGGCTGATCGCCGCGGGCGTTCCTGGCGCACTGATCGACACCGGTGTGCTGCCGCGCCTCATGCAGGACGCGCGCCTCTACCATGTCGGTGCCCGTGTGCCGTTGGGGGTGGGCACGCTCACATTGGGCCACTCGCAGGTGGATGACCGGCGGGCGAGCAACGCGGATGTCAAGTCCTACGGCGCAGCCTACACCTATCCGCTCTCGAAGCGCACCGACGTCAATCTCGCCGTCACGCGGGTCGACAACAGCGCCAACGCGCAGGTGCTGCCCGGCGGCAACGGGTTCCTCGGTGGCGTGACCGCGCACGCTGGCAAGGACGCAACCGCGATCCAGTTCTCACTGCGTCACAAGTTCTGATTGCGGTGAGACGCGCCGAGAGGCGCGCCCAAGCCGCGCATCGCCGATGCCGACGACCTCATGCGAGATCGGCCGCGCGGACGTCTCCCGCGCCAGTACGGGGCCTCGATCGAGAGGCCTCCTACAATTTAACGATGGATCAATTCATCTATCTGATCGCGGTGAACGCGATCCCGCTCGTGCTTGCGATCACGCTGCACGAGGCGGCGCATGGATACGCCGCACGCGTTTTCGGTGACCGTACGGCGGAGCTGCTCGGTCGCATCTCGCTGAACCCCATCAAGCACATCGATCCAGTTGGGACCCTCGCTGTGCCTGCGCTCACTGTGCTGATCGGCGGCTTCTTCTTTGGTTGGGCCAAGCCAGTCCCCGTCAACATACGCAATCTGCGCAACCCCAAGACCGACATGATCTGGGTGGCAGCCGCTGGACCCGCGGCGAATCTCGTGATGGCCATCGGCTGGGCGATTGTCTTCAAGCTCTCCGAAGGTACGGCGATGGATGCCATCGCCCGCGCGGGCATCGCATGGAACATCGGTCTCATGGTGCTCAACCTGCTGCCGATCCTGCCGCTCGACGGCGGGCGGATCCTGGCCGGGCTGTTGCCTGGGCCGTTGTCCTACCAGTACTCCCGCCTGGAGCCGTATGGCCTGTTCATCCTGCTCGGACTGATGGTCGTCGGCCTGCTCTCGGTCATTCTCAAACCCCTCTTTGGCATCGCCTACAGCGTCGTCGGTACGCTCGTCGGCATCTGAGTCCCCACGATGACTGGAACGCCCTCCGCCGCCAAAGCGCGCGTCCTTTCGGGGATGCGGCCCACCGGTCTCATGCACCTCGGCCATTACCACGGTGCGCTCAAGAACTGGGTGGCCTTGCAGTCGACGCACGACTGCTTCTATTTCGTGGCCGACTGGCACGCGCTCACCAGTCATTACGACGACCCTTCGGTGATCGCGCGAGCAACCTTCGAAATGGTGACCGACTGGCTCGCGGCGGGGCTCGATCCCGAGCGCTCCACGATCTTCGTGCAAAGCCAGGTGCCCGAGCACGCCGAGCTCACTGTGCTGCTTGGCATGATCACGCCGCTTTCGTGGCTCGAGCGCGTTCCAACCTACAAGGAACAGCAGGAAAACCTGAAGGAACGTGATCTGGCCACCTACGGCTTTCTGGGCTATCCGCTCATGCAGTCGGCCGACATCCTCGTCTACCGGCCGGAATACGTGCCCGTGGGCGAGGACCAGGCGGCCCATGTCGAGATCACGCGCGAGATCGCGCGGCGATTCAACCACTTCTACGGTAAGCAGACCGACTTGGAGGCGCGCGCCACGGCGCTCCTCCGCCAACTGGGCGAGCCGGTTCTGCGCGCGGCCAGTGCCGCACGCACGGCCTGGTTGGAGCGTGGCGACCGCGAGGCCATTGCCGCCGCGCGGCAGAGCATCCATGTCACACGGGTGCTGTCCGACGATGAGCGTGAACTGGCCGAGGGCTGGCTCACAGGCGCACGCCGCGCGATCCTGCCGGAGCCGAGTGTGCTGCTCACACCGACCTCGAAGCTGCTTGGTCTCGATGGCCGCAAGATGAGCAAGAGCTACGGCAACGCCATCGACCTGCGCGAGCCGCCCGAAAGCGTGGAGAAGAAGATTCGCGGCATGAAGACCGACCCGCGACGCGCGCGCCGGACGGACCCGGGCAATCCGGACGACTGCCCGGTGTGGACGCTGCACGAGGTCTACTCGGATGAGGCGCGGCGGGCGTGGGTGCGCCAAGGCTGCACGAGCGCGGAGATCGGCTGCCTCGAATGCAAGCAGCCGCTGATCGAGGCGGTCAAGGCCGAGCTGGCTCCGATGCAGGCGCGGATTCGCGAGATCGAGGCGAAGCCTGGCTACGTCCGTGACGTGCTTGCACAGGGTTGCGCCAGGGCGCAGCGCGCGGCGCGCGACACGATGGAGCGGGTGCGGGACGTGATGGGCTTGGCTCGCCTCGACGCATCGAGTTGAATCACACCCTCAACCCAGTCACCCCACGGAGGACAGGATGCGCAGCGGCGTGGAACTCTTGACCCGGTACGCGGCCTACCATCAGGATCGCCGCAACATTGCAACCCACTTCATCGTCATTCCGATGATCGTGTTCGCCGTCGTGATGCTGCTCTCCCGTCCGGTGCTCGCCACCTTGGACGGGATGGTCGTCACGCCGGCCCTCGTGCTCGCGGCCATCACTGCCTTGTACTATTTCTCGCTTGACTGGCGTCTTGCGCTGCCGTTCGACGCGTTTCTCGTTGCCTGTCTGGCCCTGTCGTTGCTGGTCGCCGCGTCCTCGACCCCCGTCTGGGCTGCGAGCGGCGTCGGGCTGTTCGTCGTTGGCTGGATCTTCCAGTTCGTCGGCCCGACCCGCGTCCGCGGTGAGGCCACCCCGGCGACGTCAAGCCATTGAGCGCCGTTGAATCCTTGTCCGCCGCGGGTGATGCGGCCGCGGCCGGCTCGGCGTCCGTTTCGGGCATCGCTCGGATCTACGGCGAGCCGCTGTCCGAACTGCCGAAGGACCTCTACATTCCGCCGGACGCGCTCGAGGTGTTTCTCGACGCCTTCGAGGGGCCGCTCGATCTGCTGCTCTACCTGATCCGTAAGCAGAACCTCAACATCCTCGACATCCCGATGGCGCTGCTCACGCGGCAGTACCTGGAGTACGTCGAAGCGATCAAGGGGGCGCATCGTTTCGAGCTGGCCTCCGAGTATCTGCTCATGGCCGCCATGCTCATCGAGATCAAGTCGCGCATGCTGCTGCCTCGACCACCGGCGCAGGAGGCCATCGAGGAGGATCCACGCGCGCAACTGGTCCGGCGGCTTCTTGAATACGAGCAGTTCAAGCTGGCCGCGGCCGGACTCGACGCGCTGCCGGTGGTCGGCCGTGATTTCGCGGTCATCCACGTGCTGTGCGAACGCCAGGCGCGGGAGCGTCTGCCGGACGTCGAGCCGGAGGATCTGCGCCGGGCATGGATGCAGATCCTGGCCCGCGCCAGCGTCAACCGCACGCATCTCATCAGCCGCGAAGGGCTCTCGGTTCGGGCACGCATGACGCACGTGCTGCGCAAGCTCCAGCCAGGCGTGCATGTAGAATTCGCGCAATTATTCGATGATGACGCGACCGTACCGTTGGTGGTCGTTACCTTTCTGGCCATCCTCGAACTCGCTCGCGAGCAGCTGATCGTCGTCTCTCAGACCGAGCCTTATCGACCGATCTATGTGCAGGCAGCCGGCGACGGGCTGACCGTTGGAACACATGCGACCCCGGATCGCGGGGCAGTCGTCCCGGAATACTGACCACCGTTCAGACCGCTGACGCTCGTTCCGCGCTGCGCTTTGAGTCGACCGAGTCACGTCGCGCTGGGCCCCGCGTCGTGTCAACAGCCAGACGTTGGGTCGTGTGGTTCCCGTGCAGTGTGGTCGACACAGGTTGGGTTGCGTGCTTTGCGGGGCGCCCGCGCAGTGCTGGCGAAGCCACCGATCCTGCCAACTTGAGAAGAGGATCCGACACTTGGATGAACTGACTCGCGCCAAGCGCGTTCTCGAAGCCGTACTGATGGCAGCGAGCGAGCCCTTGCCGCTTGAAGCCGTCTGCAAGGTGTTCGACCCGCCGGTCCCGACCGAGACGGTGCGTCTGCTCCTCAATGATCTTGCAGCCGAGTGGAAGGCGCGCGGCAGCTGCGAACTGGTTCAGGTCGCAAGTGGCTACCGGTTCGTCACCCAGGCTGCAATGCAGCCCTACCTCGATCGGCTTGAACCGGAGGCCAAGGCCCCCAGGTACTCGCGTGCGGTCATGGAGACACTGGCGATCATCGCCTACCGCCAGCCCACTACCCGAGGTGAGGTCGAAGCGATTCGGGGTGTCTCGGTGTCCACGAACATCCTGAAGACGCTCGAAGATCGTGGCTGGATCGAGGTGATCGGCCACAAGGACACACCGGGACGCCCGGCCCTGTTCGCCACGACCCGGGCGTTTCTGAACGACCTCAATCTCCGGTCACTTTCGGAATTGCCTCCGCTTGCCGACCTCGATGCGCACGCCGCACTCGAGTTGCCGCAGGTTCCCACGGAGCCCGTCTACCCGGAACAGGCGCGAATCGAGAGCGTCCTTGCGTCCGATGCGGAAACCCCCGCCTCCCAAGAGACGAGCATCACCCTCGACACGAACCTTCGCACTGATGCCGATCGCGGACTTGCGCCGTCCTCCAGCACCCTTCACTGACCATGCACTCCGATCCCACCAACAGCGCCGCGAGCGACATCCAGCACGACGATCCAGAACATGAGCCTGGCGATGTCAATGGCAACATCGATCCGGCTTATGCCCGACGGGCGAAGGGCGCTACGCGATCTGCCAAGCGCCGCGCGACCACGCGCCGCGGCGGCGCCGATCCGTCGGCTCCCATCGAGCCCGCACAAGACCCCTCAGCAAGCGACGCGGATCGGCCAGAGTCGGACCAACCGCAGATCGCCGAAGGCGGTGAGCGTCGTCCGCGTCGCAATCGCCAAAGTGGCTATCAAAGCCACCATCAAAGCGGCCGGCTGCGCGATCGGAGCCAAAACCGGAATCGCAACCGCCATCCCGAAGCGCGACTCGGTACCCCGGATACCTCGGGTGCGGACGGTACATTCCCGCTGCCACAGGACCTTTCGGCGCAGACTGCCGAAGGTGCCGCACTTGCGGGGGTTGACGCGCCCGAGGGCGCGGTGACGTCGTCGGCCGCACCTGCCACGCCGGGCGCATTCGGTGATCCGTCCCGGCCGGCCGATGCCACGGGGCGCCGAGGGCGGCGTCGGCAGCGCCAGCGCGCGCGGACCGAGAACGGCCGCCCCCTGCGTGATGCGGCCGAAAACCTGGACGGGACGGAGCCGCGCCCGATCGCCGGTGAGCGCGCCAATGGCGAGCGTCTGCACAAGGTGCTCGCGCAGCAGGGCCTCGGTTCACGCCGGAAGATGGAGGCGATGATCGCTGCGGGACAGGTCGAGGTCAACGGCCAGCGCGCACACGTCGGGCAGGTGGTGACCGAGCGCGACCGCGTGCACGTCAAGCGACGCAGGGTCAAGGTGAGCCTGGGTGATGACAATCCGCGCGTGCTGATCTATCACAAGCCCGCCGGCGAGATCGTGAGCCGCGACGACCCCGAGGGGCGTCCGTCGGTGTTCGACCGACTCCCTCGCCCGGATCACGGCAAGTGGGTGGCCGTGGGTCGTCTCGACTACAACTCCGAAGGCCTCCTCCTGTTCACGACCTACGGCGAGCTCGCTAACCGCCTCATGCATCCGCGCTACGAGGTGAGCCGTGAGTACAGCGTTCGCGTGCTGGGTGAGCTGACGCCGGAGCAGGAGGATCAGCTGATCGATGGTATCGAACTCGAGGACGGGCCCGCGCGCGTCACCTCGCTCGAGCGCATCGATGCGGACAGTGACTCGGCGAACCATTGGTACAAGCTCACGCTCCAGGAGGGCCGAAACCGCGAGGTTCGCCGAATGTTCGAGCATCTGGGCCTCACGGTCAGCCGCCTGATCCGGACCCGCTACGGGAGCGTGCAGATGCCCTCGTGGCTCAAGCGCGGGCAGTCGAAGCTTCTTGATGAACACGAGACGTTTGCGCTGCTCGAGTCGGTGGGCCTGCGCTCGCGCAAGAAGCTCGAGAAGGCGGCGCGCTTTGGCGGTGCACGCGGCAAGCTGCCGGTCGGGCCGATCGGTCCGATGCGCTCGGCGACCGAGCACGCTGACGCCTGGCTCGCGCAAGGCGGGGCCATGGTGACGACCCGGCGCGGCCGCGGTGCGCTGCGGCGCGGCGCGATCGGGCCGATGGGGGGCGACCGGGTACCGACGGCGCTCCAGCAGCAGCAATTTCCAGGTTTCGGAGGCTACGAAGAAGCAGCGCCGGCCGGCCGACGTCGTCGGGGCGGTCGGTCAGGCTTTGGGCCAGGCATCGGATCAAGCATCGGGCCGGGGGGCGAGGTCGACGGCAACCGTCTGCCCCCGGCGCCGGGTCGAGCGCGTCGCAAGGGCAAGGCCAAGCCGGGGGGCAACGGTGCGTCGGCTTCAAAGAGCGGACCACCGCGGGAACGCGGCGCTGACGGCGCTGGCGGCAACAAGCGTCGCTCGCGCCGCAATCGTCGTGCAGGAAGTGAGCGCGGGGGCGATCGTGGCGGCCAGGCCGTGGCGTCGCCTGCGGCAGCGATGAGCGCTGCACCGACACTCATCGAGGATTGATGCACCTCGTCAGCTCGACGCATGAGGAGCACAAAAAGAAAAAGGGGGCTGAGGCCCCCTCTTTCGTGGTCGATCGAAATATCTCAGTCTTCGACGAAGGTCTCCTCGCGCTTCTTGCGGATTGCGGGGAGGGCGAGCACGATCAGCAGCAGGACCGACAGCACGAGCATGGTCGCGCTGATCGGGCGTTGGAGGAAAACCATCGGATCACCGCGCGAAAGCAGGAGCGCACGACGCAGGTTCTCCTCCATCATCGGCCCGAGGATGAAGCCGAGCAGGAGCGGTGCCGGCTCGCATTCGAGCTTCGCGAAGATGTAGCCGATGACGCCGAAGGCCGCGATCACCCAGACGTCGAAGGTGTTGTTGTTGACCGTGTAGACCCCGATGCAGCAGAAGACCAGGATCATCGGGTAGAGCAGGCGATAGGGGATCTTGAGCAGCTGCACCCACATGCCGATGAGCGGCAGGTTCAGGATCACGAGCATCAGGTTGCCGACCCACATCGAAGCGATCAGCCCCCAGAAGAGCTGCGGATTCGCCGTGATGACCTGCGGTCCGGGCTGGATGTTGTGGATCGTCATCGCGCCGACCATCAGCGCCATCACCGCGTTGGGCGGGATGCCGAGCGTCAGCAGTGGGATGAAGGAGGTCTGCGCGCCCGCGTTGTTGGCGGACTCCGGGGCCGCTACACCGCGGATGTTGCCCTTGCCGAACGGAGGGTCGGCATTCGCACCAGCGAGCTTCTTCTCGAGGGAGTACGAGGAGAACGAGGCGAGGAGTGCTCCGCCGCCCGGCAGCACGCCCAGGAGCGAGCCCAGCCCGGTGCCGCGGGCGATGGCTCCAAAGGAGTGCTTGAAGTCCTGCCAACTCGGCAGGAGTTTGCCGACTTTCGAAGTGAAGACCTCGCGGGCTTCGCCCCGTTCGAGATTGATGAGGATTTCGCCGATGCCGAAGATGCCCATGGCCACGGCGACGAAGCCGATGCCGTCGGTGAGTTCCGGAGTGTCGAAGCTGTAGCGCGCCACGCCCGAGTTGACGTCCGTGCCGACGAGCCCGAGTGCGATGCCCAGGATGATCATGGCGATCGCCTTGAGTACCGAGCCGTGGGCGAGGACCACGGCGGCGATCAGACCGAGGATCATGAGCGAGAAGTAATCCGCGGGGCCGAACTTGAGCGCGGCCTCGGAGAGCGGCGGTGCGAACGCCGCGACGAGCAGGGTGGAGAAAGTGCCCGCGATGAACGAGCCGATGGCCGCCATGCCAAGAGCCGCGCCGGCGCGACCCTTGCGGGCCATCTGGTAGCCGTCGAGTGCCGTCACCACCGATGAGGATTCCCCGGGCAGGTTGACGAGGATCGCCGTGGTCGAACCTCCGTACTGCGCGCCGTAGTAGATGCCCGCGAGCATGATCAGCGCCGAAACCGGCGGCAGCACGTAGGTGGTCGGCAGGAGCATCGCGATCGTGGCGACCGGCCCGATGCCGGGCAGCACCCCGATCAGCGTGCCGAGCAGGCAGCCGATGAGCGCGTAGAGGACGTTCTGGAAAGTGAGGGCGACCGAAAAGCCGACGCCCAGGTTGGTAATCAGATCCATCGCATCAGCTCCACGGCCAGAGTTTCATCTGCAGGTTCAATCCCCAGATGAAGACCGCAGCACAGAACACGCACATGGCCACCGCAATCAGAGCGAGTTCGCGATAGTTCTTGTCGTGCGCAGCGAAGCCGGACAGAGCGATCAGAACGATGACTGCAGCGACCATGCCAAGACGGGGCAGGGCCAGTCCGAACAGGATGACGGCAACCGTCACCAGGACCACCGGGGTCCACGTCCACCCGATGCCTTCGGATGCTGCCGCCTTGGCCTGGTTCTTGAGACCAACACCTGCAACCAAGATGCCCATGAACACGAGCAGCCCGCCCAGGATGCGTGGAAAGTAGCCCGGTCCCATGCGGGCGGCGGTGCCCATGCTGTAGTTGTACGCACCGACGAAGAAGATCAAACCGATCGCGATGAACATCAGCCCCGCGAGCAGATCCTTGTTCTTCAGGAACTGATTCAAAGGCACTCCTTTCCATGCTTCTCGCTGCCTCGTGGGCAGGGTCGGGCGGCATTATGACCATGCTCGCTGTCAGTGAAAAGCCAGCGCGCGCGGATCACGCATGCGGTCGGGGGCGGCGCGCGACATGAAACGCGAGATGGGACGCGACATGGGACGCGACATGGGACGCGACATGGGACGCAAATGAAAGGGCGCCGCACATGAGCATGCGGCGCCCTTTGGCTCGGGATGCCCGGGGATCAGTTCTTCACGCCCGCGCGATTGCGTAGTTCTTCTACGTGCTTCTCGACGGTCTGCTGTTGCAGGCGCTGGGCGATCTGGCCCTTGACCTCCTCGAACGGAGGCACCTGCGCCGCGCGCACGTCCTCGAGCAGGATCACGTGAAAGCCGAAGGGGGTCTGAACCGGCTGCGCGGTGAACTTGCCTTTCTCGAGCGCGACCAGGGCATCGGCGAACGGCTTGACGAAGTTGGACGGCACTGCCCAGTCGAGATCGCCTCCGTTGTCCTTGGAGCCCGGGTCCTTTGATTGCGCCTTGGCGAGGTCGGCGAACTTGGCCCCATCCTGCAACTGCTTGATGATGGACTCAGCTTCATCTCGCTTCTCGACCAGGATGTGGCGCGCGCGGTACTCCTTGTCACCCAGGCTCGACTTGATCGTGTCGTACTCCTTGCGCAGCATGTCGTCCGTGATGGGGCTCGTGCGGAAGTAGTCGCTGAGGTAAGCACGGATCAGCACGGAATCAGAGGCCACCTGCATCTGAGTCTTGACCTGCGATTCCTTGTCGAGGTTCTTGGCCTTGGCCGCGCGCACGAGGAGCTCGCGGTTGATGAGTTCCTCGCGCAGTGCGGCGCGAAGCTCCGGGCCATCCGGCGCCCCTTGTGCGAGGCGTTCCTGAAGGATCAGATCGAACTGCTGCTGCGAGTAGAGCTCGCCGGGCTTGGCCGCGGCTGCCGCAGTGGGTGCCGCAGTGGGTGCCGCAGCGGGTGCCGGAGTCGCGGCCGGACGGCGCTGCTGCGTCTGCGCAAAGGCGGAGGCGCAGAGCGCGCCGAGGATGAGCGCCAGCACGGGGCCGACGATGTGCTTGTTGTCGTTCATGAACCTTCCTGTGCTTCGTGTTCCTGTGGGGTGAGCGTGATGAGCTTGAGGGCATGCAGCCGGTCGGGCATCAGATCGGCGACCAGCGCATACACCGTGCGATGCCGCGCAAGCCGCGGCTGCCCAGAGAACGCGCTGGACACGATTTTCGCCGATAAGTGCCCGCCCCCGCCGTGTCCGGCATGGTGGGCATGCCGCTCCGAAAGGTCGCGGATCTCGAGCAGCGTCGGCGCGAGCAGCGCGAGGCGTGAGCGCACGTCCTCGGTCAGTCCGTCCGTGAGGCCCGGCGCGGGCCCTTCCGTCAGCGCCTGCGTCATGGGCGCGGCGGGGCTCCAGGCTCCGATGGGGTGTCAGCTGAGGGCAGGTAGCGCATGAGCCAGAGCACGTTGGCCACCGTGAAGGCCAGGAACAGCCCGGTCGCCCACCAGACCTTGAAGTTGACCCAGGCGTCGAGGCTGAACGTGTGGGCGACATAAAGATTGAGTGCTGCCATGCCGGAGAGGAAGGCTATCCAGGCCCAGGTGATCCGGGTCCACACGGCGGGGGGTGCATCGATTGCGGCCTGCTTGAAGAGCACCTGGATCCAGTCGCGCCCGAAGACGAGCTTGCCGACGGCGAGCGTGAGCGCGAATGCGCCGTAGAGCACCGAGGGCTTCCACTTGATGTAGGTCTCGTCGTGCAGAAGCAGCGTGGCGCCACCGAAGACCACGATGATCACGAGCGAGAGCCACTGCATCGACGTGACCTTGCGTGTAGCGATCGCCGACCAGCCGATCGCGACGACCGAGGCGGCGATGGCCACGGCCGTAGCGACATAGATGTCGTGGAGCTTGTACGCCACGAAGAAGAGGATGATCGGGGCGTATTCGAGGAGGAAATGCATCGGCGCGATTTTAGATTTGCCAGCGATGGCCGTTCGGCAGGCCGACCACGCGAGAGAAGTCGAAGGTCGGGCCGGGATCGATCTTGCGGCCTGCGGCGATCTCGCTGTGCGTCGTCAGAGCGCGCGCGCCCGTTTGCGAGTGCAGCCAGGCGAGCAGGGGGTCGAGTCGCGCGTACTGGGCGGGCTCGAACGAAGTCGCCGTATCCCCCTCGAGTTCGATGCCGACGGAGAAGTCGTTGCAGGCCGACCGCCCGCGCCAGGCGGACACGCCTGCGTGCCAGGCACGCCTGCGGATGTCGACGAACTGGACGATCTCGCCGTCGCGCCGGATCAGAAAGTGCGCCGAGACACGCAGCAGGGCAAGGTCGGGCCAGAGGGCGGCGTCGAGCGCGTTCGTGAACAGGCGTTCGATCGTGTCTCCGCCGAAACGACCCGCAGGCAGGCTGATGTGATGGAGCACGATGAGGTCGATCGCACTGCTCTCGGGGCGTTCATCCGCGTTCGGGCTTTCGACGCGACGCGCGCCCGGCAGCCAGCCCTCACTCATCGTCTGCATTCATGCCGAGGCGTGCAAGCCGATAACGCATCGAGCGAAACGTGATACCGAGCAGCTTCGCGGCCTGCGTGCGGTTGTTGCGGGTCTGTGCGAGTGCGAGCTCGAGCGTCTCGCGCTCGCACCGGTCGAGATAGTCCTGAAGCGGCGTGCGTCCGGCGAGCGTTCCGGCTTCGACCGGCGGGCCGACCTGCGCCGCCCGCATGACCGGGTTGTCCTCCGGACGGAGCCTCAGGTCGGCAACATCGATCAGGTCCGGTCGCTCGGCGAGCGCGATGGCACGCTCGAGCACGTTCTCCAGTTCGCGCACGTTGCCGGGAAAGTCGTAGGCGTGGAGCGCCTGACGCGCCGCCTCGGTGAAGCCGGCATCACGCCTGCCGGTGATGCGCCGGAGGATGCCTTGCGCGATCAGCTCCACATCGTCGCCCAGCTCGCGCAGCGGCGGCATGTCGAGCTGCAGCACGTTCAAGCGGTAATAGAGGTCCTGCCGGAATCGACCGGCCGCGACTTCCTGCGGAAGGGATTTGTGCGTGGCACTGACGATGCGCACGTCGCAATCCTCCTCCTGGGTTGCGCCCACACGCCGGACCCGCTTGTCCTGGATCACCCGCAGGAGCTTGACCTGCAAGGTGAGCGGCAGATCGGCCACTTCATCGAGGAAAAGCGTGCCGCCCGAGGCTGCCTGGAAATAGCCCGCACGGTCGGCGTCCGCGCCGGTGAAGGCGCCTTTGCGGTAGCCGAAGAACTCGCTTTCCATGAGGTTCTCGGGGATGGCGCCGCAGTTGACCGCAATGAATGGGCCTGCCGCGCGCGGGCTCGCCGCGTGCAGCATGCGGGCCGCGAGCTCCTTGCCGGTGCCGGACTCGCCGTGGATGTGCACTGCGGTGGCCGCGCGCGCATAGCGCAGGATCGACTCACGCAGGGCCACCATCGCGGGCGAGTCACCGAGCAGTACAGGGCCGCCGTCGGTCGGCGTGCCATCGCCTCCTCGGGGCGGCGTGCGGGGCCGATCCGAAAGTTTCAGCGCAGACTTGACCAGCGTGCGCAGTTGCTCGAGCGAGACGGGCTTGGCGAGGTAGTCGAAGGCACCTGCCTTGAGAGCAGTCACTGCGTTGTCCGCATTGCCGTAGGCGGTGATGACGGCGCAGGGCAGGTCGTGGTCGCCAGCGCTGATGGCGGCCAGCACGTCGAGGCCGGTGCCATCGCCGAGCTGCATGTCGGTCAGGCAGAGCGAGTAGCGGCCGCGCGCAAGGGCATCGCGCGCCTCCGCCACCGAGCCCGCGGTCACCACCTCGAGTCCGAGCTTGGTGAGCGTGAGTCGCATGAGGGTGAGCAGATCGTCCTCGTCGTCGACGACCAGGACGCGCTGGGTGACATCAGCCCGGTGCATGGATCACCTCCTCGGCCAGCGGCAGTTCGAGCACGAAGGTCGCCCCGCACTCCGACGGCGCAAGCCGGACGCGGCCGCCGTTGGCGCGGGCCAGTTCGCGCACGATGTAGAGACCCAAGCCCGTGCTGCCGCTGCCGCTGAAGAACGGTTCGAACAGCTTGTCGCGATGCTCCGTGGGCACGCCGGGACCGTCGTCGCTCACGGCGATCACGACGCGCTCCGGGACCTCGCCCGTCTTGACCACGACGCGCACGCTGCCCGCTTGCTTGCGCGAGTGCCGCCACGCATTGCCGATCAGGTTCACGAGCATTTCTTCCAGATGTCCCCAGTCCACCATGATGCGTGGCGTCGGCCCGGGCTCGAGCAACACGCCGTCGGCCGCGGCACCGATCATGCCCGCCGTCTCGTGCACGAGCTCGCGCAACCGCTCGCCCAGAACCACCGGCTGCGGCTGGCCGCGGTCGCGCCGGCCGAGCAGCGAGACGTCGCGCACGATGCGATCGATCCGCTCGGTGTTCTTGTCGATCATGCGGGTGAGCGCGCGGACGTCGTCGCCTAGGTCGGCATTTTCTCCGAGCAGCTGCGCCGCCTGCTTGATGGCCGAGAGTGGGTTGCGGATTTCGTGGGCGATGCTCGCCGAGAGTCGACCCAGCGCCGCGAGCTTCATCTGCTGGGCCTGCAGGTCGATCAGTGTCACGTCCTCGAGGATGATCAGCGTGTCGGCCGGACTGTCGAGCGCGACCGGCGCCATGCGCGGCAGCACGCTCACGTTGGCGCGCTCGAGCGCGAGGGGCTGGCCGTCCCAGCTGCCCGGATCGGCAAGAAAGCGTCGCCACTCGGCTTCGAGCGAGGGCGAGAGGTCGTTGAGCGATCGATCGGCGAGCAGGATCGCATCATCGCCCGCGAGCCACCGCCGCGCCTGCGGGTTCGCAAGGACGATCCGGCCGGTGGAGGCCACGAGCAGCACCCCACTGTCGAGCTCGTTGATGACCAGTTCGTTGACGTGCGCGAGCCGCCGGATCGCGTCGCTCCGGGCCTCGGCCAGTGCTTCCGCATCGGAGAGATTGCGTCCGAGCAACCGCCCGATCGCCGCCACGAGGAAGAAGCCCGTGCCCACGACGGCCGCGGTGAAGAGCGAGGCGGTCGACAGTGGTCGCGTCGCCGCCTCGGTGACGAGCAGCACGATCGTGGCGAAGGCGGCGTGCGCGAATGCCGTGCGTGAGCGCAGCAGGTAGCCATGGGCCGCGACGATCGGCAGCAGGTAGGCCGTGGTCGCCACCGGGGTTGCAGCCGAGGCGACCAGGATCATCATCACGAAGCCGAGATCGATCCCGAGCAGGGTTAGGAGCAGCGTCGGCAGGTGTGCGCGCAACTGCCCGATCAGCGCGAAATTGAGGGCAGACACACCAGAGTAAGCCGCGGCAGCTGCAAGCGCAGCCGTAGGCGCGTTTGCGCCATGGGCCATCGACGCGAGCGCCACGCCGACGACCGTGCGATAGAGCGCGAGCAGGCGGAGCAGCCGTGTGGCGACCGTCGTCGAATCTTCGTCCCGCTTCACCGCTTGCGGTCGGCGCAGCCCGAATCGGCGCAGCGGTAACCGGTCAGTCGCAACACCGCCTCGGCCTTCGGGATGAAGGCGCCGCATTGGCTGCAGCGCACCGTTGGCGTGCCCGGTGCGAGCGGTGCTCGCGGCTTCGCGCTGCCGGGGTCCTGTGCATCGGAGGGTGCGTCGTCGGGGCGCCGACGGCTGCCCAGGATGGACGCGAGCCGCAGCGCAAACAGCACCACGAAGAAAACCACGATCCAGAAAATGATCTTGCCCATGCGTTTGCTCGGAGGGGCGATCTCGCTGCAGCTTGGGTCGAGCGGCGTGTGCTCTGCCCTAAACTCGCCGGGTGCGACTCGCCTGATGCGCCTGATGCGCTCGATGCATTGGCGGGGCAGTCTACCAGCGTGCAATTCGCGTCGAAGGCTTCGAAGACGCCGGGGAGATTCGAGGATGAGTCCGTCAGACAAGACAGCAGGGCAGGGAGCATCGACCGCATCATCCGGGTCGTCCGGAGCAACGGCCGAGCCCTGGGTCGCGTGGGCCGATGCCATGCGAACGTGGTTCGCGAATCCCAATCACGTCAATCCGTTCCCCGGTGCACCGGGCGCGGCCGGCGGCTCGCCTGCGGCCCAGGTCGGCGAGTGGATGAAGCTGATCGACCCGGAGACGATCACCCGCCGCATCGAGGATCTGCGCGTGGTCGAGGCCTGGATGCGCATGAGCCTGTCGGGCATCGAAACGACGATTCGCACGCTCGAGATGCAGCGCGATGCCTACGCTTCGCTCGCCAAGGGGCGCGAGGCGGCGCAGGCTGCGCAGGCGGCGATGCGCTCGGTCGTCGAGACCGCCGCGCAGAGCATGGCGGACGTGGTCGCGAGCGCGACGGCCGCAACGCGGGCGAAGCAGCCTGCTGCCAAGGGCGGTCCCCTGAGCGGGGGCACGACGCCGGGTCGCACCGTCAAAAAAGCTGCGCGCCGCAACCGCTCCACCTGATCCCCGCGCGCTGATCCCCGCGCGCGTGGCGGGATCGATTCGTGCCGGCCGTTCGAAGAAGCACGTTTTCAGCGTAAAGCCCGATTGAACTGGGCTCGAGGTGCGATAGGACGAAAAGTCGACTTCCGCGCTTTCTCGCTGCAACGCCCCATTGAATCGGACGTTCCGCGAAAAGCTGATGGCACAAGAGCTCATCTTGGTTGGTTAACCAACCAATTTGGTATGCTTACCAAGCCATGGATACCCAAGCTCAGCAACCGGCGGCCCACCGGGGCGCAGGCAGTGCCGCCGCCGCGCCGGATGCACTACCGCTGCCCTCAGCCCCGGGCGCGGTACCGCGACTGGACCAGTTGCCCGAAGATGCACCGATGCGCGTCCGCCTGCTCACTGCTGCCGTCGAATTGCTCGAGACCGAGGGCTTTGCCGGTCTCACCCAGAGCGCGGTGGCCCGTCGGGCCGGTGTGCGCCAGTCGCACCTGACCTATTACTTCCCCACGCGGGCCGCGCTCCTGCGGGCGACCGCGCAGTTCGGCATGGAGGCGGTGCTGACCCCGATCACCGGCGCCGCAGCGCTTGGCCGCCTGACGCTCGACGAGTACAAGGCGCGCCTGCTGCCGAACGTCGAGGACCGCGGGTGGTGTCGGCTGATGAACGAGCTCGGCTCAGCCTGCGCCGAGGATCCCGGCATCCGCGACTGGCTGAAACAGTTCAATGCCAGCATTCGCGCGAGCATTCGGAATGGCTTCGTTGCGCTCGGCATCCCCGCCACCGAGGCGGACATCCTCGTGCTGCACATGGCCTACGTCGGCGCCCTGCATCAAGACATGACCGAGATGAGCGAACAGTCGCTCGCCAATGCGCGGCAGGCCGTGGCGCACACGATCGATGTGCTGGTCGCAGCGATCCGTGCGCGTGAGTCCGGCGGGGGGGCGCCGTGCACTCTCGAACGCCCGTCCCATGCATCCGCCCGCGGCCGCGCCCAGTCAGCCCAGTCAGCCCAGTCAGCCCAGCCAGAAGGGGCCGCCCCATGACCTTGCCCCGCAACGTCCAGCCGTGCTTGTGCGCAGCCCTCGTGGCCACGCTGCTCATGCTTGGCGGCTGCGCCATCGCGCCGCTGCCGACCGCAGAGCCGCCCCGCGTTCCCGCGGCGTGGGCAACCCCGCCGTTGCCCGCGTCCGATGTCGCGGCACCGGCGGCGTGGTGGCAGAGCTGGAACGATCCTCTCTTGGAGGAATTGATCGACACGACCCGTCGCCAGTCGCCCTCGGTCGAGGTGGCCGCCGCGCGCCTGCGTCAGGCGCGCGCCGCACTCGGCCTCACAGAGGCGGCGGCCTGGCCGATCGCCACCGCTTCGGCGAGCGCGACGCGCGGCGACGCGGGTGCCGGCACGCCGGGGCCTGCGGGTACGTTGCCGCTTTCGGTCGCCGCCTCCTGGGAGCTCGACCTCTGGGGGCAGACGCGCCTCGCGCGCCGCGCAGCCGAGCGGCGGATCGACGCGCGCCGCATCGAGGCGGCCGCGCTCGAGCAATCACTCGCGGCCGAGGTCGCCACGCTCTACGTGAACCTGCGGGTGGCCCAGGCGCTCCTGGTCGGCATCGAGCGCGACCGGCAGAGCCGGGCCGAGACCGCACGGCTCATCGAGCGCAAGGCGCAAGCCGGCTTCGAGGCTCCAGCGAACGCCGCGCTCGCGCAGGCGGCCGCGGCACAGGCCGAGGCGCGCGTGGCCGAGCAGCAGGCCGGGATCGATCGGCTCCTCGTCGCGCTTTCCGCCCTGAGCGGGCGCGAGGTCGCTGCCGTGCGCGAGCGGGTGACACCCGCTGCGGGCACTGCCCCCGACGCCCTGATCCCGCGTCAGGCGCCGATCGCGCCGCCAGCGGTTCCGAGCGCGCTCCTCCGCCAACGGCCCGACCTGGCCGCGCTCGAACTCGAACTCGCTGCGCTCGCCGCCGAGGTCGGGGTAGCCGAGGCTGATCGCTACCCAAAGATCACACTCACCGGCTCGGTGGGCTACTCGGTGAGTCGGGCGTTCGGGGTGACGAGCGATGGGCCGACCTGGGCCTTCGGCCCGGCGATCTCGATTCCGCTCTTCGACGCCGGGCGACGTTCGGCCGCAGTGGAGGCCGCGCGGGCGCGGCACGACGAAGTGCGCGCGCAGTATCGTCAGGCCGCAACGCAGGCCGTGCGCGAGGTGGAAGAGGCGCTCATTGCGCTGCGTGATGCCGCCGAGCGGCAACGCGCGCTCGCCGCCTCGCTCGCCGGCTACCGCGCATTCGAACGTGCGGCCGAGGCTCGACTTCGGGCTGGCGTGGGCTCGGTGCTCGAACTCGAGGACGCGCGCCGAAGCGCGCTCGCTGCCCAACTCGCCGTGCTCAACCTCGAGCGCGAGCGACTCCTCGCCCTCGTGAGCCTGCACCGCGCGATGGGCGGGGGTGTCGATCCCGCTCAGGTCCTTGCTGTTTCCGGTTCCGCTGCCGACAACCGCAGCCCGCGTTGAGTTTTCTTGCCCATTCCGCTCATGTCTTCCATCGAACCCTCCGCCCGGCACCGTCCCTTCTGGCGACGCGCTTCCCTGCTCGCCGCGGCGACTGCCAGCGTCGTCGCTGCCGCCTTGGCCCTGGTTGTGAGCGACAGCGCGACCGGACAGGGTGGCGACGCCAGGACGACCGCTGCCGAAGCGCCCACTTCCAAAGCGCCCGCGACGCGACCCGCGCTCACGGTGACGCTCGCACAGGCAACCGCAATCGACTGGCCGGTCACGCTCGCGGCCAACGGCAACATCGCCGCCTGGCAGGAGGCGGTGATCGGCGCCGAAGTGCAGGGCCTGCGTATCGCCGAGGTGCGGGCGAGCGTGGGTGACCGGGTGCGCAAAGGGCAGGTGCTCGCGACCTTCGCGCCCGAGACGATCCAGGTCGAACGCGCACAATCGGCCGCCGCGATCGCCGAGGCCGAAGCGCAGCTCGCGCAGGCCGCGGCCGATGCCGCGCGAGCGCGAACACTCGCCGACTCGGGCGCGCTCTCGGCGCAACAAATCAACCAGTTCCTCACCGCCGAAAAGACCGCGCAGGCGCGGCTTGCCGCGGCGCGCGCCCAGGCTCAGGCGGCCGAGCTACGGCTCGCGCAGACGCGGCTCGTCGCGCCGGATGACGGCGTGATTTCGGCGCGGGCCGCCACCGTCGGCGCGGTCGTCTCGCCGGGCGTGGAGCTCTTCCGTCTGATCCGTCAGGGGCGGCTCGAATGGCGCGCCGAGGTGACCGCGGCCGAACTCGCACGCATCGCCCCGGGCCAGCGCGTGCGTGTGAGCCTGCCCGATGGTTCAGAGGTCGCAGGCAAGGTGCGCATGCTCGCCCCGACCGTCGACCCGCAGACGCGAAACGCGCTCGTCTACGTGGACCTCGAGCGCAGCCCGAATGCCCGGGCGGGGCTGTTCGCCCGCGGCGTGTTCGAGCTTGGGCGCGCGAGCGCGGTCACCGTGCCGCAGTCGGCGATCGTGCTCCGCGATGGCTTCAGCTGCGTCTTTCGTGCCGATCCCGCCGGGCGCGTGACCCAGGTCAAGGTGGAGACCGGCCGTCGCGTGGGTGACCGTGTCGAGATCGTCTCGGGCGTGAAAGCGGGCGACAGCGTGGTCGCCACCGGTGCGGCCTTCCTCGCCGACGGCGACACGGTGCGCATCGTCGCCCCGACCCCACCCGCAGCCGGGCAGCCTGCGGCCGAGAAGAAGTAGGGTAGCGCGGATCATGCTCAACGTCTCCGCCTGGTCGATCCGAAACCCGGTTGCGGCCCTGACCGTCTTCGTCCTGCTCACGTTCGCCGGCATCTTCTCGTTTCGGGCGATGAAGGTGCAGAACTTCCCTGACCTCGACCTGCCGACGATCAACACGCTCGTCTCGCTGCCCGGCGCCGGGCCGAGCCAGCTCGAGACCGAGGTTGCGCGCAAGGTCGAGAACGCACTCGCCTCGGTGCAGGGGCTCAAGAACCTCTACACCCGCATCCAGGACGGCGGGGTCACGGTCACCGCCGAGTTCCGGCTCGAAAAGCCCACGCAGGAGGCGCTCGACGACGTGCGCTCGGCGGTGGCGCGCATCCGCGGCGACCTGCCTGCGGATGTGAAGGAACCCATCATCACGAAGCTCGATGTCGCGGGCTCACCCGTGCTCGCCTTCGCGATCGCCTCCTCGCGCATGGATGAGGAGGCGCTCTCCTGGTTCGTCGACAACACGGTGGCGCGCAAGCTCCTCGGCGTGCGCGGCGTGGGCGGTGTGTCACGCGTGGGCGGCGTGTCGCGCGAGATCGCAGTCGAGCTCGACGCCCAACGGATGCTCTCGCTCGGGGTGAGTGCGGCCGACGTCTCGCGCGCGCTGCGTCAGGCGCAAACCGAGGCGGGCGGCGGGCGTACCGATCTGGGCGGCAGCGAACAGTCGGTGCGCGTGGTCGGCACGGTCGGCACCGCGGATGCGCTCCGCCGCGTCGAGATCGCGCTGCCGGATGGCCGCCGTTTGGCACTCGATCAGATCGCCACCGTGCGTGACACGGTCGCCGAGCCGCGCTCGCTCGCGCTTCTGAACGGCAAGCCGGTGGTCGGCTTCGAAGTGACCCGCAGCAAAGGCGCGAGCGAACTCGAAGTCGGCGCCGGCGTGACGGCGGCGCTCGCGCAACTGAAGGCCGAGCATCCTGACATCGAACTCACCGAGGCGTTCGACTTCGTCACACCGGTGGCGGAGGAGTTCGACGCCTCGATGTGGCTGCTCTACGAAGGGGCGCTGCTCGCCGTGCTCGTGGTCTTTCTCTTCCTGCGCGACCTGCGCGCGACCTTCATCGCGGCGGTGGCGCTGCCGATGTCGGCGATTCCTGCCTTCATCGGGATGCACTACCTCGGCTTCTCGATCAATGTGGTGACGCTGCTCGCGCTCTCGCTCGTGGTGGGCATCCTGGTCGATGATGCGATCGTCGAGATCGAGAACATCGTGCGCCACCTGCGCATGGGCAAGACACCCTATCAGGCCGCGATGGAGGCGGCCGACGAGATCGGGCTCGCGGTCATCGCCACCACCTTCACGCTGATTGCGGTGTTTCTGCCCACCGCGTTCATGAGCGGCATCGCGGGCAAGTTCTTCAAGCAGTTTGGCTGGACGGCCTCGCTCGCGATCTTTTTCTCACTCGTCGTCGCGCGGATGCTCACGCCAATGATGGCGGCCTACATGATGAAGCCCGCGGTCGACGCGCACCGCGAGCCGCGCTGGCTCATGCACTACATGCGTTGGGCCGACGGGTGCACCCGCCACCGCTGGGCCACGCTCGTCGGGGCCACGCTTTTCTTCATCGGCTCCCTGGCCTTGATCCCGCTCCTGCCGACCGGCTTCATTCCGCCGGACGACAACTCGCAGACGCAGGTGTTCATCGAGTTGCCGCCCGGCAGCACGCTCGCCGAAACCCGCGCCGCGGCCGAGGCTGCGCGTAAGGCCATCGCCGCCGTGCCGCATGTGCGCTCGGTCTACACGACGATCGGCGGCGGGTCGGCTGGCGCCGATCCGTTTGCGCCGCAGGGCCTTGCTGAGGTGCGCAAGGCCACGCTCACGGTGCTCCTGACCGAGCGGCGCGAGCGCCCGCTGCGCAAGCAGCCGATCGAGGCCGAGATCCGAAAGGCACTCGAGACCATCCCCGGCATCCGCAGCAAGGTCGGGCTCGGCGGTGGCAGCGAAAAGTACCAACTCGTGCTCACGAGCGATGACCCGCTCGCGCTCAACGAGGCTGCCCGAGCCGTGGAGCGCGACCTGCGCACGCTGCCGGGTGTCGGCAACATCCAGTCGAGCGCGAGCCTCGTGCGGCCGGAGGTCATCGTGCGGCCCGACCCGGTGCGCGCCGCCGACCTCGGCGTCACCTCTGCGGCCATTGCTGACACCCTGCGCATTGCGACCGTGGGTGATTACGACTCGGCGCTCGCCAAGCTCAACCTCTCCGAGCGGCAGGTGCCCGTGGTGGTGCGCTTCACGCGGGATTTCCGGGCTGACCTCGAGGCGATCGGGCGGCTCACCGTCCCCGGCGCGCGCGGGCCCGTGCTGCTCGCCAACGTTGCGAGCATCGAGGTCGGCAGCGCCCCGGCCGAGATCAGTCGCCTGAACCGTTCACGCAACATCACCTTCGACGTGGAACTGGCAAGCACCACCCTCGGCGAGATCGTGCAGAAGGCCGAGGCGCTGCCGAGCATCGCAAATCTGCCGCCCGGTGTGCGCAAGGTGGAGATCGGGGATGCCGAAGTGATGGGCGAGCTCTTCGCGAGCTTCGGGCTTGCGATGCTCACCGGCATCGTCTGCATCTATCTCGTGCTCCTGCTCCTGTTCAAGGACGTGCTGCACCCGTTCACGATCCTCTCGGCGCTGCCGCTGTCCATCGGCGGGGCGTTCATCGGCCTGCTGCTCACCGGCAAGAGCTTCTCCATGCCCTCGCTGATCGGCATCCTCATGCTCATGGGGATCGCCACCAAGAACTCGATCCTGCTGGTCGAGTACGCGATCGTCGCCCGGCGCGAGCACGGGCTCTCGCGCTTCGATGCCCTCATGGACGCCTGCCACAAGCGCGCCCGGCCAATCATCATGACCACGATCGCCATGGGCGCCGGCATGTTGCCGATCGCCATCGGGGCTGGCGTGGCCGACCCGAGCTTCCGCTCCCCGATGGCGATTGCGGTGATCGGCGGGCTCATCACCTCGACCATCCTCTCGCTCATCGTCGTGCCAGCGGTGTTCACGCTGTTCGACGATCTCGAACACGGCGCAAGGCGCAGCTGGGCGTGGCTGCGGGCGCGCTTCAGCCTCCTGCCGCGCCCGTGGCGGCCGCGTGCCAGAGACCGCGCCTGACGCGGACGGCCGGCCCCCCAAACCGCGCCTCAAGCGCCGTTCGTAGCGCGGCGGCCGTGCTTACATTGGCGCTTGCCCGGCATAGCATGCGTGAAAGCCGACCCGCTTCACCGAAACGAACGCACCATGGAGAACCACACCCCCGACAAGACCGCACGCGGGAGCCACCTCGGCTTCGAGGCTGAGCTTTTCAAGACCGCCGACAAGCTGCGCGGCAATATGGAGCCGTCCGACTACAAGCACGTTGTGCTTGGGCTCATCTAGGCGCGCTGGTCGCGTCTGCAGGCCAAAGCCAAGCTGCCCACCATCGGCACCTCGATCGATGACGCCATGCGCGCCATCGAGAAGGAAAACGAATCGCTCAAGGGCGTGCTGCCCAGGGACTACGCCCGGCCCGCGCTCAACAAGGTGATGCTGGGAGAACTCATCGACCTGATAGGGACGATTGACCTTATGCAATCGTCCCAACCCTCACCCCAACCCTCTCCCAAGGGGAGAGGGAGCACGGGTGTCGAACTCCCCTCTCCCTCTGGGAGAGGGGCCGGGGGTGAGGGGAACATCCGTCGAGCGAACACGACGGATGTTCTAGGCCGCGTCTACGAATATTTCCTGGGCCAGTCCGCCGGGGCGGAGGGCAAGCGCGGCGGCGAGTTCTACACGCCGCGCTCGGTGGTGCGCGTACTGGTCGAAATGCTGGAGCCGTACTCAGGCCGCGTGTACGACCCCTGCTGCGGCTCGGGCGGCATGTTCGTCCAGTCCGAAAAGTTCGTGCAGGAGCACGGCGGGCGCATCGGCGACATCGCCATCTACGG
>CALDYQ010000052.1 GCA_937944385.1 uncultured Burkholderiales bacterium | reverse complement strand
TGATCGGCAGTTTTCTCAACGTCGTGATCCATCGCCTACCCGTCATGCTCGAGCGTCGATGGCAGGCCGAGGCGGCCGAAGTGCGGGGCGAAGAGATCCAGACTGGACCCGCCTTCAACCTCATCACCCCGCGCTCCGCCTGCCCTGCCTGCGGCCACCAGATCACGGCGCTCGAGAACATCCCCATCATCTCCTGGTTGGTTCTTCGAGGACAGTGCAGTGCCTGCAAGGCGCCGATATCGGTTCGCTATCCGGTCGTGGAGGCTGTCACCGGTCTGCTCTTTGCACTCTGTGCCTGGCAGTTTGGCCCCAGTTGGACGGCGCTGGCCGCCATGGTGCTTTGCGCAACGCTCGTCACCCTCACCGCCATCGACCTGGACACCCAGTTGTTACCCGACAACCTGACGCTGCCGCTCCTTTGGCTGGGTCTCATCGTCAACCTGTTTGGCCTTTTTGCTCGACTGCCCGATGCCGTGATCGGCGCGGTCGCGGGTTATCTCGTGCTCTGGTCGGTGTACTGGCTCTTCAAGCTCGTCACGGGTCGTGAGGGCATGGGCTACGGCGACTTCAAGCTGCTCGCGGCCTTGGGCGCGTGGTTCGGCTGGCAAGCCCTGCCGATGATTCTGCTGATCTCCTCGGTCGCGGGTGCCGTGATCGGCATCGGGTTGATCTTATTCCGGCGGGGAGAGCGCGGCACTGCGATCGCTTTCGGCCCTTATCTGGCGATTGCCGGTCTCGCCACGCTGTTCGCCGGAGAACGCCTGCGAGCCCTCGTTCTGGGTTGATCGTGTTCGTTGTCGGGCTCACAGGAGGCATCGGCAGCGGCAAAACGACGGTCAGCGACCACCTCGCCGCGTTGGGCGCCACGATCATCGATGCCGACACCGTCTCTCGAACACTGACCGCACCCGGCGGAGACGCGGTCGCGGCCATCGGCGAGGCTTTCCCGGAGGCGATGTCCGGGCCGGACTGCATCGACCGGGCGCGCCTGCGCGAGATCGCCTTCTCGGATGTGAATGCCAGAGCACGGCTCGAGACCATCCTGCATCCACGCATCGCGGCGCAGATCAATCAGGCGCTTAGTGCCCCCTCCAATCCGCACGCCCCCTACACCGTGCTCGTGGTGCCGCTCTTGATCGAGAAGCAGACGTATCTCCCACTCTGCCATGCAGTCGTCGTCGTTGACGCGTCGACCGGGCAGCAGGTTACGCGCGCCGCCGGCCGCCCCGGCATGACGCGCGACCAGGCCCAGCGAATCGTCGACGCACAGGCCAGCCGCGACTTGCGGCTGGCTCACGCGCAGTTCGTCCTTGCGAACGACGGCACACTCGACTCGCTGAAACACCAGATCGAAAAGCTGCACCAGGCCTTGGTCGCTTCGGCGCGCTGGCTTCATCAGGAGGGCAAGGCATGACGCACGACGTCGCAGAAGTCGGCCAAACCGGTTCTGTCGCCTCGGCGGCAGGTGAACCGCTTCTCTTCGAGTTTCCCCTGACTGAGCGGACCAGGGCGTGGCTGCGTCTCGAAGAGCAGTTTCATCGGGTCAAGTCGCTGGCTGCGCGCCGGGACCCGCTCGATCACCGCTCGGCCTTGTTATCCCTCTTCGAGATCATCGACACGGCCACGCGCACGGACCTCAAGTCCGATCTGCTGCAGGAACTGGATCGACAGCGGGCGCTCTGGAGCGCCCAGTCGAGTCACCCCGATATCGAAGCCCAGGCGCTCGCCGAGTTTCTTCACGATGTGGAGACGGTCATCACAGATCTCCTAGGACAGCTGGGGCGCCCAGGACAGCACCTGCGGGAGATCGACTGGCTATCGCAGTTGCGACAACGCGCATCGAGCCCGGGCGGCGCGTGCGACGTCGAGCTGCCGATGTTCAAGGCGTGGTTGGCGCTCGGCGAAGCGCGTCGAAAGGCGGATCTCAAGCTCTGGCTCGATCCCCTGTCCCCGCTGGACGAAGCGGTTGCCCTCGTTCTGCGACTCCTGCGCGGCTCCAGTCAGCTTTGCAGCGAGCGTGCCTCGCGCGGAAGTTTTCATCGCGCGCTCGATGGCGCTCGCCCGCCACTGCTTGCGGTCATCCGGGTCGAGGCCGGCTGGGCCGTGGTCCCTGAACTGAGCGCCAACCGCTACGCAATCAACGTCCGCTGGCTCGAACATGGCGGGCAGTTCTCCCGCGCAGGTCGGGCACAGGTGACCACGCGCGACATTCCCTTCGAGCTGGCACTGTGCAGACTGTGAGATCGGCCACCGGCCCCCGCCTCGTCAGTTGCCCGCGCTGCGGTGAAGCGCGACCATGGAGTATGGACAACCCATTTCGCCCGTTCTGTTCCGAGAGATGCAAGCTGTTCGACACCGCAGCCTGGGCCAATGAGGAATACCGGATTCCGGGTGCCCCCGCCACACCGGACATCGACACCGACGCGGGATCGGACTGAGCGCCACCGGTCAAAGTGTCGCGAGCAGCGACAGAACCCGGCTTTCGGGATGAAGCAGCGCAGGAAGCAGCGGTTCCATCGTGATGCTGCGCGCGCATTGCCACGCGAGCCGTTGTCCTTCGCGGCCGCATGGTTCGCCCTCGAACTCGCGACAGACGAAGAATTCGAGCGCGACATGCGCGTGCGGATAGCTGAAGCGCTCGGTGACCAGGGCACGGGGTGCGCGGACGACGATGCCCAACTCTTCGCGCAGTTCGCGAATGAGCGCAGCCGGGGCGGTCTCTCCGGCTTCGATCTTGCCGCCGGGAAACTCCCAGAATCCCCCGTAGACCTTGTCCGCCGGCCGCTCGGCGAAAAGCACTTCGGTAACGCCTGCCTGGAGGCGCATCAAGATTCCCACGGCGACGCGCGTGAGTGGTCTCGGATCGTCCGGATCGAAGCGGGCCGTCTGCGGGGCGTTCACGCGCCTGATCGACTGCGGGGGTGCCGACCGCACCAGTCGCGCGCGAACTGACTCGCCACGCGTCCGGAGCGCGAACCGCGCTGGAGCGCCCATTGCAGGGCTTCCCGCTCGAAGGCTTCGCGCGCACGGCCGGTGCTGGGCAGGCTGCCGCCCATGCGCTCGACCCAGCGCGCAACCGCCGCAAGATACGCGTCCTGATCGAACGGGTAGAACGAGATCCACAGCCCGAAGCGCTCGGACAGCGAGACCTTTTCCTCCACGCTCTCGCCAAAGTGGACCTCCTCGCCAGCATACCGAGTCTCGGCGTTCTCGTGGAAATACTCGGGCAGAAGATGCCGACGGTTCGATGTGGCGTAGATCAGCAGATTCGGTGTGGCAGCAGCAATCGAACCGTCCAGCGCCGCCTTGAGCGCCTTGTAGCTTGCATCCCCCGCATCGAAGGACAGATCGTCACAGAACACGATGAAGCGCTCTGGACGGTCCGCCACGAGACGGGCGATGGTCGCCATGTCCGCAAGATGCGCCTTGTCGACCTCGATCAGCCTGAGCCCCTGGCCGCCGTAACGCGCAAGCATTGCCTTGACCAGCGAGCTCTTGCCCGTCCCGCGCGCCCCGGTGAGGAGCACATTGTTGGCCGGACGACCTCGGACGAACTGGCGCGTGTTTCGGTCGATCAGTTCCCGCTGGGTATCCACGGCGACCAGATCGTCGGCATCGATACAGTGCGGTGTCGTGACGGGTTCAAGCCACGCGCTCTGCCCGACGCGGCGCCACTGGGCAGCAAGGCAGTGCCGGAAGTCCGGCAAGGGCATCGGTGCGGGCGACAGCCGCTCGAGCGCGCCGGCGATCCGCGCAAGCAACTCGAGTTGCGAAGCCGAAGAATCCGGGGGAAGCACTGGCGCAGCTGCCTTCGGGCGGTGGACTCGATGAGCCATGCGGGACCATCAGCTCCGGTAATCGGCGTTGATCTTCACGTAGTCGTACGAGAAGTCGCAGGTGTAGATGACGGCCTCGGCCCCGCCGCGCGCGAGATCCACGTGCACCTCGATATCGTGCGCTTTCATTGCGGCAGCACCGGCCTCCTCGCGATAGCTCGCCGCGCGCCCGCCCGCCTCGGCCACCAGAATCCCGTTCAGATGCACGGTGACCCGCGCAGGGTCGAGATCCGCCGGCGCGCCGTAGCCGACCGCCGCCAGGATACGTCCGAGATTCGGATCACTCGCGAAAAACGCCGTCTTGACCAAGGGAGAGTGGGCGATCGCCCGGGCAATGCGATCGCACTCGGCGTCATCGCGACCGCCCGTCACGCGAATCGTCATGAACTTGGTTGCACCTTCACCATCCCGCACAATGGCCTGCGCAAGCTCCAGACTCACCGCACGCACCGTGTCGGCGAAGAGCAAGCCATCGCCGGTGTCGAACCCGGTGAGCGTCGGGTGGCCTGCTTGTGCCGTCGCGGCGATGACAAAGCTGTCATTGGTGGAGGTGTCTCCATCTACCGTGATGCGGTTGAAACTCGCGTTGGCCGCATCACGGGCAAGCGCCTGGATGGCCGCGCCCGACACGGCGGCATCGGTGAAGACGAAGCCAAGCATCGTGGCCATGTTGGGCTGAATCATCCCTGCGCCTTTGGCGATACCAGTCACGTGGACCGTCTTCCCCCCGAGCGTGATGCGCCGCGAGGCGAGCTTGTAGACCGTGTCGGTGGTCATGATGGCGCGTGCGACCTGATCCCAGGACGCGTGCTCACCGCGCTCGGCACGCGCGCGCGCAAGGCACACGCCCTCCTTGATGCGTGCCATCGGCAAATGCTCGAGGATGACCCCGGTCGAGAAAGGCAATACCTGCTCTGCATTCAAACCGAAGGCCTCGGCCACCTCGCGACAGGTCGCCCGTGCATTGTCGAGCCCGAGTGCGCCAGTGGCTGCGTTGGCCACGCCCGTGTTGATGACGAGCGCCCCGATCTCGCTTGATCGCGCAAGATGTTCACGACAGACCGCTACAGGCGCTGCGGCAAACCGACTCTGTGTGAACACCCCCCCCACGACCGTTCGCGGCGCGAACCGGACCACCATGAAGTCAAGTCGATCGGGCTTTCGGACATGCGCTGCGACGGGGTAGCAACGCACACCGGCAACGGCATACGCCTGATCAGGAGGTAGCGGGGTGTAGGCGACGGGCATGGTCTGAGTCAGGAGCCGAGCGTAGCGCGATGACAAATCATTCGAGGCGGCCGTGGCAGTGCTTGTATTTCTTGCCCGATCCGCACCAGCAGGGGTCGTTCCGGCCGAGCTTCGGCCCCTGACGCACGACCGGTCGTGCTGCCGGTCGCGCATCCTCTCGCGCTTCGGGCACCGCTGCCGGTTCGCCGGTCAAACCGTCCACGTCGGCATGCTGATAGGCCACGTTCGTGGCCTGGGCATGGGGCTCTACGGCCTGCGCATCCGCCTCGGAGCGCACCTGCACGGTCAAGAGGACCCGGACCACTTCAGAGCGGAAGCGATCGAGCATCTGCCCGAACATCTCGAAGGCTTCCTTCTTGTACTCCTGCTTGGGGTTCTTCTGCGCATAGCCGCGCAGATGGATACCCTGACGCAGGTAGTCGAGGCTCGACAGATGGTCGCGCCACTGCGTGTCCAGGAACTGGAGCAGGATGTTGCGCTCGAATTGCCCCCAGATCTCGCTTCCGGCGAGCTCGCGCTTGCTCTGATAGACCGCAAGCGCCGCTGCTTCGCAGCGTTCGCGGATGTCGGTGTCGTCGAGATCGGACGCCTTGGCTTGCCACTCCTCGACCGGCACATGCACGCTGACTTCGGCCAGTGCCGCCCCGAGTCCGGGCAAGTCCCACTGCTCCTCGGTACTCTCCGGCGGGACGAACTGGGCGACCGTGTCGCGCGTCCAGCCGAGAATCATCTCGCGGGCGGTGTCAGTCAGATCCTTTGCCTCGAGCAGGTGATTGCGTTGCTCGTAGATCGCCCGGCGTTGATCGTTGGCTACGTCGTCATATTCGAGCAGCTGCTTCCGGATGTCGAAGTTGCGCTGCTCCACCTTGAGTTGCGCTTTCTCGATCTGGCGCGTCATGATGCCTGCCTCGATGGGTTCGCCGTCCGGGATGCGCAGGCGCGTCATGATGTTCTTCATGCGGTCGCCGCCGAAGATGCGGATCAGCGGGTCTTCCGCCGAAAGATAGAAGCGGCTCGAACCCGGATCGCCCTGGCGTCCGGCGCGGCCGCGCAACTGGTTGTCGATGCGCCGTGACTCATGCCGCTCGGTACCGACGATGCGCAGACCGCCTGCGGCGATGACCTCGTCATGCCGGGCCTGCCACTCTGCCTCCACTTTCGCGATCCGCGCCGCGCGCTCCGCCTCGGTGAGCGATTCGTCCTCGCGGATCGCCCGCAGTTCCGGCTCGAGCGCGCCTCCGAGCACGATGTCGGTGCCGCGACCGGCCATGTTGGTCGCAATCGTGATCATCTTCGGTCGCCCGGCCTGGGCGACGATCAGGGCCTCGCGCTCGTGCTGCTTGGCATTCAACACCTGGTGCGGGAGCCCCTCGCGCTTGAGCATCTCCGAGATCAGCTCGGAGTTCTCGATCGACGTGGTGCCAACCAGGACCGGCTGCCCGCGCTCATAGCAGTCCTTGATGTCCCGCACGGCGGCGGCGTACTTCTCGGCGGCCGTCTTGAAGAACAGATCGTTCTCGTCGCGCCGGATCATCGGACGGTGCGTCGGGATGATGACGGTCTCGAGTCCGTAGGTCTGCTGGAATTCGTACGCTTCCGTATCGGCCGTGCCGGTCATGCCGGCGAGCTTGCCGTACATGCGGAAGTAGTTCTGGAAGGTGATCGAGGCGAGCGTCTGGTTCTCGCGCTGGATCGGCACACCCTCCTTGGCTTCGACCGCCTGATGGAGGCCATCGCTCCAGCGACGTCCGGCCATGAGACGTCCGGTGAACTCATCGACGATGATGACCTCGCCGTTTTGCACGACGTAATGCTCGTCGCGGTGGTAGAGCGCGTGGGCCCGAAGCGCCGCATACACATGATGCATGAGCGAGATGTTTGCCGCGTCATAGAGGCTCGTGCCGGCCGGCAGAAGCCCCGAGGCTTCCAGCCACTTCTCCGCACTCTCGTGGCCCTGCTCCGAAAGGTGCACCTGGCGCTGCTTTTCGTCCACCCAGTAGTCGCCGGGCGATTTTTCATCGGCCTGCCGCGTGAGCGCGGCCGGCAGCGCGTTCAACTGGTAGTAGATGTCGACGCTGCCTTCGGCTTGGCCGGAGATGATGAGCGGCGTTCGCGCCTCGTCGATCAGGATCGAGTCGACCTCGTCGATGATCGCGTAATGGAGTCCACGTTGCCGACGATCGGCCACGTTGTATTCCATGTTGTCGCGCAGGTAATCGAAGCCGTACTCGTTGTTCGTACCGTAGGTGATGTCGGCCTGGTAGGCCGCGATCTTGCTCGCGTTGTCCTGCTGGGAGGCGACCACGCCGACCGAAAGTCCAAGGAAGCGGTAGATGCGGCCCATCCAGTCGGCATCACGACGCGCCAGGTAGTCGTTGACCGTCACCACGTGAACGCCCTTGCCGGCGAGCGCGTTCAGGTACACCGGCAGCGTGGCCATGAGCGTCTTGCCTTCGCCCGTGCGCATTTCGGCGATCTTGCCTTCATGCAGCACCATGCCGCCGATCAGCTGGACGTCGAAGTGACGCATCTCGAGCACCCGGCGGCTCGCCTCGCGCACCACGGCAAAGGCTTCCGCCAGCAAGTCATCGAGCGATGCCCCCTGGCTCAGGCGTGTCTTGAACTCGGCCGTCTTTCCACGAAGCGCTTCATCCGAGAGGCTCTGCAAAGCGGGCTCGAGCGCGTTGATCTTCGCGACCCGAGCGCGATAGGCCTTGAGCAGACGGTCGTTTCGGCTACCAAAAATCTTCTTCAGGAACTGATCAAACATGGCCGAAGCGCGACGCCGCGCTGGCGTCGCGAAATCTCATTCGTGATGGGTGGGAAGGAAGGCGATGGGGCGATGCGGGCGGCGCAGTGGAGGTGGCCTTCCAGGGCAGCCCGTTGCGGAGAAGGCCGAAGGGGCATGCGGGAAAGACGGGAACAACCCTTGATTCTAGGCCGCCCCCGGGGCGGATCGGCCCGCGCGCGGCGGCCGGCGGAGCGTCAGTTTGCCGCCAGGAAGCGTGCCGGGTTCTGTGGCGCGCCGTTGAGGCGGACCTCGAAGTGAAGGTGAGGCCCGGTCGAGCGTCCTGTGGAGCCCACCCGGGCGATTTTCTGACCGCGGACGACGAGGTCACCCTCCTTGACCAAGAGCTCGGAGGCGTGCGCATAGCGCGTGACCAGACCATTGCCGTGGTCGATGTCGATGACCTTGCCGTAGGCGGGATGCAGCTCTGCGCTGATGACCTTGCCGCTTGCCGAGGCGACGATCGGGGCACCGGTTTCTGCTGCGAAGTCGATGCCTTCATGGAAGCTCTGATGCCCCGTGAAGGGATCGATCCTGTAGCCATAGTTGGACGTGAAAGACACATTTTCAACCGGAGGCAGCGTCGGCAGGAACTTGCGCTGCGCACTGCCCTCGACGAGAAGCGCCTCGAGCACCATCATCTGATCCCCTGCGATGTCTACCTTGGCAACCAGGCTATTCAGCGCGGACTCGAACTCGGAGAGAGACAGCGGCGAGCCGCGCACCTCCGGGCCCCCGCGACCGCTGCTCGACGGCGCGGAGGGCAGTTCCTGGGGCTTGAGACCCGCGACCTTGGCCAGCTTCTCTGCCAGGCCGTCGAGTCGAACCATGTGCGCCTGGACCTCGCCCAGTTTGATCGCCAGGTTGTCGATATTGGCCTGAAGCTGCTCGCGCCGCTGCTTGGCTTCGGCATGCTGATCGGCCAAGAGGATGCTGCGCACGAGCGGGTGGTTGCTGGTGGCGGCGTACTTGAGCGACAGGTAATTGGCCAGGGTCGCCGTCGCTGCGAGGAGGAGCAAAAAGACGATAGCCGCCAGTGCGATCTGCTTCCAGCCCACGTGCAGGGTGCGCTTGTCTCGGAAGTCGTTCGATACCAGGATAATTTGCATGTGAAGGCTCTCTATCCCCGTCCGACGGCGTTGGCCCGATGGTTCGATCGTGCTCCGCAGTTCTCGGCGGCACTACCACTCACGCGCAAGCGCGAGAGGATCGATGCCACCCTGCTGAGTGATTTGCTTCCCGAACATCTGCGCTCTCACGTCGCATCGATGCATCTGGACGGAAGCTGTCTCGAACTCCTCGTGCGTACGCCGGATGCGGCCCACGTCGCTCGCATGGAGCGCGCCTCACTGCTGGCCGCAGCAAACGCCAAGAGCTTGAAATGTAACGACTTTCGCGTGCGCGTCCAAGTCGGGACCCCATCCGTCCGCATCGCGGCACCGCGCCCCGGTCCCGCCGTTTCCGCGAAGCTCAGCGATGCAGCGGCTCACATCAAGAGTGAGCGCATGCAAACCGCGCTCCTTCGCCTGTCTCGCACGCTTTCACGCTGACGGCCGTCGTCCGACCGCAAGCGCATCACGGTCAGGGCTCGGCTCAAGCCGGCGTGAGCCGCCACGCCGAAGGTTGCGCGAGGAGCGCCCGGCAGAGCCGGTTGTTCAGTTCATGCCCCGACTTGAACGCGTGATACCGGCCGCGGACCGGATGCCCGAGTAGAAACAGATCGCCCACGGCGTCGAGCACCTTGTGCCGGGCCAGCTCGTCGGCGAAGCGCAGCCCCTCGCGGTTCAGGATCTTGTAGCGGTCGAGAACGATCGCGTTGTCCATGCTGCCGCCCTGTGCGAGGCCGATCGCCCGGAGCGCATCCGCCTCGAATGAAAAGCCGAAGGTGCGGGCCCGGCTGATGTGATCCAGAAACACCTCGGGTGGCAAGGGCATTGCGATGCGGCACTGCTCGGCCGGGATCGCGGGGTGGGAGAAATCGATCGTGAAGTCGACCTCGAAGGCCGTTGCCGGCTCGAGGCTCGCAAATTTTTCGCCGGCCGGGTCTGGCAGCGTCACCCGAACGGGCTCGAGAATCTCGATCACCTTGCGCGGCGCATCCTGGGCAACGATGCCCGCCTCGATGAGCAGGAAGACGAATGGGGCCGATGAGCCGTCCATGATCGGCACTTCGAGGTTGTCTACCTCGACGATCAGGTTGTCCACACCACAGCCCACGCAGGCCGCAAGCAGGTGCTCGACGGTGGCCACCTTCGCGCCGCCGTGGCTGAGCGTTGTGGCCAGCCGCGTCTCGGTGACGAGTTCGGCGCGCGCCGGAATGTCCACCGGCGGGTCGATATCGACCCGCCGAAATACGATGCCCGTGTCGATGGGCGCCGGCCTCAACGTCATGCGAACCCGCACGCCGGAGTGAAGCGCCACCCCGGTCGCCGAAACCTCGGTCGCGATCGTCTGCTGGGGAACCACGCTCGAGGCGTCTACTTGAGCGCCTTGAAGCGCACGCGCTTCGGGCGCGCGGCCTCCTCACCGAGGCGCTGGATCTTGTTGTTCTCGTACTCGCGGTAGTTGCCGTCGTAGAAGAACCACTGGCTGTCACCCTCGGCCGCGAGGATGTGGGTGCAGATGCGGTCGAGGAACCAGCGGTCGTGGCTGATGATGATCGCCGTGCCGGCGAACTCCTGGAGCGCATCCTCCAGCGCACGCAAGGTCTCGACGTCCAGATCGTTCGATGGCTCATCGAGCAGGAGCACGTTGCCGCCCTTGAGCAGCGTCTTGGCGAGATGCAGCCGTCCGCGCTCTCCGCCCGAGAGCGTTCCCACGAGCTTTTGCTGATCCGGGCCCTTGAAGTTGAAGCGCCCGATATAGGCGCGGCTCTGCATCTCGAACTTCCCAACCTGGAGGATGTCGGCACCGCCCGAAACGTCTTCCCAGACGGTCTTGTCGTTCTGAAGCGACTGCCGCGACTGGTCGACGAACGCCATCTGCACGGTGTGCCCGATCACGATCTCGCCACTGTCGGGCTTCTCCGCACCGGTGATGAGTTTGAACAGCGTGGACTTACCGGCACCGTTCGGCCCGATCACGCCGACGATGGCACCGGGCGGGATCGAGAACGAGAGGTTGTCGATCAGCACCCGGTCGCCGTAGCTCTTGGTGACGTTCTTGAACTCGATCACCTGATTGCCGAGCCGCTCGGCCACTGGGATGAAGATCTCGTTGGTCTCGTTGCGCTTCTGGTATTCGTAGCTCGACAGCTCCTCGAAGCGGGTGAGACGCGCCTTGCTCTTGGCCTGGCGTCCTTTCGGGTTCTGCCGCACCCATTCGAGCTCCTTCTTGAGCGCCTTCTGACGGGCCGACTCGCTCTGCTCCTCCGCCTTGAGGCGTGCGCTCTTCTGATCGAGCCAGGAGCTGTAGTTGCCCTTCCATGGGATGCCCTGGCCGCGGTCGAGTTCGAGAATCCACTCGGCCGCGTTGTCGAGAAAATAGCGATCGTGCGTCACCGCCACCACGGTGCCCGGGTAGCGCTGCAGAAACTGCTCGAGCCAGTCCACGCTTTCGGCATCGAGGTGGTTCGTCGGCTCGTCGAGCAACAGCATGTCCGGCTTGGACAGAAGAAGTCGACACAGCGCGACGCGACGCTTCTCCCCGCCAGAGAGTGTGCCCACCTTGGCATCCCACGGCGGCAGCCGAAGAGCATCGGCAGCCACTTCCAGCTGCTGCTCCACGTTGTGGCCGTCGCCGGCGGCGATGATCGCCTCGAGTTCGGCCTGTTCCTTCGCGAGCGCGTCGAAATCGGCGTCCGGCTCGGCATACGCGGCGTACACCTCCTCCAAGCGTTTCTGCGCCGCGGTGACGCTTCCCAAGCCCTCCTCGACGATCTCGCGAACGGTCTTTTCCGGATCGAGCTCGGGCTCCTGCGGCAGGTAGCCGATCTTGATACCCGGCTGGGGGCGCGCCTCGCCTGTGAAATCGCGGTCAACCCCGGCCATGATCCGGAGCAATGTCGACTTGCCTGCGCCGTTCAAGCCGAGCAGTCCGATCTTCGCGCCGGGGAAGAAGGACAGCGAGATGTCCTTGATGATCTGTCGTTTCGGCGGCACCGTCTTCGAGACGCCGCTCATCGTGTAGATGTATTGCATGGGGTTTCCGTTCATGCCGTCGTGCCGCCCGCGAGCAGTCGCTTGAGCACGAGAGTTCGGGAATGCATCGTCGTTCGGGCCCGCCGCAGGAGCCTCGCACGACCGGCCGAGCGGTCTTTTGCTCGACAGGCCTGAATTATCGTCTTTGTCCAGCGGCGAGCTCGGCCAAGCGAGCACTCGCCAACTCGGCATCTAGCGGGCTTGAGAAGAGGAAGCCCTGCGCCGCACCGATGCCCACGCCGCGCAGGAAGTCGAGCTGGTCCTCACGTTCGACACCCTCGGCAACGACTCGGATGCCGAGGGCGTTGGCCATCGCGGCGAGCGCAGTTACGATGGCGCGGTCCACGCGCCGGGCCGGCAGTCCCTGTACGAAGGACCGATCGACCTTGATGACATCGACGCGGAAACGCTTCAACTGTGAAAACGACGCATAACCGGTGCCGATGTCGTCGAGAATGATGCGGACGCCCAGTCGGGTGAGCTGCTCGATGGCCTCGAGGCTCTGCGCGTCGCTGCCGGCGAGGGCCGATTCGGTGATTTCGACGAAGAGCCGCTTGGCCGGCACGCCATGCCGAGCGATCTGCGTGGCAATCATGTCGACGAAATCCGGGTCGCGGATCTGGAGCGGAGACACGTTGAGCGCCAGCCGGATCGACTCATGTCCCGCCCGGTGCCATGCCCCGAGCTGGGCGATCGCCGTCTCGGCCACCTGCCGCCCGAGCGCAGCGATCTGCCCGTGGTCTTCGGCCAAGCCGATGAACTGGGCCGCGTCGAGCGCTCCGCGCTCGGGATGGTGCCAGCGGGCCAAGGCCTCGAAACCGAGCCAGGCCCCGGAACCGACATCGACGATAGGCTGGTAGGCTACGCCGATATCGCGTCGCTCGAGGGCGGCATAGAGCGCCTGGGCCAGATGCAACTGCTCCCGCAGACGCTCCGACATGATCGGCTCGTAGCTGGCCACCCGGCTCCCCGGACGTTCCTTCGCGCGGTACATCGCGAGATCGGCCGCACTCAGCAGATCCGAGAAGTTCTGCGCGTCCTCGGGGAAGTAGGCCTCGCCGACGCTTGCGCCGAGCTCGACCTGAAGACTGCCCACCTCGAGCGGTGCCGCGGTGGCCGAGAGCATGCGCTCCGCCAGCTCGCCCCCTTCAGCGCGAGTGCGCACCGGCGCAAAGACGCCGAATTCATCCCCCCCGAGCCGGGCGAGCACTTCCCCCTCGCGCGAATGGCTTCGCATGCGGTCGGCCAAACGGATGAGGGCTTCGTCACCGGCGAGGTGCCCCAGGCTGTCGTTGATCAGCTTGAAGCGGTTGACGTCGATGTAGAGCAGCACGAACTGCTCGTGCGCGGCTGCGGCGATACGAGCATTGACGACGCGTTCGAACTCGCGTCGGTTGAGCAAGCCGGTCAAGGGATCGGTGGTGGCCAGCAGGCGAAGCTGCGCCTCCGCCTCGCGTGACTCGGTGACATCCCGCCAATTGATCACGATGCCGCCGATGGCGGGATCCGAGCGATAGTCCTTCGCAAGCGAGGCCAGATGCCGGTAGCGTCCGTCGGGGTGTAGATGCCGGGCGATGCTCTCGCGGCCGGTATTCGTACCCGCCTGCACGGCGGCGAACTCGGCCCGATGTTCGGCCAGGTCGTCCGAATGCATCGAGTCGAACACATTGGTACCGACCAAACGCTCTGGCGGAATGCCGAACAGCGTCTCGCAGAACGGATTGGCATAAAGCACAACCCCCTGCGCATCGACGATGGCAGTGCCGACCTGCGCCTTCTCGGTGAGCGCGCGAAATCGCCGCTCGCTGTCTGCGAGACGTTGCTTTGCTCGCACTCGCTCAGTGATGTCCTCGACCGTCCCCTCGAAGAAGAGCACTGCACCCTCACGGTTGCGCACAACGTGTGCGTTCTCACGCACCCAAATCCGCTCTCGCGTTTTGTGGCGATAGACCTCGGAGACGAAGTTCACGACCTTCCCGTCACGCATGAGAAGTTCGATGAACTCGGCGCGCCGGTTGGGCTCGACATACCACTCCCGAGCGATGTCCTTCACCGCTTGAAGCAT
>CALDYQ010000051.1 GCA_937944385.1 uncultured Burkholderiales bacterium | reverse complement strand
TGCGTCCAAGGCTCATTTGACGAGTTGGACGGATCCGCTGACCGACAGCGAAAGTGTCACCCGCCCGGCCTCGATCGCCACCGGCTCGGGCGGTGCCGCAGCCATCTCGGCCGCGCGGGCCAGCATCGGGCGGGGTTGCGGACGCAGCTCGCCATTGATCGTGCCGAGGTTCACCTCCCGGAGGTTGAAGGCCGTGAAACCGAAGGCCCGGGCCGCCGTGCGTGCCTTGGCCTGAAAGGCGGCGATGCCGCGTTCGATCAGCGCAGCCTCCTCGCGCTCTCGGAGGTCGCGGGAGACCTCGAAGCCGCTCGACACGATCATGAGCTTTTGCTGTACCAGTCGACCGGCGAGCGTACCCAGCGCGCCGAAATCCCTGGACTTGAGGATGAGTTCCGCCCGCACGGTCCAACCGTCGCGCCCGCCCTTCGTGTTCCAGCGCGGCTGGGTGCTGAAGCCGCCGGTACGCGCCTCGATGTCTCGGGTGGTCTTGGCGAGCGCGAGAGCGGCGTTGATTGCTTGCTGAACCTCGCGCGTGAGGGCCGCGGCGTCCGCGCCTGCGGCCTCGGCGGCGAGCGTGATCACGGCCAGGTCGGGCGTCACCTCAGTTGCGACCGCGGCGTCGAGCGTGAGTACGTCACGCGCCGGGACCGGCGAGTCGGCTGTCGTGTTGCCGTGTGACGGGGCATTGATGATGCTCACGGCGAGAAGCGTCGTCACCACGAGGAGGAAGGGTCGATGCCGGGGCGGGTTGAGGGGCATGGGAGCTTTCGCGCAATCGAGATCGAAACGTCATCCTAACGCGGGGGTCGAGCGTTGCGCCGACGCGGGACAACCATGATCCGGGACAATCCCCGAATGAAGTCCCCGGACGCGACCGACGACCCGGCAGTGGAACCGTTGCTGAGTGAGCACGCACTCTTCGCGGCGGCCGTCCGCCTTGCCGAGGCACGCCTGGTCATCCTTCGAGGGCTGCCCGGTAGCGGCAAGACCACGCTCGCCCGGGCGCTCGTCGACCAGCACGGCTTCCACCTGTACGAGGCCGACCAGCACTTCGAGACGCCTGCAGGCTATCGCTACGACCCGGCCCGCGTGGCGGATGCACACGCCGCAACGCTGCGCGCAGCCCTCGCGGCGCTCGAATCGGGGCGGTCGGTGGTGTTGGCCAACACGCACGTTCGGCGCTGGGAACTCGCCGGTCCGTTGGGGCTCGCGGTGCTGGCTGGCGTGACGCCGCACATCGTGGAGTGCCTCGGACAGTGGAAGAACGTCCACGGGGTGGACGACGCCACGCGCAAAGCCATGGCCCGCCGCTGGGAGACAATCCCAGTCGGGGGCATCGCTCCGCTCTGGCGCTGGGATGGGCACACCCTGAGCCAGGCGACCGGGGATGCAGGGCCGCTGGTTGAACCCGGGTCGGTCGCCCCAAACCTCCCCCACAACCCCTGAGTCACATAGATGCCACCGGCCAGACCGGTGGGTTCCATGCATGTCGAAACGAGACTTCTACGAGGTGCTGGGCGTGGCCCGCAACGCCTCGGACGACGAAATCAAGAAGGCGTATCGGAAGCTCGCCATGAAGTATCACCCGGACCGCAATCCGGGTGACAAGGCAGCGGAGGAGAAATTCAAGGAGGCGAGCCTCGCCTACGAGGTGCTCTCCGACCCGCAGAAGAAAGCGGCCTACGACCAGTACGGCCACGCGGGCGTCGATGCGAATGCTGCCGCCGGTGCGGGCGGCTTCGGCTCGGCCGGTTTCGCCGATGCCTTTGGCGACATCTTCGGAGAGATCTTTGGCGGTGGACGTCGCCGGGAGCGGCCGGATGCGCCGTTCCGGGGCTCCGACCTGCGTTACAACCTTGAAATTTCACTCGAGGAGGCCGCACGCGGCACGACGGCCAAGCTGCGCATCCCGAGCGCCGAGACGTGCAGTGTCTGTCACGGCTCCGGCGCCGAGCCGGGGCACAAGCCCGAGATCTGCGGCACCTGTGGTGGTGCGGGCGTGGTTCGCATCTCGCAGGGCTTCTTCAGTCTGCAGCAAACCTGCCCGACCTGCCGCGGAAGCGGCAAGGTAGTCAAGCACCCCTGCAAGGCCTGTCATGGCACGGGCCAGAAGAAGACCACCAAGACGCTCGAGGTGACGATCCCCGCAGGAGTGGATACCGACGATCGCATCCGCCTCGCCGGGGAAGGCGAGCCCGGCGTCAACGGCGGTCCGCCTGGCGACCTCTATGTCGTCATCCAGATCAAGCCGCATCCAGTGTTCCAGCGTGATGGGGCCGATCTGCACTGCGAGATGCCCATCTCGTTCGCAACCGCGGCCCTGGGTGGCGAGATCGAAATCCCGACGCTCGACGGCAAGGCGATCCTGAAGATTCCTGCCGAGACCCAATCCGGTCAGGTGTTCCGGCTCAAGAACAAGGGCATCCGGCCGGTTCGCGGCAGCGTCACGGGTGATCTGTACTGCCACGTGCAGGTCGAGACACCGGTCAATCTCACGGCTCGGCAGCGTGAGCTGCTCCGCGAGTTCGAGGAGATCCGGGTCAAGAACGCGACTCGGCAAAGTCCGAAAGAGGCAGGGTTTTTCGATCGGATCAAAGCATTCTTTGAGTGACCGCGCACGCGGCATGACCTGACCCAGCCGTCCGGCTCGACTGGGCACAATGCGATCCAATCGTCGGAGCACGAGCGGACGCCGATCAGCCTGAACGTCGGAGAACTGCGGGGAAATGTCAGCGCGCCAGAGTCGTCCAGAAGATACCGGAGCGGGTCGTTCTCAAGGTGGACGGGGCACGGTACTTCGGCTGCGCACGCTGCTCACGCTGCCGTTCGTCGGGCTCGTGCTTCTGCCCAGCCTCCTGATCGGGGGTGTGGCGCTGTTCACGGGCGTTCGCGCAGCCGATCACCTATCCAGGCAACTGGTGACCGATATTTCGCAGCGCGTGGAGCGCATCGCGGTGCACCAGCTGCAGGAGGCCTCGTTGCTGCTCGCTTCGGCGTTTCCCTCGCTGCGGCGCCCTGATTCCAAGCTGATCGAGGCGCAGACCGACATCGAGGCGCTCGCCGATCGCATCTTCGCGACCCTCGTGGCCAGCCGCTCGGCCAGCTACGTCTATTTCGCGCGGGCCGATGGCGCCTTCATCGGCGTCGATCGCAGCAACCCGCCTGAGGATGCGCCGGCGATCCAGCGCGTGCAGCGCGATCCAGCTCGGCCCAGGGCGGTGTACGCACTCGATCCGACGGGGCAGCGTTTGCGCCAGATCGAGACCGAGACGCGGCTCTTCCGTGCGCCCGACTGGCCCTGGTTCACGGCGGCCCTCGACCGCGGCCGCCTGACCTGGACGCCGGTGTATCGTTCCTTTGCGTCCGGGCAGATGGTCACGACGGCGAGTCTGCCCGTGCGCGATGGACAGGGGCATCTGCTGGGCATTGCAGCGGCCGACATCGTGCTGGCCGAACTGTCGGATTTCATGCGGGGTCTGCGCGTGAGTGAGAACGGCGTGGCCTTCATCGTCGACGGCGCCGGTCGCCTGGTCGCGCAGTCCGTGCCGGGGCACGCAACGGGAGGTGCGTCCGGCGTGGTGCAGGCCGAGGCAGGCAGCACTGATCAACCCTTGGCGAAGGACAGCGCCGTGCCGCTCATCAGCCAGGCCGCACAGTGGTGGCTCGCTCAGCCGCCGCACAAGTTCTTCGAGGCTGGACCGCTGATCGCCAAGCTTGCCTCGGGTGGCGAGTCGATCGACCTCGCCGCACGACGTATCGTCGACGTGCCGGGGCTCGACTGGCACGTGCTCGTGGCGATCCCGCGCGATGACTTCTTTTCTCCCGTCGTCCGTCAGGCGATGGTGCTGTTCGCGGTCATCTGTGTCGCGCTCGTAGTCACTCTCCTTCTTGGGCTCTGGGTGCTCCGGCGAGTCACGCGCGACGTGGGACAACTGGTCGATCTGGCGACTTCGACCGATGCAACAACAAAGACGCTGCCGCCGACGCGGCTGTCGCTCGCCGAGCTGGTCATGCTCGAGCGCGCGTTTCGAGACGTGTTCGGGCGCTGGCGCGAGGCCTGGACCGAGAGCCAGACGCAGCGCGCCGAGCTTGCCCGGCTCAACGAATCGCTCGAGGCGCGGGTCGAGGAACGGACCCAGTCACTTCGTGCGACGACCGAGGAGTTGCAGGCCGAGGTCGCCCGGCGCAGCCTGTACGAGGAGGAACTCTTGCGCAGCGCCGAGGCGGCGCGTGCCGCTGCCGAGGAAAAGGCACGCTTTGCCGCCTATCTGAGCCACGAAATCCGTACGCCGCTGCAGACCCTCGTGGGAAGCGCGGAAGCTTTGCGTGCTCGCGTTGTTGCGGTGGCTGAGCAGGGCATACACGGTGCGCAGGAGGCTCAGGGCGCCATTGGCAAGTCGGGCGGCGGCCCAGAGGACGCTCCCGTCGTGCCCCTTGCCGAACTGGAGGAGCGACTCTGCACGATCGAAGCGGCGTGCCGGTCGCTCATCTCGCTGGCCGATACCGTACTCATGCAAGCCCGACTGGAGGGGGCCTCACGGGGCGGGGAGGTTCCGGTCGTCAAGACACCGGTCGACGTCGTTGCGCTCGTCACGGATGCCCGCCGGGTGGCGGTTGCGGCCGCGCCCAAGCAGGCCGTCCCGGTCGTGCTCGATGTTGCTGACGATGCGCCCCGGACGATTGCAAGCGACGGCGCAATCTTGCGCCAGATCCTCGTCAACCTGCTCAGCAACGCGATCAAGTTCACGAGCGTGGGGCGCATCGCACTGCGGCTGTCGCGGGTGGTGCGCGGCCAGATGCGTTGTCTCGCCTTCGCGGTCGAGGACACAGGCGTGGGCATCCCCGAGGATGCGAAGGAGCGTCTGTTCGAACTGTTCGCGAGCAGCGGCAGCGTCCGGGGGGCGCCCGGCCATGGTGTCGGTCTATTTCTCTCGCGTCAGCTGGCCCAGGCGCTGGGCGGTAGTCTCGAGATCGAAAGTGAGGCCGGGACGGGAACCACGGCTCGGCTGATCATTCCGCTTGGCGATGTCGATGAAGAGCCTGCGCTGCAGCCGCTGCCAAAGCGCCCTTCGGTGGCGCGACACGTTCTCGTGGTCGACGATCATCCGGTGAATCGGGAGATCGTCGCCGTCGGCTTGCGCGGCCGGGGGTATTCGGTAGATGCGGCGGCATCTGGTCAGGCAGCGCTCCAAGCTGCGGAGCGCGAGCACTACGACGTGGTGCTCATGGATCTCAACCTCCCCGACATGAGCGGCTTCGACGCGGCGCGGGGCATCATCGAGGCGGCCAAGGGACGAGGCGCTCAGCCGCCCGCGCTGCTTGCGCTCACGGCCAGCACGCTCGATCGTGATCGCGAGGCGGCGCGTGAGGCGGGGATGCAGGGCTTCGTGACCAAGCCCGCGACCTCCGACATGATCGCCGCTGCGATCGAGGCAGCATGCGAGGGTGAGGTCGCAGCGTCACCACCCGCCGCAGCAAGTGAATTGGCCATTCTCGATGAGCGGATTCTCGACGGCCTGGTGCGTGCGGCGCAGGCTGATTCGTCGGTTGTCGAACGCTTGCTGCGACTGGCGCGTGAGGAGCTACCCAAGGATGTGGCGCGCTGGCAGCAGGCGGTTTCAGCCGGTCGAAGCGATTTGGCGAAGAACGCCGCGCACCGAATTGCAGGCGCTGCAGCCCTGCTGGGCGCACATCGGCTGGCGGATGTGAGCCGGGCCCTCATGGAGGGCCGCCTGGGCATGACACAGGCACGTCTTGATCAGGAGTTGGGCCTGCTGCTCGACGCGCTTGCTCGATTTGAAGGACAGTACCGAGCCATCTGACCGTTGCACCATGTGGCGTGGTGCGGCGTGTGCGTCACTGACGGTAAAAATACTCCGCTTTGGCGGCGGTGATGTGGCGAACCGGCATGCAGGGCCGACAATATGATCTGTGAGTAAAGCCTGCGACTGAAAACGCGAGGATCGCGCCTGACCGGCTCTCCGGCGGAGCGCGCCCGCCTAGGACGCTGGGTCGCGGCGAGGGGCCGCGACATTGCACCGATAAGGTTCACGAGGCCAATGCTCGGATTTTGCGCGTCCGCGGTGGTCGGACGAGGCTTGCCCGTCAAGATTTCAAGGGGTCGATTCATGTCCACGTCGTCATCAACCGCTGTCCGCGTCATCATTGCCGATGACCATCCCGTCGTGCGCGCTGGCTTGTCAGCCATCCTGGCCGGGAGCCCGCAAATCCGCGTCGTCGGCGAGGTGAGCGACGGCAGCAGTCTGCTGCAGATGCTGGCGAAGGCGCCAGCGGACGTAGCCATCCTCGATCTCGGGATGCCCGGGCGTGAGGGGCTGGCGCTGCTTCGCCACATCCGCAACGAGGCCCCGGGACTACGCATCATCGTCTGCTCGATGTACGACCCCTCGATCTATGCCGAGCGGGCCATTCAACTCGGGGCCTACGCATTTCTCGAGAAGAACGTCGCTCCCACACGACTGGTGGCGACCGTACTGGCTGCTGCGGCAAGTCCGGTGTCTGCTCCCCCGCCACCGCCTGTCGCCAACAGCGATTTGCCCCACACCAAACTGTCCGACCGGCAGTTCGAGGTGTTTGCGTTGCTCGTGCAGGGGCTGTCGGTGACCGAAATTTCCAACAAGCTGCATCTGAGCATCAAGACGGTCAGCACGCACAAGGTGGCCGTGCAGCGGCGCCTGGGGGCGCATTCGGTGGTCGATCTCGTGAAGTACGCGACGGTTCACGGCCTGATCGATCGGCAGGCGCCGACGCGACGCGAGGCGGCGTGAGCATCGGCGCGCCGCATGACATCCAAACCAGAAAGCCCGCCGAAGCGGGCTTTTTTGCGGGGTGACCGGCCGATTTACTTGGCCAGTTCGTTCATCGTGGCCTGATCCAGCTGGCCGGTGATCGGAATCCGGCGGTCACGCTGGAACGCACGCAACGCTTCGACCGTTTTCCGTCCGAGCATTCCGTCCGGCGTGCCTGCGTCATAGCCGAGCTGATTGAGCTTCTGTTGGGCCGCTGTCATGCTCATATTGGCATGACCGGTCGACGAAGGCCCAGCCGCCTGCGACGCCGCAATCGGCGCGCCCTGCTGCTGCGAGCTGCCTTCGACCGTGAGGCGACCCCCGGTGCCCATGCCGCGATCGCCCATCGACTGGGGCGAGTAATTTTTCACCGCCTTGATGATGTTGTTGTAGGCGTCGGTGAAGGCGGCACTCACCACCTTGCCCTGCGGCGTGTTGGTGTACCCACCGGCACCGCCGAAGCCTGACGAGCCCACGAGGAGACCCCCCAGGTTGAAGTCGGTGTTGGACGATGAGCCCTCTGCCGCCGCGACCTGCACGCCTGAGCGATTGTCGACCAGGGTGAGCATCACGGCCGCCTCATTGGTGCGGACGGCACCGGCCACCGCACCCATGGCGCCGAGGCGACCGCCGAAGCCGCCGAGCGCTGCACCGAGACCGCTCGTGCCGCGGGCGCTCACGAGCACCTCGGGCGTGAGCGAATAGTCCGCCGCAACCATCTGGCCCTGGCCGAAGTTGGAGTTCTGACGCAGCTCGCCCGAACGCTGGAGCGACCGCTCCTGCTCCATGTTGCGCATGGCGCGGCCACGTTCGACGACGATGAAACAGTTCGACTGCTGGATCAACAGGCGGAGCACCGGTGCGGTCGAGCCCAGACGGTAGTTCTCCACGTACCACCGATACCAGTCGAGCGACTGATCCTCGACCAGTGCGATCGTGCCTACAGGGCGGTCACAGCGGCCCAGTTGGGCGTTCACGTTCTGCGCGGCTGCTCCACCCGCCGAACCGGTGGCGGTCGTCTTGGCGCTTTCGGAGCCGAGCTTGGGCCGGGTCGCCTCGCAGCCCGCCAGTGCGACCGCAACCGCAGTCAGAGTCAATGCAAGAATTCGAGACATAGAGGCGCTCCCTGCCGGAAATGAGACTGTTTCGATGGGCTTCGCTGTATAGACGGCGACTGCCCGGCAATCATGACATCGACGCGATCCCACGTGGGCGAACGTTCGATGAATCATAGTTGACGCCCGATCCGGCTGCACCCGTCACCCGTCGCATGAGAGTACCACTGACTGCACTGCGCATGAGTTCTAAGCTCGTTCAGGGGCTCTACATCTCGCAGACGAGCTACCGGCGCGCCGACCCCGTACGCCGCCGAGAGATCAACCGGCGCTGGTCGCGCGAGCTGCTCCGCATCACCGGCATCGATGTGCGTGCGATCGGCTTCCCGAAGACGGCCGATCGCCCGGTGACGTTGGTTGCGAATCACGTGTCCTGGGCCGACATCTTCGCCCTCAACACCGAGCGGGCGTGTCACTTCATCGCCAAGCGCGAACTCCGGCAGTGGCCGATCGTCGGTCGGCTGCTTGAGAACGTTGGCACCGTGTTCATCGACCGGAACAACCGGCGCGAGACGCACCGTCTGGCCTCGGTGATCCATGGCCTCATGGAGGCGGGTGAGACGGTCGCGGTCTTTCCCGAGGGGACGACCAGCCGTGGCGACGACGTGCTCAAGTTCCATGCCTCGCTTTTGGAACCGGTGGTCGCCGTGGGCGGGGAGGTCTGGGTGGTCGCGATCCGTTACTTGGATCGGCACGGTCGCTGGACGGATGCGGCGGCCTACATTGGGGAGATGACGCTCGTCGACTCGCTGCGCGCGCTTGCCCGGGCGGGCGCCGTGACCGCCGAGGTGCGCTTTCTCGAGGCCATCCACTGCCGTGGCCTGCACCGCCGCGCGGTTGCCGAGCGGGCCGAAGAACTGGTGCGGGCGGCAGTCCGCGGTCAACGATGACGCTCAATCCACAATGAGACTGGCCGGCTGCCGACTCGGAACCTGAAACACGGCCTCATCGTCGAGCCGCAGTGCAGTCAGGGCGCCGCCCCAGAGGCAGCCCGAGTCGAGCAGCGTCACGTTCGGCCAGCGTCTGAATCCTTCGCTCGACCAATGGCCGGCCACCACGCGGCGCGAACGCGAACCGCGCTCTGGATGGGCGAACCACGGCGAAAAGCCCGTCGGCGCATAGGTGCGATCCCGCTTTTCGGCAAATTCCAACGTGGAGTCGGCGCTGCAAAAGCGCATCCGGGCGAAAGCATTGACGACGACCCGCGCGCGCGCCATGCCGACGAGATCAGGCGACCACTTTCGCGGTTCGTTGCCGAAGAGCTCGCGAAGAAACGGCAAGGGGTCGGGGGTGCGTAGCGCCGATTCGATCTCCCGGGCCAGTTGGCGCGCCTCGGGCAGATCCCAGGCGGGCAAGAGCCCCGCGTGCACGAGCGTCGCCCAGGGCAGATCAAGGAGCAGGGGGCGATGCCGGAGCCACTCGATCAGCGCATCGGCGTCGGGGGCTGCGAGCACGTCGTCGAGCGTGTCGCCTGGATGCGGTCGAGCCAGGCCCGCGTGGGCCATGATCAGGAAGAAATCATGGTTGCCTAGAACGCTGTCGGCCGCGCCTGCATCGGCAAGCTGCTTGACCCGACGGAGCGCCGCGGCCGATGCGGGACCGCGGTTGACCAGATCGCCAACGAAGTAGACCCGGTCGCGCGCTGGGTCGAAGCGGATCAGCGATAGCAACTCGCCGAGTTCCGCGTCACAGCCTTGGACGTCGCCAACGACGTAGGTGCTCATGGGGGCGGTCACTCACCAAAAACAAAGGCGCGCCTCAGGGCGCGCCTCCGTCGACAGCCGTACACCGTCGTGCGCCTACTTCGACTGGGCCACCTGGTAGTCGACGGCCGCCTTGACCTCGTCGTCCGTCAGGCTCGAGTTGCCGCCACGTGCCGGCATGCCCTTGAAGCCCTCGATCGAGTGCTTGTAGAGCGTGGCCACGCCTTGCGCGATGCGCGGCGCCCACGCCGCCTTGTCGCCCGTCTTGGGCGCGCCCGCCACGCCCGCACCGTGGCAGGCAGCGCAGGCGAGTTGGTAGACCTCTTCGCCGCTTCGGGGCTTGGTGGCCACGGCCGCTACCGCGGGCGCGGCCGCCGGTGGCGGTGCAGTCCCCTCCGATTTGACCAGCTCTCCGATCGGACGGATGCGTTGTTCGACGCTCGCGGGCGACTCATTCGGGTCGATACGCTTGCTGCCGGTAACCAAGTGGGCTCCGAGCATGGCAATCGCCACCGGCGTGACGAGTGCCAGCGCCCCCGCGATGATCAGTTGCTTCGGTGTCTTGATGAAACCTTCGCCGCTCATGAATGGCTTGGGGCGCGAACCCCATGAAAAGTCGAATACGTGAGCCTCGATTATAGGTGCCGCATCGCCGAGCGATTGGCGACCGGTGCCTATAATCGAGTGCTCAGCGCCCGTAGCTCAGCTGGATAGAGTGTTGGTTTCCGAAGCCAAAGGTCACAGGTTCGACTCCTGTCGGGCGCGCCAAGAGACCGACAGGAGGCGAACCTGTCGTGAATTCGTTCGACGCTCGGCGCGAGCCGAGCGGACGCCCCTGCGGGGCGGCCCCGAGCGAGAGCGAGGGGTGAGGACATGAGCGTGAGCGAATGCCGAGCACTCCTGTCGGGCGAGCCGATCGCGATGAGTCGGAGCCGTTGGGTCTTGCTTCGCTGCACTGCACACGTCGCATCCTCACGCGGGTTGCTGACGTACATGAGGTCGAGTTGCCGTAAACCCTGTCGCAACGTGCGACCCGCACGCACGGCGTGCTGGCCGGCGTGCGAGCGAGCGTGCGAACGAGCGTGGTTTCAAGCGAGTGAGTAGCCCTCACCCCGACTCTCTCCCGGAGGAGAGGGAGCAAATGGTCCTCTCCTCGGTCTGGTAGTAGAGGGAGAGCGACCGTCAAGCCGAGCGATCCGCCTTACTTCTGCGGCAGTTCCTTGAGGGAGGCTGCTTCGCGGTTCATCATCGAAAAGCCTCCCACCGGTTTGACCAGCGCCTCGCGCTTGTCGGCCGGCGCGGCGGCGGGGAAGAGCGAGCGGGTGACAGCCAGCGCCGCGATGAGTGCGATGGCAACGGGAATGACGAACGCCAAGATGCTGACGATGATGAGTTGCTTGGGTGTCTTGATGAAACTTTCTTCGTGGTGTGCGCTCATTCGGCTCTCCCTTTGATTCGATCGACGCACGAATTCTGTAGGCGCGTGCTCCGGTCGGCAACTCGACGACGGCAGCATCGGTCTTCAACGCATAGATGAATGCATGAAAAACGGGGCCGAAGCCCCGTTCCGTCAAGCCCTCCAAGTCGATCAAATCTCTTCGTAGAGCGGCAGCGTCAGGAACTCGGCGAACGTCTCCTGGGTGCTCATCTCGGTGAAGATTTCGGCCGCGCGGTCGAACTTGCCCACGGCACCCGTGGCCTTCACCTTGGCCAGCTCCTCGGGCACGAGCGTGCGCACGAGCTCCGCGGTGACCTTACGGCCATCCTCGAGCACCCCTTTTGGCGAGCGGATCCACTGCCAGACCTGCGAGCGGCTGATCTCGGCCGTGGCGGCGTCCTCCATCAGGTTATGGATGGGCACGCAGCCATTGCCCGCGAGCCAGGCGCCGAGGTAGTGAATGCCCACGTTGATGTTCATCCGCAGACCGCCCTCAGTGATCGGTGTCTCGGGCTGGAAGTTGAGCAGATCCGCAGCGGTCACGGTGACATCGTCGCGTTGCTTGTCCCACTGGTTGGGCCGGTCGCCGAGCACGGCCACGAACTCCGCCATGGCCGGCTCGACGAGACCCGGGTGCGCGACCCAGCCGCCGTCGTACCCATCCGTCGCGTCGCGACGCTTGTCGTTCACGATGCCCTGCATCGCGATCGCGTTCTTCTCGGGATCGTTCTTGATTGGGATGAGCGCACTCATGCCGCCGATCGCTGGCGCGCCACGCCTGTGACAGGTCTTGAGCAAAAGCAGGGCGTAGGCGCGCATGAAGGGCGAGGTCATGGTGACTTTTGCGCGGTCGGCGAGGCAGAAGTTCCGGTCGAGCTTGAACTTCTTGATGCAGGAGAAGATGTAGTCCCAGCGCCCCGCGTTGAGCCCGGCCGAATGTTCGCGCAGTTCGTAGAGGATCTCTTCCATCTCGAAGGCGGCAAGGATCGTCTCGATCAGCACGGTGGCCTTGATCGTGCCGCGCGGCAGGCCGAGCGTGTCCTGCGCGACGCAGAAGATGTCGTTCCAGAGCCGCGCCTCGAGATGCGACTCCATCTTGGGCAGGTAGAAAAACGGCCCGGCGCCGCGCGCGATCTGCTCCTTCGCGTTGTGAAAGAAGAAGAGCGCGAAGTCGAAGATGCCGCCCGAGACGCGCTCGCCATCGACCAGCACATGCTTTTCGTCGAGGTGCCAGCCGCGCGGGCGCACCTGGAGGGTGGCGATCTTGTCGTTCAGCTTGTAGAGCTTGCCGTTCTGTTCGAGCGCGAGCTCGCGGCGAATGGCGCGCTTCAGGTTGATCTGCCCCTGGATCTGGTTCTCCCATGAAGGCGCGTTCGAGTCCTCGAAATCGGTCATGTAGCTGTCCGCGCCCGAGTTGAACGCGTTGATGACCATCTTCGCATCCACCGGACCCGTGATTTCCACGCGGCGGCATTCGAGCGCCTTGGGCAGTGGTGCCACGCGCCACGAGGGGTCATTGCGGATGTGGGCGGTCTCGGGCAGAAAGTCGGGCCGTTCACCGGCATCGAGGCGCTTGGCACGTTCGGCGCGTGCCGCGAGCAACTCGCGGCGACGGGGCTCGAACTGCCGATGCAATTGGGCGACGAAAGCCAGTGCGTCCGGGGTGAGGATTTCGGCAAAGGCCGGGCTGACGGGGGCCTTGATCTCGAGGCCAGCGGGGAGGGTGAGGCTCATGGGGAACTTCGGATGAAAAGAAGGAATGCGTAGACGCAAGGCGGTCACGTGCGTCGCGCTTGCTGCGGTGCGAAACGGATTTTGGATACTTTTTCCGACGCGCGGAAACAATTTTTCCATTTTTCGGAACCGATCGTTCCGAAATCAGCTGTCTGCGCCGAATTTCCGCAGCGTCTCCCCCGTCATCCGCACGATCCGCCAGTCGGGCAGCACGGTGGCGCCCATCGCCTCGTAGAAGGCGATCGAGGGCGCGTTCCAGTCGAGCACGCTCCATTCGAAACGGCCACAGCCGCGCTCGACGGCGATCTGCGCCAGGTGGCGCAGGAGCGCCTTGCCATAGCCGCGACCGCGCATTTCGGGGATGACGAAGAGGTCTTCGAGGTAGAGCCCTTTGCGGCCAAGGAAGGTCGAGAAGTTGTGGAACCAGAGCGCAAAGCCGATCGGGGTGCCCGCGACTTCGGCGAGCACGCATTCGATGCGCGCCTCCGGTCCGAACAGTTCGCGTTCGAAATCGGCGGGCGTGGAGACCACGAGATGTTCGAGTCGCTCGTACACCGCAAGCGCGCGCACGAGCCGGTGGAGCACCGGCAGATCCTCGCGCTCGACTGGCCGGATGACGAGCTCGTCCGGGGCGCTCATGTTCGCGCCTCGATCACATCAGCCACGCGCGCACCGCTCACACGCACGAGCTCGGCAGGCGCGATTTCGAACAGGGCCTGGGGCGTGCCGCCGGCGGGGAAGACGGTCGGGAAGGTGAGTAGAGTCTCGTCCATGAGTACGAGGCCGGGCTTCGTGTGCGCGAGTGGCGCAACGCCACCGATCACGAAACCCGTGTGCTCGCGCACGAAATCGGGATCTGCCTTGGCGGGTGATTCACCCGCTAGCTGCGCCACCTTCGCCGTGTCCACGCGCTGCGCACCGCTCGTGATGACCAGAATCGAGCGGCCGCTCATGCAGCCCCGGAAGATCACGCTCTTGGCGATCTGCGCGATGTTGCAGCCGAGCACGGTCGCGGCTTCCGCCGAGGTGCGACAAGCCTGGTCGAACTCGTGCACCAAAGCCATGCTGCCGGCCGTGCGCAGGGCCTCCTGCACACGTTGTGCATTGCTCGAGAGTGGCCGATTCAAGCGGAGACGTCCTGCAGATGGTCGTGCTCGACGCGCTTCAGGGACGTCTCGGTTGCCTGGCTCGCGGGTGTCGCCTCGATGGGCGCAGGCTTCACCGGCGCGCGCAGCAGCGCGCAGATTTCACGCGGCCGACGTCCACGCAGGGCGGGTGCGGGCAATCGCGCCGCCGGCTGGTCCGGGTTGAGGTCGAAATGGGATTTGTCACGCGGACTGCCGCGCGGCGGGGTTGGGGTCCGATCGCCGTGATCAGCTCGCTCCCGGCGCTCGCCGCGTTGGGCGGTGCCGTCGCGCGGCGGACGCGACGACAGGTCAGGCAAAGGCGCCACCTCGATCTTGCGTTTGAGGAGTTTTTCAATCTCACCGAGCAGACGTTCGTCGTCTGGGGAGACGAAGGAGATCGCGGTACCGCTCGCGCCTGCGCGGCCGGTGCGGCCGATGCGGTGCACATAGTCCTCGGCCACGAAGGGCAGTTCGTAGTTGATGACCGTAGGCAGTTCCTCGATGTCGAGGCCGCGCGCCGCCACGTCGGTGGCGACGAGGATCGTTGCCGCCCCCGACTTGAACGCCTCCAGTGCCTTTAGCCGCTCCTCCTGAGACTTGTCACCGTGGAGCGCGGTGGTGGCGAAACCATCACGTTCGAGCGCGCGCGCAAGCCGCGCCGTGTCGAGCTTGCTTCGGCAGAACACGAGCACCTGACTCAGGTTTTGCGAGCGGACGAGATGAGCGAGCAGGCGCCGTTTGTCGTCACTCGAAACCTTATAGATACGCTGCGTGACGGTCTCGGCAGCGGTGTTCCGGCGCGCCACCTCGATCAACACCGGCTGTTTGAGCATCCGGTCGGCGAGTTTCTTGATCTCATCAGAGAAAGTGGCAGAGAAGAGAAGGCTCTGCCTCGCCGCGGGAAGGAGGCTGATGATGCGGTTGATGTCGGGCAGAAAGCCCATGTCGAGCATGCGGTCGGCTTCGTCCAGAACGAGCGCCTCGACCTGATTGAGGTAGACGTTTTTCTGCTCGTAATGGTCGAGCAGGCGCCCGGGCGTGGCCACCAAAATCTCGATGCCGGCGCGAACGGCCTTGGTTTGCTCGCGGATATCGACACCGCCAAACACCACGGTGGAACGCAGCCCCGTGTACTTGGCATAGGTTTCCACACTCTCGGCGATCTGGATGGCCAGTTCTCGCGTAGGCGCAAGCATCAGCGCGCGGACCGGGTGCCGCGCTGGTGAAGGCGAGCTGTTCGCGTGCTTGAGTATGCGCGCGAGGATCGGCAGGGTGAATGCGGCTGTCTTGCCGGTACCGGTCTGTGCACCGCCCATGACGTCCCGACCTTCGAGCACAACCGGGATCGCCCGCGCCTGGATCGGCGTCGGTCTGTCATAGCCCTTTTCGGCCACCGCGCGTAGGATCGGCTCGGGGAGCGCCAGTTCGGCAAACGTGGGCCCGGAGGACTCGGCTGCCACGGTGGCGGCGAGATTGGCGGTGGAGGGCAGCGCGGCCGCGGGCGTCGACTCGGCGCCGTCTGCCGGGGCGGGCGCCTCAGGAGTCGTGCGTTCTTGCATGCCTGAATTTTACGCACCGCGGCCCGCGCATGTCTCGTGCACGCGGATGGGGCTCGGCTGCGCCCAGGGGGCGCCGTCATTTCCTTTCACTCATCGATAGCGACGATCAATCTGTCAAGAAAGTTTCGCCACGCTTGCCTTTGTCGTGGACAAAATTCGGGCTGTCGCGTCGAGTTGCGGGGAGTTCCTACCCTGTCCTCTACGCGGCGCTGCTTTCATCAAGGAGATCGCATGAATCTGAAGGGCACGAAAACGCACGAGAACCTGAAGGCGGCTTTCGCGGGCGAGAGCCAGGCGAACCGCCGCTACCTGTACTTCGCAAACAAGGCAGATGTCGAGGGCCAGAACGACGTGGCCGCGCTCTTCCGCTCCACCGCCGAGGGCGAGACCGGTCATGCTCATGGCCATCTCGACTACCTCGCAATGGTTGGCGACCCAGCGACCGACCTGCCCATCGGCTCGAGCCGCGACAACCTGAAATCCGCTGTCGCCGGCGAAACGCACGAGTACACCGACATGTACCCGGGCATGGCCAAGACGGCGCGCGAGGAAGGCTTCGATGAGATCGCCGACTGGTTCGAGACGCTGGCCAAGGCCGAGCGTTCACACGCGAACCGCTTCCAGAAGGCGCTCGAAGCCTTGCAGGACTAAGTCGGAGGTCAGCCGACCGCAAGCCCGTTCGCTCGCTTGCGAGCGGGCTTTGCCGAATCCGGCCTGCGCATCCGGCCTATGAATCCGGCCGTCACGTGCACGTCGGATTCGGCAAAGGCACCACAGTCAACCAAAACCAAAGCTCACCATGTCACGAGAAGGCAACCTCGAAGCGCCCACCCGACACGCGATCGACTGGAAGAACCCCGAGTTCTGGAACGAGGACGCGTTGAATCGCGAACTCGAGCGGGTCTACGACATCTGCCACGGCTGCCGCAGGTGCGTGAGTCTTTGCAACGCCTTTCCCACGCTCTTCGACCTGATCGATGAGTCCTCGACCATGGAGGTCGATGGCGTCGCGAAGAGCGACTACATGAAGGTGGTCGACCAGTGTTATCTGTGCGACGTCTGCTACATGACCAAATGTCCCTACACGCCGCCGCACGAGTGGAACGTCGACTTTCCTCACCTCATGCTGCGCGCGAAGGCGGTCAAGTTCAAGAAAGGAGAGGTGAGTCGCGCAGAGCGTTTCCTCGCTTCGACCGATGTGCATGGCAGCCTGGCCGGCATCCCGGTCGTGGTGCAGACCGTGAACGCGGTCAATCGCACGCAGTTCGCTCGAAAGCGCATGGAGTCCATGCTCGGTGTGGACGCCAAGGCCTGGCTGCCGGAACTCGCAACCAAGCGCTTCCGACGCCAAGCCAAACAGGCGCCGCGGGCAGGCGCTCCCGCGAAGAACGGCGAACGCACGCCCGGGAAGGTCGCGATCTTTTCCACCTGCTACGTGAACTACAACGAGCCCGGTATCGGGCTCGACCTGCTCGCCGTGCTCGCACACAACGACATCCCCTGCGAGCTCGTCGAGAAGGAGGCCTGCTGCGGGATGCCCAAGCTCGAGCTCGGTGACCTCGATGGCGTGACCGAACTCGCGGCGAAAAACCTGCCTGTGCTCGCACGCTATGCACGAGAAGGCTATGCGATCCTCGCGCCGATCCCGTCTTGCGCACTCATGTTCAAGCAGGAGATCCCGCTCTTGATGCCCGAGAGCGCCGAGGCGAAGGCCGTGCAGGCGGCGATGTGGGACCCGTTCGAGTATCTGGTCGCGCGGCACAAGGACGGCTTGCTCAAGACCGATTTCAAGCTGGAACTGGGCATCGTGAGCTATCACGTGCCCTGCCACAGCCGTGTGCAGAACATGGGCAAGAAGACCGAAGAACTGCTCAAGCTGATCCCTGGCACGACCGTCAACACGGTCGAGCGCTGCTCGGGCCACGCGGGCACCTACGGCGTCAAGAAGGCGCACCATGCCAACGCGATGAAGATCGGCAAGCCCGTGTTCCGGGCAATGGCTCAACCGACGGGGGGAGCACCGGCGTTCATCAGCTCGGATTGTCAGCTGGCTGGGCACCACATCGAGCAGGGCATCCGCGAGGGGAATTTCGGTGAGGCACGGCCTGAGCTCGCGCATCCAATTTCACTTGTCGCTCGTGCCTACGGACTGGGCTAGGCGCACGACACCCCTGTATCGCATCAGCCATTGAGGAGTACGAGTGTGACCACGCTGACTGCAAGCGACCTGATGTCGCTCGAGACCTATCACAAGTGGATCAAGGAGAACAAGGCGGCACTCATCCGTCACCGCAAGCTCCGCTCGGTGCAGCTGGGCGAGCACCTGCGTGTGCAGTTCGAAGACGAGATGACGATCCGCTACCAGATCCAGGAGATGCTCCGCGTCGAGAAGATCTTTGACGAGGAGGGTATCCAGTCCGAGCTCGATGCCTACAACCCGCTGATTCCGGACGGCACGAACTGGAAGGCGACGATGATGCTCGAGTATCCGGATGTCAACGAACGGCGGCGCGAGCTGGCGAAGCTGATCGGCATCGAGGATCGGATGTTCGTCGATGTCGAAGGCCAGCCGCGCGTCTATGCGATCGCCGATGAAGACCTCGACCGCGAGAACCACGAGAAGACCTCGTCGGTGCATTTCTTGCGCTTCGAGTTCCCGGCGGCCGCGCGTGCCGCGCTGCTTGCCGGGGCCTCAGCCACCCTGGGCTGCGACCACGGCAACTATCCGATGCACGTAGTCATTCCTGCCGAGACCTTGGCCGATCTGGTCAAGGATTTGCGACCTTGATCGGGTTGCCGGGTCGAGCTGGCTGTTACGCTCCTACGCCATGAGCCCCGGCGCCCCTGAACCTCCCGCTTTTCCACCCGAGCGCAGGGGCGGCCAGCTGGTGGCCGACCAACTGATCCGCCAGGGCGTCGAGATCGCCTTCGGTGTGCCCGGTGAGAGCTATCTCGAGGTGCTCGACGGGCTTCATGCACAAGGGGAGCGCTTCCGCTTCGTGGTCTGTCGGCATGAGGGCGGGGCCGCCTTCATGGCCGAGAGCTACGCCAAGCTGACGGGTCGCCCGGGCGTCTGTCTGGTGACCCGCGGGCCGGGGGCGACCAATGCCTCGATCGGGGTGCACACGGCGTTCCAAGATAGCTCGCCGATGGTGCTCCTGATCGGCCAGGTCGGCAACGACATGGTCGAGCGCGAAGCCTTCCAGGAGATCGATTACCGGCGCATGTTCGGCCCGATGGCCAAGTGGGTCGCGCAGGTCGATGATGCGGCGCGAGTACCCGAGTACATCGCCCGCGCGTTCCAGACCGCAACCAGCGGTCGTCCCGGCCCGGTCGTGCTCGCCCTGCCCGAGGACATGCTGACCGCGAGCGCCACCGTGCCGGATGCAGCGCCTCACCGCCCGGTGGTTGCGGCGCCGACGGCAGAGGACGTGGCGGCCGTGATCGAGGCGCTCGCGCGTGCCGATCGACCGTTCGTGATCGTCGGGGGGCACGGGTGGACGCGAGACGGCGCGCGGGCGCTGCGCGAAATCGCCGAAGCCCTGGCCCTGCCGGTCGGGTGCGCCTTCCGCTTTCAGGACACGTTTGACAACGCGCATCCGAATTACGCGGGTGATGTCGGCATCGGCATCAATCCGAGGCTCGCGGCGCGGATCCGGGCGGCCGATGTGGTGCTCGTCATCGGCGCGCGGCTGGGCGAGATGACCACGTCGGGCTACACCTTGCTCGAAGTTCCTACGCCCAGGCAGCGGCTGATCCATGTGCACCCCGACCCGGAAGAGCTCGGTCGGGTCTATCAGGCCGAACGCTACGTCTGTGCGGGTGCTGATCGCTTTGCCCGCGCGCTCGCAGCATCGATCAAGGCGTCCTCTCCGCCTTTGGTCGCGCGTGTGGCCGACTGGCGTGCCGATCTCGAGGCGTGGCAATCCGAACCGCCCCTCTACGCCAAGCGCTCGACACCGGCACGGCTCAACCTGTGGCAGGTCGTGCAGACGATTCGTCGCCTGGCGCCGAAGGATGCGATCATCACCAACGGGGCCGGCAACTTCGCCACTTGGGCGCATCGCTTCTTTCCCTACTCCGGCGTCGAACACTGCGGCAAGAGCCAGCTCGCACCCACTTCGGGCGCGATGGGCTATGGCGTGCCCGCGGCGGTCATGGCCTCGCTCGTCGCGCCGGAGCGGCTGACGATCAACTTTGCAGGCGACGGCGATTTCCTGATGACCGCCCAGGAGATCGCCACGGCACGCCAGTACGGTGGCGCTTTCATCACGATCGTCTTCAACAACGGCATGTACGGCACGATCCGCATGCATCAGGAGCGTGAACATCCGGGCCGCGTCTACGGCACGCGGCTCATGAACCCGGACTTCGTGGCCTACATGCAGGCGTTCGGTGGCCGGGGCCATCGAGTGGCCACGAACGCCGAGTTCGACACGGCCTTCGAGTGCGCGCTCGCGCAGGTGCTCGAGGAACGGCTTCCCGTACTGATCGAACTCGCCATGGATCCGGAGGACTTGACGCCCGGGCAGTCGCTTTCGGCGATCCGGGATGCCGCGACGGCACGAGACCGGGCGCCATGACGAAGATCCGCTTTCTGACCGACCTGCGCGATCCGGTCTTGGCCGCTCATGCAGAGGTCGTCCGTGCATGGCGACCGGACGCGCCCCGCCGCGTGCGGGTGCTCACGGCCGATGCGGCCCAGACGGAACGCCTCGAGCGGCTGCTCTGGGAGGAGCCGCGCGAGGGCTTCATTGCTCACGTCCGCATCGACTCTCCGCTTGCGCCGGTCACACCGGTTTTGGTGGATCACGCGGCCGAGCATCCGGGCGCGGGTGACCTGCTCATCAATCTCGCAGCGCCGCCGCCCTCGTTTTTCGCGCGCTTTCTCGAACTCGTGGAACTCGTCGGGCGCGATCCAGCCGCGGTCGCCGCCGGTCGCGAGCGCTGGAGGCACTACAAGACGCGCGGCTTTGCCCTCTCACACCAGAGCGCGGCTGCGCTATAACCGGCCCATGTCGAACGAATCAGCCCGGGAACTGCTCGCGCAAGCCGATCGCCTTATGAAAAAGGGGCGGACGTCGCTCGACGATCTGCCGGTGCTCACCGATTTCGTGCCCGCTGACAGCCCCGCGCCGGGCGCGGTGATACGTCCTGCCGCGGTCAATCGCTCTGCAGTGGGCGATCCAGCGATGAGCGAAGATGGATTGCCCCATCTAACGAGCGCGATACCGCTGCCCGAGGTCGAGGAAGTCTCGATCGTTGAATTCAACCGCTCCGCACAGGCCGCACCGCGCCGGGTGACGGCTGGTCCTCAGACCCTCGCCTCACCCGCTGCCCGGCCGCCGTCGGTTGCCCCTGCGCCCGTCGCAGGACGCCCCCCGACTCCGGATACCGGACCGCCGACGGTCCTTCCGCCCGGTGCCATCGTCCTCACGCGTGCGCAGTTTGACCAACGTATCGCCGACAAGCTGGAAGAGCTCCAGCACGCGGTGTTCTCGCAGGCCATGCAGCAGCTCGAATTGCATGCGGCGGGTTCGCTGAAGGAGCGGCTGCGTGCCGCACTGCTGCCGGCACTCAACCAGGTTGCGGCCGATATCGCCCATCAGGTGGCCGAGGAAACCGCGGATCAGGTGAAGGCCGTGGTTTCCCGCGCGGTGGAGGACGAGGTGCAGCGCTTGCGCGAGCGCCTCGCCCAGCGCAGGACATAGCCCGCTGCTACCTGTGGTGCGGCCGGCGGCTTGCTAATATCCCGTCCCCCTTCATGGGGTATCCCTGTTCTCCTAGTTCCGGCCCACGTGGACCAAGCGCCGCTTGCGCGCGCGTGGCCCTTTCTCAGCTCATGTCCAACGCCGACACGTCCGCTACCCCCCGTCTCGAGCAGCTCGCCAGGTCCTTCGAGCCGAAGGCCATCGAAGAGCGCTGGTACCCCCGCTGGGAGGCCTCGGGCTACTTCGCCCCGCGGTCTGAGGGTGATGCTCCGGCCTACACGATCCAACTGCCGCCGCCCAACGTGACCGGGACGCTACACATGGGCCATGCCTTCCAGCAGACGCTCATGGACACGTTGATCCGCTATCACCGGATGAAGGGTGCCCGGGCGAACTGGGTCGTGGGCACCGATCATGCAGGCATCGCGACCCAGATCGTGGTCGAGCGGCAGCTCGCCGCCGAGGGCAAAAGCCGGCATGACCTCGGACGTCAGGCCTTTCTCGAGCGCGTCTGGAAGTGGAAGGAGCACTCAGGCTCCACCATCACGCGCCAGATGCGGCGGCTCGGTGCCTCGGCCAACTGGGGCTATGCCGATGCGAGCGGCGCCGGGCAGGGCTATTTCACGATGGATGCCCACATGTCCCGCGGTGTGATCGAAACCTTCGTTCGGCTCTACGAAGAAGGGCTCATCTACCGAGGCAAACGGCTCGTCAACTGGGACCCGGTGCTCATGTCGGCCGTCTCCGACCTCGAGGTCGAGGCGACCGAACGGGAAGGAAAGCTCTGGTCGGTCCGCTACCCGCTCGCCGACGGCTCGGGTGCGCTCGTCGTAGCCACAACCCGGCCAGAGACGATGCTCGGTGACACCGCCGTCATGGTGCATCCGGAGGATGAGCGCTACCAGCGGTGGATTGGGCGGGAGGTGCGCCTGCCGATCACCGGGCGGCTGATCCCGGTGATTGCCGACAGCGCAGTCGATCGCGACTTCGGCACCGGCTGCGTCAAGGTGACCCCGGCGCATGATTTCACCGACTACGCGGTCGGGCTGCGCCACGGCTTACCGATGCTCACGGTTCTGAGCCTCGACGCCCGTGTCGTCATCGGTGAGGCGGCGGATGCGGCGGGCATTCCAGCTTCGCTCCGCGGTCTCGACCGGTTCGAAGCGCGCGCTCGCCTGCTCGAGCAGCTCGAAGCCGAGGGCGCGTTGGTCGGCGTGCAGCCGCACCGGCTACAGCTGCCGCTGTGCGCGCGCACGGGCCAGATCGTCGAGCCGATGCTCACCGATCAATGGTTCGTCGCAACGAGCAAGCCGACCGCCAAGCACCCGCGCGGGCTCGCAGGCCGGGCGCTCGATGCGGTCAGAAACGGCGACATCCGCTTTTTCCCCGAGCACTGGGCGCAGACCTACAACCACTGGCTCGAGAACATCCAGGACTGGTGCATCTCGCGCCAGCTCTGGTGGGGTCACCAGATCCCGGCCTGGTATGACGAGGCAGGCAACGTGATCGTCGCGCGTGATGAGGCCGAGGCCAGAAGCAAGGCGAAGCTTCCGGCCGACGCGCCACTCACCCGAGACCCGGACGTGCTCGACACCTGGTTCTCCTCGGCGCTCGTCTGCCACACCACACTCGGCTGGCCCGATGAAGCCCGCTTTGCGCAGGACCAGATCTACCTGCCCTCCGACGTGCTCGTCACCGGCAACGACATCATCTTCTTCTGGGTTGCCCGGATGGTGATGATGACGCTTCATTTCACCGACCGCGTGCCTTTCCGCGACGTCTACATCAACGCCATGGTGCGCGACGCCGAAGGCAACAAGATGAGCAAGTCGAAGGGCAACGTGATCGATCCGATCGACCTGCTCGACGGCATCGCGCTCGAGCCGCTCGTGGCGAAGAGCACGAAGGACCTCATGCTCGCCGCCCACAAGGAAAAGGCTGAGCGCTACATCCGGAGGAGCTTCCCGCAAGGCATCCCGGCCTACGGCGCGGATGCGGTGCGCTTCACCTTTGCCTCGCTCTCCAACATGTCGATGACGCTCAACTTCGACCTGTCGCGCTGCGAGGGCTACCGAAACTTCTGCAACAAGCTCTGGAACGCGACGCGTTTCGTGCTCATGAACACCGAAGGGCGGCACGACGGGCCCTACCCGAAGGCGCCCCTCGAAGCGCTCACCTTCGTCGACCGCTGGCTCCTCGGCCGGATGCAGGAGGCCAAGCGCGCGATCGCCGAAGGGTTCGACGGCTACCGCTTCGACTTCGCCGCGCGTGCGCTCTACGAGTTCGTCTGGGACGAGTACTGCGACTGGTACCTCGAATGCGCGAAGGTGCAGCTCGCTGAAGCCGAGAAGGCCGGCGATGCGGCCCGGGCGCTGGCCACACGTGGCGTGCTCGTGCGCGAACTCGAGGTGATCCTTCGCCTGGCCCACCCCATCATGCCCTTCGTCACCGAGGAGCTCTGGCAGGCGGTCAAGGACCTCGCTGGCAAATCGGGCGAGACGATTTCGCTCGCGCGCTGGCCCGAGCCGGATGCCGCGCTCGAAGACGCAGACGCCGCGGCCCGGATGGCGACCTTGAAGGCGCTCACGACGGCGGTGCGCACGCTGCGTAGCGAGATGAAGCTCTCGCCAGCCGAACGCGTGCCGCTCGTGGCCGAGTTCGCCGACGCATCGGGGCGTGCCACGCTCTTCGAGTGCGCGCCGTATCTTCAGACGCTGGCCAAGCTCTCGGCCGTGCGGATCGTCCCCGCGCTGCCCGAAAGCGACGCGCCGGTGCAAGTGGTCGGTGCGTTCCGCCTGCAGCTCGAGATCAAGGTCGATCCCGCGCAGGAGCGGGCACGGCTCGACCGCGAGATCACACGGATCGAGGGCGAGATCGCCCGCGCCACCGCGAAGCTTTCCAACCCTGCGTTCGCGGACAAGGCTCCGGCTGCGGTCGTCGCGCAGGAGCGTGAGCGGCTTGCAAATTTCAGCGCCACGCTCGACAAGCTCGAGGCCCAGCGCGCGCGGCTGATCGGCTGAGCGACGGCGCTCGGGCCGCTCGCAGCGGGTCGAGCCGATGCCCAGGCCTCGAGAAGTGAACTCGGCAGAATCGTGGCGATGATCCTGCCCCACCGGACGCACCTGCCCGAGCGGCCCCGCCGCATCCACGCGCTCTCGCTTTCGGGGGCGGTCGATCCCGAACGCATCGATGCGGGTGCGGCGCGGCTCGCCGAACTCGGCTTCACGGTCGAGGTCCCCGAGGCGGCGCGCAGGGCGTGGCGCTACTTCGCGGGCACCGATGAGGCCCGTCTCGAGGCGCTCGATGCTGCGCTTGCGAGCGAGGCCGAGCTCGTGCTCTTCACCCGCGGTGGCTATGGGCTTTCTCGACTCGTGCACCGGATCGACTGGGCGCGTGTTGCGGCCAGCGGCAAGCTCTTCTGCGGCTACAGTGACGTGACCGTTTTCTCGATGGCTGCACTGGCCCGAGGCGGGCTCGTCACCCTCGCCGGGCCTGTGCTCGCGGGCGACTTCGCGAATTCGCCGGGCGAAGACCGCGATTTCAGCGAGCAGCACTGGCTTGGCCTGCTCGATGCCCTTGCCACAGGTAGCCCGTGGACGTGGCCCGCCTTCGACGCCACCGCTGCGCGGGCGAGCGGCGTGCCCGAGGGCTTCATCACCGAAGGGCCGCTTTGGGGCACCAACCTCTCGATGCTCGTGCATCTCGTGGGTACGCCGTGGCTGCCTGCGGTCGAGGGCGGCATCCTGGTGCTCGAGGACGTGGGCGAATACCCCTACCGCGTGGAGCGCATGTTCTGGCAGCTGAAGCATGCCGGGCTGCTCGACCGACAGCGCGCGATCATCCTCGGGGAGTTTGCCGACTGCCGTCCCTCGCCGGGGATGCGCCACCCCTTCGTGATGGAGGAGGCTGTCGAGACGCTCCGTTCCATGGCCCTGTGCCCGGTGTTCGTGGGTTTTCCCTTTGGCCACGGCGCACGCCGCGTGACGCTGCCGATGGGGCTGCCGGTGCGGCTCACGGTGACCGGGGGCGAGGCACGGCTGGCGCTCCTCGCAAGCAATTGACGTTGCTGGCGCTGGCCACCGCTATGGGACATCTACCCCGGTCGGCAACGGGCAAGTGACACCCGTCCCGGCGAGACCGCAATAGCCGCCGGGGTTTTTCGCCAGATACTGCTGGTGGTCGTCCTCGGCGTAGAAGAACTCCGGGCAGGGATCGCCCGGGCGGCCGCCGCGGATTTCGGTGGTGATCACGCCGTAGCTGCGTGCGCTGAGCGCCTGTTGAAACCGCTCCCGCGTGGCTTCCGCCAGCGCGCGCTGCTGTGAACTGGTGCAGTAGATGGCGCTCCGATACTGCGTGCCCACATCGTTGCCCTGACGCATGCCCTGCGTGGGGTCGTGTGCCTCCCAGAAGCGCTTGAGCAGTTGGGCGAAGCTCAGCTTGGCCGGGTCCCAGGCCACGAGCACGACCTCGGCGTGATTCGTGCGGCCGGTGCAGACCTCGCGGTAGGTCGGGTTGGGTGTGGCCCCGCCGGCATAGCCCACGGCGGTCGTGTAAACGCCGGGTGTCTCCCAGAACTCGCGCTCCGCCCCCCAGAAGCAGCCCATGCCGAACTGAGCACTTTCGATGCCTGCAGGCCAAGGCGGCGTCATCGGTGTACCGAGCACGACATGCCGCGGGGCGACCGGCATGCGCTCGCTGCGGCCCGGAAGCGTGGCAGCGGGAGGGATGAACTGGGTGGATTTTCCGAAACCGAACATCGGGGCGCGCTCCTCTTCATCGTGGGCTTCATGCGCTACCTGTGGGGAGCGTCACGAATCGCGGGGCGCAGCTGCCCGAGGTGGCGATGCCCTCAGACGTCTTCGAGGTACATCTCTTCCTTGACGAGCTTGTAGCCCCACGGAAAGTTGGCATTCTTCCAGCCGTTGACCACGCGCTGGCCCTTGCGTTCCCCGTCCTTGGGCGTGTCACCTTCGAAGCCGTCGATCACGGTGTAGGCCCGCGGCGTGGGCGCTGCGAATACCCGAGCGGCAGATCAGGATGATCGGGTCGTCCCTGCCGAGGCCCGTCTTCGCGAGCCGGACCTCGATCGCGGGCACGAAGCGGGTGTTCGACATCTGGATGAAGCCGCTGCTCGCATCGCTCCACTCCCAGACCTCGGGGAAATCGAGGAAGGGCACGTTGACGTCGACCGTGCACGGCAAACCGACGTGCATGATCTCGACACGGGTGCGGATGTCGATGAAGAGCACCTTCTGCGGGTTCTTCTGCTTCATCTCGTGCGCCTCGAGCGCGGTCGGGTGCAGCCCCGAGGCCGAGCGCTTGGCAGTAGGCACCTGGTCGAAATCGATGGCCTGGCCGGTGGGGGCGATGGCCATCGAGCCGATCGGGAGCAGCAGTGCGATGGCGACAACGGTGCTTCGGCCGGTCGCGAGTCGGGGGATCAAGAAGCCGGCGGGCGTACACGGAGAGGAGTGCTGCGGGAATCTTCTTCGCGGCGCTGGCGCGTGTTCTGATGCGTGTCAACGCGCAGCACCGTACGGCATGGCGATCCATCGGTTCCGTGTCCCCGGGCTGGGGTGCGGCTTACAATGCACCCGGAGAGCTTTCATCGATCGGGCGCACTCCCGCGCTGCGGTCCACCACCGCATGACCCCTGACCTTCGTGCCAGTTTCATCGCCGGGATCGTGGCCGCGGTCGTGAGTCTTGCCGGCGGCATGGGGGTGCTTCACCTGCTCCATGAACAGGCGCTGATGCTGCCTCGGCTGATCGCCACGATCGCCCTCGGGCGCGATGCGCTCGATCCCGAAGCCGTGAGCAACGGGGCCGCCCTGGCCGCCGGGGCCGCGATTCACCTCGTGCTCGGCCTGTTCTTCTCGCTCGTGATCTCGATCACCCTGCACCGCTGGGGCTTCTGGGTCGGGTTGATCGGCGGGGCGATGTTCGGCGTAGCGCTGTACGCGATCAACACCTACACGATGAGCCGTTTTTTTCCGGAGTTCTACGACTTCCGCAGCTGGTTCATGGTCGGCTTTCATGTCGTTTTCGGCGCGCTGTGCGGCGGGATCTACGAGGCGCTCGAGCGCGATCGCAAGAGCATGTTCAGAGGCTGAGGCGCGGCGATGGGCAAGCTTCAACTCATCATCGCGCTTGCGATGGCTGCCTTTTCGATGTTCTCCTACTTCGGCTCGACGTCGGTGAATCCCGTGACAGGTGAGAAGCAGCGCGTGGCCGGCATCTCCCCCAGGCAGGAGGTGCAAATGGGCCTGCAGGCAGCGCGCGAGATGGCGGCGCAGATGGGCGGACTCACGAGCAACCCCCAGGCACGCGAGCTCGTGGCTCGGGTCGGCGCGCGCCTCGCGCAGACGCCGATTGCTCAGAAGTCCGGCTACCCGTTCCGTTTCCATGTGCTCGCCGACACGCGGACGATCAACGCCTTTGCGCTGCCAGGCGGGCAGATCTTCATCACGATGGCGCTGCTCACTCGGCTCGAAACCGAAGGCCAATTGGCCGGGGTGCTCGGTCACGAGATCGGGCATGTCGTCGCACGTCATAGTGCCGAGCGCATCGCCAAGGCCCAGTTTCAGCAGGGGCTGACCGGTGCGTTCGCGATCGGCACCGGCTCGATGGATGCCGCGCAGATCTCCAACATGGTCGGCCAGATGCTCATGCTCAAGTACAGCCGCGAGGACGAGTACGAGGCCGATGATCTCGGCGTGCGCGTGATGGCGGAAGCCAACTACGACCCTCGCGCCATGGTGGGCGTCATGCGTATCCTCGAGCGTGCCTCGGGCGGTGGCGGTCGCATTCCCGAGTGGGCGAGCACCCACCCGGATGTCGCCAATCGCATCCTCCGCCTCGAGAAGATTCTGCGCGAGCGCTACCCGCAGGGCGTCCCGCGGGGCGCGACGCCTTGACTCCACTGCCCGCCGTCATCCGAGACGGCTCGCTTGCTCGGTGCAATACGTTCGGTCTCTCCGCCGTTGCGGCAGAGCGCTGGCCGGTCGGATCGCTTGACGACCTCAGGGCGTGGCGCGCCGCGTCAACCGGCCGCCGCCCGATCGTGCTCGGCGGCGGCAGCAATGTCCTCTTCGTCGCCGAGCGCATCGAGCGGCCGATCCTGCACATCCAGCTCAGGGGTCGCGCCGTGGTCGATGCGGCCGGGGACAGCGTGCTGGTCGAGGCGGCAGCGGGCGAGTCGTGGCACGAATTCGTCCTCTGGAGCCTCGAGCAGGGGCTTTCTGGGCTCGAGAATCTCTCGCTCATTCCCGGCACCGTAGGCGCGGCGCCGGTGCAGAACATCGGTGCCTACGGCGTGGAGATCACGCACACATGCGAGGCGGTCGAAGTCTTCGACCTCGAGGACGGGGCGTTCCGCTGGCTCTCGAGCGCCGAATGCGCCTTCGGTTATCGCCACAGCGTGTTCAAGCGCCTGCCGCCCGATCAGCAGCTCATCACGCGTGTTCGCTTCCGCCTGTCGCGGCGCTTCGAGCCCGTGCTCGGCTACGGTGAACTGCGGGCCGAACTTGCGCGGGCGGGCATCGAGGCGCCCAGCGCGCGCGACGTGTCGAATGCGGTCTGCGCGATCCGCCGCCGCAAGCTGCCCGACCCTGCAGTCATCGGCAATGCAGGCAGCTTCTTCAAAAACCCGATCGTGGAGCCCGCCGTCGCCGATCGCTTGATCGCAACCCATCCCGACTGCCCTCGTTTCCCGGGTCCGGAAGGGCGCGTGAAGCTGGCCGCGGGCTGGCTGATCGAGCGCGCAGGCTGGAAAGGGCACCGCCGCGGCGCAGCGGGCGTGCACGAAGCGCACGCGCTTGTGCTCGTAAACCATGGTGGGGCGAGCGGGGCCGAGATCTGGCAGCTGGCTCAGGACATCCGCGACGACGTGGCCGCGAAGTTCGGCATTCGGCTCGAGCCCGAGCCGAGGGTGATCACCGACTGATCACCACACGCCGAGCGCCGTGAGCTGTGCGTCGGCCTGGGCTGCCCAACCCCGGTTGGCGACGGGACTCGCGGGCGAGGGGTGAAGGATTGCGCCGATGCGAAGGGCCGGGAATCGGCCGGAGAGTGCCTTGCGCGCCTGCGCCTCGGCGAACCTGCCGATACCGATGACCCATTCCGGCGAGAGCGTTTCGATCGCAGCGATCAGGTGCGCGTTGCAGGCGGCATAGAGTGGCGCCGTCTCAGCAGCGGGCAGCTTGTCGGGCGTTACGTTCCGCGCTCGGTCGAAGAAGGCGAGCGGACAATAGTTGAGTACGAAGTGCTCCTGGAAGAACGCCTGGGCCGTGCCGAAGCGCGCACGGAAGAGCGCCCAGAGTCGGGCGCCCGAGACCTCGGAGCGCGCGCAATCGAAGCCTTCGACCGGGCGGTGCGGGTTGGCGGTGCGTGGCTGGGCGACCGGTGCGACGATCCCCATCCAGTCGCGCACCGCGGCCACCTCGCCAAAGGGGATACCGACCTGGACCATGCCGAACGGCCCGGGGTTCATGCCGAGAAAAACCACGCGCTTCTCGGTGTCTCCGAAGCCGCGAAGATACGCCTCGTGCGGTGCCCAAGCGTAGTCGAGCGGATTCAACACGTGGGTGATGGGCGGGCCGAAGGTGAGGGTCTCGACCGCGTCGCGCAGCGCCTGTGCCGCGGCGACGAGACGGGAACTCAGGTCTTGGGCCACAGCACCATCTGTGTGCATCGAAAGAGCGCGATCGTCCTGCCGGTCTCGACATGGGTGACCACCGCATCCCAGACCTGCGTGCTGCGGCCGAGATGGGCCGGCGTCGCCACAACCGCGATCGTGCCCTCGCGCGCGGTGCCGAGGTGGTTCGACTTGAGTTCGACCGTGGTGAAGTTCTCCGCGCCCTCGGGCAGGTGCGCAATCGTGCCGTAGCCGCACATCGTGTCGGCGAGCGCGACGACGGTCGCCGCGTGCAGGAAGCCATTTGGCGCGAGCAGTTCAGGCCGGATCACAAGCCGTGCTTCCATGCGGCCTTCGGCGACATGCGTGAGCTCGATCCCGATCAGGCCGGGTAGACGGCCGACCCCGCGATCGCGCATCGTCTCGAGCGTGTATCCGGGACGCAGCGGCACGGCTCAGCCCTCTCAGAACCGGTGGCCGACCGCGAACATGATCGCGTTGAAGCCGAGCAGGATGGCCTCGGCCGAGGTGTCGCGCCCGAGCTTCACGCCGAGCGAGGGGATGATGGCGGGCGCGACCCCGAATTTGTTGAACGGGATCTTGTCGCGGTACTTGCCGCGGTAACCCCAGAGCGGGCCGGCGGTGACCTTGGCATAAAGCGAGTCGTTCAGGTCCCAGCGCTGCCCCCAGTAGATGTAGGCCGACTGCTGGCCAAAGGAATTGCGGAAGGTGGACACCCCGAAGAGCGTCTTGTCCGCGCCCCAGACGCGATCGAAGTCGGAGTGGATCTCGAGCGTGACCAGATGGTTTCGGTTCACATGCTCGGGGTTGTTCGTGCGGTGCAGCGTGTAGACCGAGTAGCCGACGAAGAGGCGGTCGCCCTCACGCCACCAACTGTCGCCGTCGAGCTTGGGCTGGGGTATGCCCGCGGTCGTGGCCGGCAGCGTGCCAGTGGGCACGCTTTGGGCGAGGCTCGGCAGGGCCACGCCGAGCCCGAGTGACAGGGCCAACGCCTGACCGAGGCGAACGCTGCGGTGGAACATGAGCGACATCAGTAGCCTTCTTTCATGGGGTCCTTGCCGGCGGGCTTCTCATCCGCCGCCTTGAGCCGATCTTCGGCCTGTTTCGCCGCGCGATCGAGTTCGGTATTCACGCGGTCGATGGTCTTTTCCTTGGTCGGCAGCGGCGTGGGTGGCGGGTTAGACGGCTGGCAGCCAGCGACGAGCACCCCGCTCGCAAGCCCGAACAGAAGCGATCGCAACAGAATTTGGCTCACCCGCTCAGTCACGGAAGTTGTTGAACTGCAACGGCAACTCGGTCACCTCTTTTCGCAGCAGCGTGATCGCCGCCTGCAGATCATCCTTTTTGTTGCCCGACACGCGCACCGTCGTGCCCTGGATCGCACCGGTGACCTTGAGCTTGCTGTCCTTGAGCAAGCGGATGACCTTCTTTGCAAGGTCGCTATCGAGCCCCTCCTTCAACGCATCCACGCGCTTGACCTTGTCCCCGCCGATCTTCTCGTGCTTGCCTTTCTCGATCGAGCGGGTATCCACACCGCGCTTGGCGAACTTGGCGAGAAGCACATCGTCGACTTGGCCGAGCTTGAACTCGTCGTCGGCGTAGACGATCAACTGCTTTTCCTTCTCCTTCAGCTCGACACGCGCGTCCGAGCCCTTGAAGTCGAAGCGGGTACCGATCTCCTTGTTCGCCTGGTCGACGGCGTTTCGGATTTCCACCCAGTTGAGTTCACTGACCGTGTCGAAGGAGGGCATCGGTTCAATCCTTACGATCTTGGCAATCCTTGCCGAAAAGCGCGTCGAACGCATCCGCCGCGGCCGACTTGCCTTCGCGACCCACACGGCGCTCGGCGAAGCGCTCGTCGATCTCGTCGGCGAAGTAAGCATCCGGTGAAGGGGCCGCCATCAGTCTGCGGTAGACCTCGGGCGAAACGGCGAGGTATCGCCGGATCAGGCCATCGCGGAATTCGAGCTCGAGTATTCGCTCGCGCTCGTCGTATCCCGCCGAGCGCAGGCGGCTCGCGGAGAGCGGCTTGCGATTCACGTTCGAAATTGTAGGTCTGCGGGCCGGTTCATAAGGCAAAGGACCCGGGCCAGACCCAGAGGATCGCTGCGGTCATCGTGACGTAACGGATGAACTTACCGAGCGCCCCCCAGCAGAAGCACGGCCAGAACGGCAGCTTCAACCAGCCTGCGACCGAGGTGAGCGGATCGCCCACGGCAGGCAAAAAGGAGAAGAAACACGCTTTCGGGCCGAGCCGCTCGAGCCAGGCGAGGGCCTTCGCCTCCATGGGCTTGTGCCGAACGTGCTCGAGCGCACGCTTGGCGCCGTAGCCGAGCCACCAGTTGACTGCGCCGCCCAGTGCATTGCCCGCGGTCGCGACGAGCATCGCCGGCCAGAAGAGCTCTGGGTTGAGCTTGAGCAGGCCAACCACGGCGAATTCGCTGCCCATCGGCACAAGCGTGGCCGAGACGAGGGCAATCAGGAACAGGGTCGTGAGGCCGTACTGGGGCAGGGAGAGGGCAGTAAGCAGTTGGTGGAACCAAGCTTCCATGCACAGCATTCTGCAATGCAGCCGCGCGGGCCGCACAGGTCATGCCCGTCTGCAGAGTCAAGCGATGCCGGAGAGAGCCGCCTCGAGCCGGACGGTTCCGACGCCTGCGACGAGTCGCGGATCGATGCCCATGAAGGCGAGTTCTTCGCGGAGCAGTCGGTCGACGGCCGCGCGCGCCTCCGGACCATCGCGCTGGATGCCGTCGGCCTGCCACGGCAGGTCTGGCGTGCAAAGCAGCGTACGGCCGCACAGCCGGTGCAGCAGTCGCGCGCGGGGTAGCAGACTCGGATCGGAAAACACGTATCGGCTGTAGATCGCCGTCATGAGCGGCGTGGTGTCACAGAAGACGAACGGCCGCCCTTCGAGCTGCGCCTGGGCGAGAGCCGCCGTGGCGTGCGCATGTTGCGTCTCCATGATCAGTGCCTGTTCTTCGCGCCGTGGCGTACGACCGCGCGTGTCGCAGAAGGCGCGCAGGTATTCCGGCACCCAGAGCCCGTCGGTGGCCTGCGCGAGTGCCTGGGCGAGATCGGTTTTGCCAGTGCATTCCGCGCCGACGAGACCGATCACGCGCGGCCTCATGCGGTAATCTGCCTGCGCCACTGCGAAAGACCCCAGAGCGCAAGCCCGAAGAAGATCGCGTAGAGGATGGCCGTGAGCCAGAGCGCCTTGTAGACGAAGAGCGCCACACTCGTCGTGTTCACGATGAGCCACACCCACCAGTTTTCGATGAACTTGCGGCCGAGCAAGACCGTGCCGATCACACTGCCTGCGGTGACGAAGGCATCGGCGATGGGCACATCCGAATCGGTGGCCTGCCCGAGTACGACCGCGACCAACCCCCACGTGAGCCCCCAGGCCAGTGCCGCGTGAATGCGCTGGGTCGTATCGAGTCGAGCGACGCGCAACGAACCCGGCGTCCGCGGCCCCGAGCCACTTCGGCGCCCGTAGAGCCATTGCCACCAACCCCAAAGCGCGCTTGCTGCAAAGAACAGGTTCACACCCATCTCGCCATAGAGCCGACTGGCCTGAAACAGCCAGGCGTAGAGCAGGCTCGAGATGAACGCGAGCGGCCAGGCCCAGTGAATCTCGCGCACGTTGAGCACGATGTTCGCGAGCGCAAGCACGAAGGCGACCACCTCGAGCCAGGTGACGGGCGTGCCGAGGAGGCTGAAGGCTGTGTCGAGCACGCGCGGCTCAGAAGGTCTGCGTCACGGAAAGCCGCGCGGTACGGGCGAGGACCGGGAACAGATAGACCCCGCCCCAGGAGGTCGCAGGTGCCTCGCGCCAACCGCTGCGATGGGTCACGTTGTTCACCGCGAATCGAAGCTCGGTGCTGCCCAGTGCATTCCGCCAGCGGTAGCTCGCGCCCAGGTCAAGAAGGGTCTGCGAGGGCAGGGTCCCTGCGCCGGGGATGCCGATGCGTTTGCCGCCCTCATGGATGAGGAGTGCGTCCACGCTCAGCCCAGGTAACGCCGCCAGACGATGCGAGAGGAAGGCAGCGAGCTTGCGCTTGGGAACATTCGCGCTGCGCTCGCCGATCTTCGCGGGGTCAGTCGAGGCAACGATGCGTGCATCGAGCCAGGCAGCCGACAGATGCAGCGCTGTGTCGGCATCGACTCGCCCGGCCAGCGTGGCCTCTACACCGCGGTGCCGGTCAGTCCTCGCATTGGCCAGTCGCAGGGCTCGCCCGTCCGCCCCGGGGATGTTCTCTGCGCCCGGACGGCGGATCTCGAACACCGCCATGCTTGCCGTGAGCCGTGGCGTCAGCTGCCACTTGCTGCCAAGTTCCCATTGACGGCTTCGCGCCGCGGGCAGCACCTCGCCGGGGTTCAGGTAGTCCTTCGGACGGTTCGGTACGACCTCGGCCTCGACCCCCTGGCCCCATGAGGCATAGACGGCGAGTCCGGGTGAAACCATCGGCAGCGCCTGCGTGAGGCCGAACCAGGGGGTCGTGAGCCGCTGCTCGAGCGCAATCGCCCGACTGCCATCGCTGCGGACGCTGCTGCGCGAGAGCTGAGCGCTGTTTGCGCCCCAGAAGAGCAACGTGTGTTGCGCGAGTCTCGTCTCGCCGCGCATGAAGAAGTCGGTCGAACGTTCGTCGCGCAGCGTGTTCTTGGTGGTTTTTTCAGGCGCAGCCGGTAGAGGCGTCGGAGCGTAGCCGTTGATGGTGCCCGCGTAGTTGTAGGCTTGAAACCGCTCGGGCCGTTCGGCCGCCGTGTAGTGACCGATCCCAACGGTCAGTCGGGTGGGCAACCCAAGCCCCTCGAGCCGGCCGTTCAGCTGAGCGCTTGCGCTCGTCATGCGGCGGCGCTCGTTCTCGCTCCGGTAGTCATACAAATCGACCGAGCCATCACCGCACCAGCCGGGATAGACGAAGACGGGCCCTGCGCCGCAACCGTCCGGAAAGGCCACCCGGTCGTCTAGCCGGCTGCGCCAGTGGCGTGCGGCCAGCCGCGCTTCCCAGCCGTCCGCGAGCGTGCGGCGAAATTCAGCGCCCAGATGCGCGCTTTCGTCATTCATGGGCAGCGACCACGGCTGAGCATTCAGGTTCAACCGGGAGGAGAGCGTTTCCGGGCCGGGTCTCCGGGCGTTCGATAGCGCGGGCAGCGTTTCGCCCATCCCATCGCCATCGCGGTCCAGTAAGCCAAATCCGGGCACCGAGGGCTGTCGGTGGCGGCTCCACTGAGCGTCCACGTCGAGCTGGCCGCCCGCCACCGCCTGACTGTAGGCGAGGTGCGCAAGCTGCCGCTCACCCTGCGCTGCCTCGATCGGCGGGCGAAGACGCTCGTGCGCGAGATTGAGTCTCAGGCCGCCTGAGGGGCCGAGACGTGAGTTCGTGTCCAGATGCAGGCGCCGGTTGCCGTGCTCGGTGAGATCCACCGTGACCTCATGGCTCGGCTGCGCGAGCGGGCGTTTGCTCACGAAGTTCACGAGCCCGCCGGGGGCCGAGACGCCCGCAAGCATGCCAGTCACGCCTTTGAGCACCTCGATCCGCTCGATGCTCTCGCTTGCGTGATAGGTCTGGTTGTTCCAGGCGAGGCCGTTGCGGCGATAGTTCCCGATCGAGCGGAGCTCGAAGCCGCGGACCGACAGGCTCTCGAGATAGCCCGTCGTGTTGTAGCTGTCGGCGAGCCCGGCCTCGAGCCGTGCAGCGGCAGAGAGGGTGCGGCTGCCCGTGACCGCCAGCAGGTCTGCACTGATCACCGTCACGCTCTGCGGCGTTTGGCTGAGCGGCGCCTCGAAGCCGCCGACATCGGCGCGTTCCTGTTCGAGCACCGGAGCGGCTTTGCCGACGACGGTGACCGGCTCGGTGCGTTTTGTCTCGATCGACTGAGCGAGCGCGCCTGCCGCCGGCAGGAACGCGAGCGCACAGGCAAGCGCCAGCGGTCGGCGCGCATGGCCTCGAGGGGAACGGATGGAATGGGGAACGATTCGTGCCATCGAAAAAACTCCAAGTCGATGGCAGGGAGAGGGCGGCCTGCGAACCGAACGGGCCAGCTCACCGAGGGCGGCGCCGTATCGAGCCGAAACCGACCACGCTTCCCTGCGCAAGCATTACCTTGTTCAAGTTCCGGGGTGTGATCTCAGCCTCGCCTCGATCGCTCGTCGCGAAGCACCCCCAGCGTGGGTCGCGGGCACCGTCGTGGCGCGCGCGCGAGAAAGTATACGGCTTGAGCGTTCTCCCCAGGGCGATCAAGCGGGGAGGAGGACGGATGTCGAGCGCTTTGCTTCGGGGGCGAGATGTCCGGGGGCTGCGACGCTCGCCTGTGCCTCAGTGTGTGCGCTGCGCGCCGCGATGTCCCCGGTGCGGGGACCGCGTGGCGAGCGAGACGACCACCATCGCGATAGTGGCAGCGACGAGGCCGAAGAGCTGCGGCGGTACGGTCTCGGAGCCGACGAACTCGGCGAGCCCCCAGGTCAGTAGCCCGAAGAAGATCGAGGCGGCGGCGCCGGCGTTCGTGGTTTTCTTCCAGTAGATACCGAAGACGAGCGGCACGAACGCACCGGCGAGCGTGACCTTGTAGGCGTTCTGGATCATCTCGTACATCGTGAGTTCGGAGTTGACCGCGAAGACGAGTGCTGCGGTCGTGAAGATGACGAGGCAGATGCGCGTGAGGGTGAGCAGCTTGTGATCACTCATCTCGCCGACGAAGGGTCGGACCACGTTGTTTGCAAAGAGCGCCGTTGGCGCGAGCAGCGCGCCCGCTGAGGTGGACAGGATCGCCGAGAGCAGTGCGCCGAAGAAGAGCACCTGGATCGCAAGCGGCGCCCGGGCGAGGATGATGTCCGGCAGGATGCGCTGGATCACGCGCGAATCCTCGCTTGCGAACAGGTCCTTGAGCTCGGGCTGGATCATGAGCGCCGCGTAGGCGATGAACATCGGCACGAAGGCCATCGCGAAGTAGATGAGCGCACCGGCGATCGTGCCGCGGACGGCGGTCTTCTCGTCCTTGGCCGAGGTCATGCGCTGAAAGACGTCCTGCTGTGGGATCGAGCCGAGCGCCACGGTCAGGAAGGCGGCGCTGAAGGCGAGCCATTCCTTCGCGCCGCCGCTCGGGAAGAGTTGCAGTTTGCCGTCGGCATGGGCCTGCGCGATGACCTTGCTCGCGCCGCCCGCGAGGTCACCCACGAAGTAGGCCACGATGAAGAGCCCGATGATGATCACGAGCGCCTGCACCGTGTCGGTCATGGCGACCGACCACATGCCGCCGAAGATCGTGTAGACGAGCACGATGGCCGCGCCGATCACGATGCCCTGCGTGAGCGTGAGCGCTCCACCCGAGATGACCCAGATCACGAGCCCGAGCGCGGTGAGTTGCGCGCTCGTCCAGCCGAGGTAGCTCACCACCACGCAGGCGCTCGTGAAGACTTCGATGCGCTGGTCGTAGCGCTTGCGGTAGAAGTCGCCGAGCGTCATCAGGTTCATGCGGTAGAACGCCCGGGCGAAGAAGACGGCGGCCAGGATCAGGCAGGCCGAGGCGCCGAAGGGGTCGCCGGGCACACCCACGAGCCCATCCTTGGCGAAGGTCGCCGATACCGAGAGCACGGTCTCGGCCCCGAACCAGGTGGCGAACACCACCGCCATGTTGATCGACAGGGGCAATGACCGCCCGGCCACCAGATAGTCTTTCGTGTCGTGCACCCGGCGCGCGGCCCACAAACCGATGGCGACCGTGAGCGCCAGATAGACGATGACCGACGTGACCAGCATGACGCGCCCCCGCAACGTGTGAACGCGCGATTATAGGAAGCGCGGAAAGGCTGAAAAAACAAGTGTTTACGCGATCAGGGGCACTTGGAATCGCGCTCCCTCGCCGGTGCGGTTGGGGGGCGGAACGCACCGATGCCGAGCGCGCGTCGTTCGGCTATCGTGTACGCATCTCGTCAATCAGGGCCAGGAGCACCTGCATGCGCGCCGCCCAGAACGAACGCCTGACCCGCGTGGGACCAGGAACCCCCGGTGGCACCCTCCATCGTCACTATTGGCAGCCCATCGCCCTTGTCGATGAGTTCGACCCCACGCTCGACCCGCGGATGCGTGACCGACCGGTCAAGCGGGTGCGGGTGCTCGGCGAGGATCTCGTGCTCTTTCGCGCGGCTGCCGGGCGGCCTGGCGAGCCGAGCCGGTGGGGGCTACTCGAACGGCCGTGTCCTCATCGCGGAGCCGACCTCGCCTTCGCCCGATACGAGGCTGCAACCGAAGGAAGCGCCGAGTTCGCGCTGCGCTGCCCGTTCCACGGCTGGAAGTTCGCCGCCGACGGACGCTGTCTCGAAACGCCCGCCGAGCCCGCCGACTCACGGCTATGTCAGTCCGTGCGGCAGAAGAGCTATCCCGCGGTCGAACGTGCCGGGGTCGTCTACGCCTTTCTCGGCGATGGCCCGCCGCCGCCTGCGCCCGACCTGCCCTGTCACCGGGCACCGGCATCGCACAGCTTCGCCTTCAAGGGGCTGTGGCGCTGCAACTGGCTGCAGGCCTTCGAGGTGGGCATCGATCCAGCGCATCCGTCCTACCTGCACCGCTACTTCCGGGACGAATCGACCGAAGGGCAGTTCGGCCGTCAGTTTCGTGGCGCTTCGGCAGGCGAGGTCGACGGCGAGCGCTGGCCGATGACACGCGTGCTGCGCGAGCGAGCGCAACCCGAAATCGCATTCACGCCGACCGACTGGGGCGTGGAGATCACGACACTGCGGCCGATCGACGCGGCGCGCATGCATGTGCGGGTGACCCAGGCCCTCTTTCCGCACACCTTCGTGATCCCGCTCTCGGAAACGATCACGATCACCCAGCACCACCTGCCGGTGAATGACACGCACACCTATTGGTTCTCGATCTTCACGAGCTACGCGGATCCACTCGATCAGGCGACCATGCGCGCGCAGCGCCTGGCCACCATCGATCTCCCCGACTACATCCCGAGGGTTGGTCGCCACAACGATTGGGGGTTCGATCCGGCCCGCATGCAGGAGACCTTCCTCGGCATGGGCGAGGACATCAATGTGCATGACCAGTGGGCGGTCGAGAGCATGGGGCCGATCGCCGACCGCACACGCGAACATTTGGGCAGCACGGACAAGGTGATCATCGCCTGGCGGCGGCTGCTCGCGGCCGCGCTCGATGCCGCAAGCGGCAGCGATGGGGCGCCTCCGGACGGGCTCCATGCGCCAGCGGCGATACACGGCCTGCGCACCTTCGACGGCATCACGCGGGCGGCCGACTGGTCTGCGCATTGGGTCGAGATGCACGCCGCATTGCGGGCGCGCTCACCATGGTCGCTCTGATGGACGTTTGGGTGGGCACACCGTGGTCTTGACCGCTGCCGAATGCCTGCGCGAGCTGGAGTCAAGGAAGATCGAGCAGTTGCGCCTTGCCTGGTGCGACCTACATGGTCGCTGGCACGCCAAGACGTTGTTGCCGCGCGCCTGGCCGCGGGCGTTGGCAGAGGGTGTGCGCGCCGCGTCCTCGCTTGCGCTCAAGGATTCGAGCGGCCGCACGGCGCTGCCGGTGTTCGACGCCGAACGCATGGCGCATGAGTTTCCGCAGCTCACCGACTTTGCGATGGTGGGGGACATGCTGTGGCGACCCGACCTCTCGGCGCCGCCCCTCGTGCCAGACCCGGTGCATACGCCGCACGTGGCGTTCCTGCCCTGCACGGCGCAGGATGCGCGCACCGGGGCTGCGCTTGCGCTCGACCCGCAGCACATCCTTGCCGGCAGTCTCGAACGGCTCCGACAGGCGGGTTACGGGCTGCGCGTCGGGCTCGAAGTCGAGTTCCACGTCTGGTCGGTCGCCCGGCCGCCGGATCCGGCGGACCAGGCCGCCTGGCCCGGCGGGGCGCCGGAGGCGAATGCGCTCGGACTTCTGCACCCGGGCCATCAGCTGCTCTCTGATCGTAACGCCTGGGTCTGCCAGCGGCTCTTCGACCGCATCGCTTCGATCACGGCTGCGCTCGGACTGCCGCTCGCCTCGCTCGAAATCGAGATGGGGCCGAGCCAGTTCGAGCTCGTGCTCGATGCGCAGGATGCGGCCGAGGCCGCCCGCAGCCTTGCGTTGCTGCGCGGGCTCGTACCGCCGTTGCTGGCGCGCGAGGCCTGGTTCTCGAGCTTCATCTGCCGCCCGCCGTGGGAAGGCGTCATGGCGAGCGGCTGGCATGTGCACCATTGCTGGGTGGATCGGGCGAGCGGCCGCAACGTCTTTGCGGATGCTCAGGGTCTCTCGCCACTCGCCGGGCAGGTGATCGCGGGCGAGCTCGCGCACGCTCCGGCCATGACCACACTTGCGGTGCCCACGTTGAACGGCTACGAGCGCTTCCGCGCCGCGGCACTGTCGCCCCAGCGCAATCTCTGGGGGCGTGACAACCGAGGCGCGATGCTGCGTGTGCTCGACGCCGAGCGCGGGGTCTCGCTCGATGCGACGCGCATCGAACATCGGCTCCCCGAGCCGCTCGCGAACCCTTGGCTCGTGCTCGCCGCACTCGCAGCGGCCGGACTCGATGGGGTGGAACGATCGCTCATGCCGCCGCCACCCTGTGAATCGCCCTATGCCGAAGGGGCGCTGATCACGCAGGAGGCGGCGGATGCGCTCGCCGATTTCCGGGCGAGTCCGTTCATCGAACGCACGTTCGGCCCCATCTTCGTCGAGGCGTGGTCGGCACTCGTCACGAGCGCGCTTCGTCGGCATGCCGAGGCCGTGGACCGCGCCGACGGCGAGGGGGCGCGCCGCGCCGCGAGTCGCAACTGGCAGCGGCGCGAATACCTGCTCTGACTCAGTCGAGCAAGAGCGGGATCCAAATCGTGCCGAGTATCGCAAGCAGGGCGAAGGCGATCAGGGCAAGCCACACATTCGTCCAGAGGCTCACCGTCGCCGGTGGCGGTGGGGGAGCGGGCGGCGCGGAGGCGCGGGTGAGTGCGTCGTGGATGAGCCGCGGCCACTCGGGCAGGGTGGCGGCGAGATAGGGCGCCTGTTCGAGCAGCCGCCGGCGATAGGCCTCCGGGCCGATTTGCTCGCGCATCCAGCGTTCGAGGAACGGCTGAGCCGTGGCCCAGAGATCGAGGTAGGGGTCGAGCTGACGGCCCAGGCCCTCCACGTTGAGCAGGGTTTTCTGCAAAAGCACGAGCTGCGGCTGAATCTCCACGTTGAAGCGGCGCGAGACGCTGAACAGCCGCAGGAGCACCTTGCCAAACGAGATCTCGGCGAGCGGCCGGTCGAACACAGGCTCGCAGACGCTGCGCACCGCGTTCTCGAGTTCATCCGGCCGGGTGCCGGGCGGCACCCAGCCGGATTCGATGTGGGCCATGGCCACCCGCCGGTAGTCGCGCCGGAAGAAGGCGAGGAAGTTCTCGGCGAGATAGCGCCGATCGACATCGGTCAACGTGCCCACGATGCCAAAGTCCATGCCGACGTACTGTCCCACATGGCCCGGGTCGGTACGCACGGCGATGTTGCCCGGGTGCATGTCGGCGTGGAAGAAGCCGTCGCGAAACACCTGCGTGAAGAAGATTTCCACGCCGTCGCGGGCGAGCTTCTCGATGTTCACCCCGGCGGCGCGAAGCTCGTCGACCTGGTTCACCGGGGTCGCGTAGAGCCGCTCCATCACCATCACGGTCGGCTCGCACCAGTCCCAATACACCTCAGGCATGTAGAGGAGCGACGAGCCCGCGAAGTTGCGCCGGAGCTGCGAGCAGTTGGCTGCCTCGCGGATGAGGTCGAGCTCGTCGTGCAGATACTTGTCGAACTCGGCGACCACCTCGGGCGGGCGCAGCCGCTTCGCATCGGCAGAGACGCGCTCGGCCAGCCGGGCAAGCACACGCAGCAGTGCAAGATCGCTTTCGATCACCGGCAGGATGTTGGGCCGGAGCACCTTCACAGCCACGTCGCGCTCGACGGTCGTCTCGCCCTGCCGGAGCGCGATCTTCGCAAAATGCACCTGCGCGACCGACGCGCTCGCGACCGGCGTCCAGTCGAACGCGGTGAATTTCTCTTCGACCGTGCAGCCGTAGGCCGCCTCGAGTACGGCGCGCACCTGCTCGGCTGGAAACGGTGGCACCCTGTCCTGCAGCTTGGCGAGTTCGCCTGCGATGTCGGGCGGGATCAGATCCGGCCGCGTCGATAGGACCTGCCCAAATTTCACGAAGATCGGGCCCAGTTCCTCGAGCGCTCGCCGAAGCCGCACGCCGCGGGGCTCGCTGTGACCGCCCGTGGCGAGAAGTCGTCCGGCAAAGCGCAACCACGGGTTTGACCCGTCGCGAAAGACGAACTCATCGAGCCCATGCCGACGGAACGCGCCGAGGATGCGGGCGAGGCGGAACAAACGCATAGACCGATTCTAGGAGCCGCGTCGACACCCGTCGGGCGGCACCGGCGTACCGCGAAGGTTCGGCGGCGCTGCGCGATGTCGATATTCATGGCTACCCGGAGCGCAGGCCCCTCCGAAACCGGGCGCCACCCGTTTTTTACAATCGTGGCGACAATTACACGCTGTCTGCCCGCACCATGACTACCGACGCGCCGATCCTCTGGCAGTTCTCGCTCAGTACCGTCAACCTGCTGATCTGGGTCGGCATCCTCGCCGCGGCGCTGTGGGCCGGGTGGCGCCTCTCCTGGGGCAAGCTCGTCGCGCTCACCGCGTTTGTCACGCTCGACCTGATCGCCTTCGGCGCCTTCGTTCGACTCACCGACAGTGGGCTAGGCTGCCCCGACTGGCCGGGGTGCTACGGCCAATTCCTGCCCACGCAGGCCAAGGCCGAGATCGACCAAGCGATCGCGGAGCAGGGCGGCACGCACGGACCGGTGTCGCACGGCAAGGCCTGGATCGAGATGCTGCATCGCTATGTGGCTAGCTTCATCGGCGCCCTGATCGTGGTGATGGTCGCGCGTGCGGCCGCGGGACGCTGGCATGCAGCGGATGCGTCGGCACGGGCCCGGGCGGGGGGCGCCATGGTCCCCGCGGGACTGGGCTGGCCGCTTCTTCTGCTTACGGTCGTCCTGGCTCAGGGGCTGTTCGGCAAGTGGACGGTGACGCTCAAACTGATGCCGATCGTGGTGACGGCGCACCTGATCGGCGGGATGACGCTGTTTGCCTTGCTCATCTGGTTCTGGATGCGCGAACGGGAGCGGGCAGGCGAGGTTCAGGCGGCGCGCGTCGGCGCACCCCCGATGGCACGCTTGCTCGTGTGGCTCGCGATCGCCGCACTCTACGGGCAGATCTTCCTGGGCGGCTGGGTCAGCACGAACTACGCGGTGCTCGCCTGCCCCGACTTCCCGGGCTGCCACGGCACGCTCGCCCCCCGCGTGGATTACGCCGAGGGCTTCACGCTCATGCGCGAACTCGGCAAGAACCCCGACGGCACCATGCTCTCGATCGAGGGACTCAAAGCGATTCACTGGGCGCATCGTCTGGGTGCACTCGCGGTCACGGTCATCATCGTGGCGGCCGCACTTGTGCTCATGCGTGGCAACCCGGGGCTCCGGCGTGAGGCGATCTGGATCAAAACGGCGCTGCTCGCGCAGATCCTGATCGGCATCGGCACGGTCATCTTCGACCAGCCGATCCTGCTTGCGACTGCGCACAACTTTTTTGCCGCCGTGCTGCTGGCCACACTGCTGATCGCGGCGTGGCGCAGCCGGGCCCAGCGGATCGCATGAACGGGTGGGCCGCACTGGTCACGAAGTACGCCGTCACGGCAGCGCTCGTCGTGCTGGTCTCCGAGGTGGCCAAGCGCAGCGATCGGCTCGGCGGCTTCATTGCGGCACTCCCTGTCATGACGGTGCTTGTGCTCGTCTGGCTGCACATCGAGCGGGTGCCCGAGATGACTATTGCGAACCATGCTTGGTACACGTTCTGGTACGTGCTGCCGACCCTGCCGATGTTCGCGCTCTTTCCAACGCTGCTTGCGCGGTTCGGCTTCTGGGGGGCGCTCGGCGCGAGTGTGCTGATGACGCTCGCATGCCTTGCTGCACTTGGGCTCGTCCTCAGGCGCTTCGGCATCAGTCTCTGGTGAAGAACCCGACGGCATCGCAGCTTGGGGTGGCGCGAACGACTCGGCGCATCGAGGTGCAGGCCAGGCCCAACGCTCGGCGCTCGATGCTCGTGGAGGAAGCCGATGGGACGTTCACCGCGCATCTGAAAGCGCCCCCAGTCGACGGCAAGGCCAACGAGGAACTGGTCGCACTCGTGGCCGCCCACTTCGGCGTGCGCAAGGCTGCCGTACGCATCAAGGCTGGCGCTGGGGCCCGGCTCAAGCGGGTCGAGATCGACCTGAGTTGAAGCGGGCGGGGGGAAGCTGCACAACGTGGACGAGAGTATCCCGATGTCCCCATCCGTGCAGGCAGGAGCGCGTGAGGTGCACACCCTTGGGCCGATTCGGCGGCTCAGCGTGCGGCGCGGCGGTGCGGCCTTCAATGAGCACGTGGCATTCGAAGGCTTGTCCTTCGATTGGCAGAGCGGCGCGCTTCATCTCGTCTACGGCGCGGGCGGCGCGGGCAAGAGCACCTTGCTCAAAGTGCTCGCTGGTGCGCAGCGACATCAAAGCGCTCTGCGTGTTTGGGGCGACTGGAGCGCCGACGGTCGACGCCTCGGAGACGAGCGTTTGCCCGAGCTCATCCATCAGCGAACCAGCAGTTCCGGCGCGCGGGTGTGTGACGAACTCGCTGGTACCCAAAGCGAGCGCGGGTCGGTCCTGATGAGTGAGCAACGCACCGTCATCCTCGATCAGCTCGCCCGCTTCAATCTGGCCGACCTGGTGGGTGAAATCTGGCTGGAGCCGGTTTTTCGCTTGCCGATGGAACTTCGGCAGGTCTTGGCTCTTGCCCGTGCGATTCTTCGGTCGCCACCCGCACTCCTCGCCGATGAGCTGACTGCTCATTGCTCCCCGCACGTTCAGAAGTTGCTATTCGATGCGCTCGTGCAGTTCGCGCAATCGCGGATCGTCGTTCTGGCGACCCATGATGCGCGCCATGTGTCGGAGACCAAGGCGCAAAGCTGGCTGCTCGGACCGCGCCCGGCCGATCTCCCAGCGACGCTCCTGCCGCTCGTCGGGCATGACCCCGACCGACCGCTGGGTTTACGTTTCCGTGCGCCCTCGCACCTCGTCTGGGTCAAGCCACGAAGCCTGGGCGGCATGCCACGCCCCGGTTTACTCGAAGCGCTCGATCTTTCCCTGTCTACGCTCGCAGCGCATGGTGTGCGGCATCTGGTCAATCTCGAAGAGACACTGGGGTATCCGCGCGAGGACGTTGCGCGCTTCGGCATTCGGCTCGTGCATCTGCCGATGCCGGACATGGGCGTACCGCCGGACAGATTGGCATTCAGTCGAGTGCTCGATGAGCTGTTGCTTGCCCACGACCGGGGTGAATGCATCGTGGTGCACTGCAAGGCCGGGCTGGGACGCACCGGTCTCATGCTTGCTGCACTGGTTGCGCGCATCGATGGCACCAGGCCGTTGGCTGCGCTCGAGCGAATTCGGCGACTGCAGCCGCTGTTCGTGCAATCCGAGGCGCAGTGGCAGTTTTTGAGCGAGTTGTAAGCGCCGCGTGGATGCCTCTTTTGGGCATCCTGCTCAGACACCGTGCCCAAGCACCGTACTGAGGCGCCTCGCCTAGGCAGCCCTCCGGCCGCTTTGTCGCGGCACGGCGGATGGCATGCGGGCGCGCCTGGCTCAAACCCCCCCAACTGAGCCACTGGGCGCGTCCGACGACGCGACGACGGTGGCGACGAACGATGCGTTGTCGCGGATGCTGAGCCGCGAGGAATACCCGCACTGCTGACGTCCTTGCGGGGAAGCGGTTGATGGGATTAGACTGAGATTAATCCTGATCATCCAACGCAAAACGCGATGACCCGGCATGTTTGCAGTTTTTCGAGGGCCGGAGAGCGTGGCAAGGAGGGACAAATGAAGATGCCCGCGAGCCCACGAGTGGTTGTGAGCAACGTGAATTCAGCGGCGAGGGGTGAACGTCATTGCCTTCGAGGCCGGAGTCGTGCGTGCCAGCGGCTTTGGAACATGGGCGGTCTTCGTCGAGCCCGATGGGTCGGCCGGGCGGCTCGACGCGCCGCACAGCCTTCGAGCGCGCAAACATCGTGCTTCGGTCAGCTTGAGTAGTACGGGAGTCACAATCGCCGCGTATTTTTTGTACGGATCTTGCATTGCGCATGAACGAATAGAGGAACGGGTCGCCGTTCGTTCCGCCAACCCCCAACCAAGAAAGGTTTTTGAACATGCCCTCCAAAGCGCTCAATGACGCTCAAGCCATGGTCCCGGAATGTGTTGCGGTCGGCCTCGTCGATGTCGACAGCGGTCTACTGCTCGATGTCAAGACGGTGGACTCCCATCCGGCGGCTGTACTCGACCTGGTCGCTGCGGCGACCGCCGATCTGTTTCAGGGCCCTAACGTCGTCGCCATCGAAAACCACTTCAAGGCCGCGCGAGGCACGGCTTCCGCCGAGCATTACTTCCGGGAAATCATCGTCTACAGCGCGAACCTGATTCACGTCTTCCTGCGGTTACCAAAAAAGCAAAACGCAGTCGCGGTCTTCGTCTGTCGTAATAGTGCAAACATCGGGATGGCGCTTTCGAAAGCCCGACTGGCTTGCCCGTCCCTCGAGGCCATGGTCTAGCCAAATGACGTACTCGACGGGCTCGCCTCGGCCGCTTTGAGCGTTGTAGGCGGCACTTTCGATGAAAGCCCATGCGGACCGGCCAGCACGTCGCTTGCTTTGGACGGGTCACTGCTCTCGAGTTGGATGACGGGCGGTCCGAATACGAAGACCTTGGCCCGTCGAATCCCATCAATGACCCCCTCCTTGTTGCATCGAGTGCCCCCCCATGAAAGAGGAGTTGCGGACTGCCATGGCCAAGCATCTGCGCGCGGCGATCGATCAGACCCGCCGCGCGCGTGGTGGCCTTGTCTGCACACTCGACGGGCGGACGGTGGTCGGCGTCGCTCAGGCCCAGCCGCTCGACTTCGATCGGCTCTCCGCAATCACTGCAACCATTCTCTCAATCACGGGTAGCGCAGCGCGCGAGATCGGAGGTCAGTCGTGCGCCGAGGTTTTGCTTACGACCGATGGCGGGGAGTTGTCGATGCGAACCATCTCCAGTCGCTACGGACTCTTGATCGTGACGGATGTGAGTTGCCCGCAAGGTATTTTGCTGTCGAATTCACGGCGCCTTGCGAGCCAACTCACGCAACTCGTCGAGGAGCTGCCTGAGGTCGAACGATGAGCGAGAACCTCGTCCGCTTAATCTACGCGAGCCGGGCAGTCGATCACGCGCCGAATCATGCGCGCGCCATTGTCGCGAGCGCCCAGCGCAACAACCCAAGGCTTGGGATCACTGGCCTCCTCGTCGTGGGCAGCAATCACTTCGTTCAGGCGCTCGAGGGGGACACGGAAGCTGTCAACCGTCTTTACTGTTTTATTGTCCAGGACAAACGGCATTCTGATCCGCGACTTCTCGGCTACGCCCGGACGCATGTTCGCTTCTGGGCCGAATGGTCGATGGCCTACGCACCGATGCAGTCCCTCGCCGAACAGGCCGAGGCTTTCGGGCTTTCCCGCACGGGATTCGACCCTTTGACGCTTGATTCCGAAATCGTCGAGCGCCTGCTTCTCACCGTCGTACCGACGCGTACGCTCGCAGGCTGAGGGGGTTGTCGTGCGTGTCGTGCGTCATGTCGGCTTGCCGGCAGGTCTTCGCAATCAGCTAAGCCTGCCGGATTTCACCGCACTGGCGGAAAGCTCCGGCATCTCGCTGCGTTCATGGCATGGGCGCTTCGACTGCGCAGCCTTGCTATGCGCCGAGGGCGATGTCCTCGCGGCGCAGGCGCGCCGGTTCGCCTCTGCACGCGCAATTCCGGTCGTTTCGCTCGGCGCGTTGAATTTCCAACGACTGGCGATACCGCGTCTTTTTGGCGAATTCTGCAAATCGCTTGCCTCTTCGCTCGCATCCTCCGGGATCACGATCGGCGGATTCGGCGGCCGCGTTCCGGTGACAGGGCTGCTCGAGCACGTGCTCGCCCGTTGCCTGGCGAGGGCGCATGTCGGAAAGCGCCTGGTCAAGCCGGCGTCGGGAATCGTCGTGGAGTTTGGTCGAGAGCCTTGGTTTCGAAGCAATGTCGATCTCACGACGCTGGCCCGTGAAGCCGGTGGCGAGTGGGTCGCGTCAGCGCACGTCTCCGAGGCGAACACAGAGGAAGCTTGGTCCTCATGGCAGTCGCTCGAGGCCTTGAGCTTTGCCATCTGCCTGCGTCATCGGGACCGGTTCGTGGTGCCAGATGGAATCTGGGTAGAAATCTGCGACTTCCCGGATGTGGTCGGCGTGCTCGCGCATTCCTCGGCGCTCGCTGCGCTCTGGCCACAAGAGAAGCGTTCAACGGTCGGCGCCTACGTCGAAAGCACGCGCGCGAGCGCGGGCGACCTCGCGCGCGCGCTTGTCGTCTGTGGACTCGCGAGCGGCACCATGGTCCGGCGTCTGCCCCTGGCAACCCCGGACGAGGCCCAAGCCGTGCCGCGGCCGGAGAGCGTCGCCTCCGCTTTGCCGCAAGCCATGCGTGCACTTGCGCGCTTGCTCGGTCTTGCGCCCCGCGCGGGGGCGTCCGTATCCGCGAGCCAGAAGACCGCACCCGCGCCACGGGCGAGGACCGTCGAGAACAAACTCGTCATCTGCGGCGATTTCGGATCGGGCAAGACCACCGCCCTGAAAACGCTCCTCGAGGCGGCGGCAATGACCATGGACGTCGCCATTCAGAATGAGGGCGAGCGACAGGTCAAATCCGACACGACCATCGGTTTCGACTTTGGCGTTCTTCATGCGCAGGGTGAACCGATCTTCATCTACAGCGCGCCCGGACAGGAGCGCTTTCGGATGGTGGCCGAGACCTTGTTACAGGGCGCGCACGGCGCTATCGTGCTCGTCGATGCGAGCGCCGAGAAGCCAATCGATGGTTTGTCCCACTGGTTCTCACTCATCCGAGTCCGCGCTCCAGGCGTTCCGGTCGTCGTTGCACTCAATCGCGTGTGTGAGTTTACGCCGTCGCTAGACGCCTTCCGCGCGGCAGTCCGACGCTGCTACGGCGGACCGATGGCCGTCGTCTCTGCCGATCCGCGAAGCCGAGCAGATATGCTCGGCGTCATCCGGCTGCTGCTGGTGCTCGCCGGAGCCGGCTCGCTGCCTCCTGTTGGCTCATGGTCCGACTGACGGGGACGTCCTGCCCGTCGCATCATCCAGTTCGGCGTGGCCTACCCCCGGAGCGGAGGATGTCCGGACCGAATCAGCGCCAGCCCGCCACCCCGTGGCATGCGAGCGCAATCGTAGTGGCGACGGTGTCACAAAAAATCAGCCCTAACCGATACTGCGCGAGATGGCGTCGGCCGCGCTTCCGCGCCGTTCGTGCGGGAGTCGATCAGAAGGACCGTCGTTCGATGCGGCGTGAGACCCGCATAGATCGGGTTCAACCGGTTGCCGGCCGAATCGCGCTCTTTGGCCGAAAGGCTTTGCATACCGCCTCGTCGGTTTCGATGTACGGCCCACCGATCAGATCGACGCAGTAGGGCACGGCGGCGAAGAGGCCGCTCACCCGTGGGCTGCCGTCGGCGTTGCGCACACCCTCGAGCGTCTCCTGGATCGACTTGGGCTGGCCGGGCAGGTTGACGATGAGGCTGCGGCTCCGCACCACCGCCACCTGACGCGAAAGGATGGCGGTGGGCACGAAGGCGAGCGAGATCTGCCGCGCCTGCTCGCCAAAGCCCCACATCACCTTGTGCGCGATCGCAAGCGTCGCTTCGGGCGTCACGTCCCGCCGCGCCGGGCCGGTGCCGCCAGTGGTCAGCACGAGGTCACAGCCGTCGAGATCGGCGAGCTCGATCAGCGAGCGCTCGATCAGCGCCTGTTCATCGGGAATCACGCGCGCGACGAACTCGAGCGGGTTTTTCACCGCCTTCGTGAGCCAGTCCCGGAGGGCCGGGATGCCGCGGTCCTCGTAGACGCCGCTCGAGGCGCGGTCGGAGATGGAGAGAAGACCGATCGTGACGGATTCCATGGGTTCAGCTCGCAGACAGAAATGACTCATGAAGCAGGCGAAAGAGCTTACGTGAAGCGGTCGTTGCCGCGACGCTCCCCGGCGCGCGCCGCGCCTCGGTGACGAGCGGCATCACCGCCGCAGGGTCGAGGCCCGGGCGCGCCGCGAGCAGTTCTTCGGCCGCCGCCGGCTCGGCGAGCAGCCGTTCGCGCCAGCGCTCGGCCGCCTTGAAGGCGGCCTTGTTCGCGCGGGTGCCTGCCTCCCAGCGATCGAGTTGCGCTTCGAGCGGGCCGGGGTCGACCTCGCGCATGAGCTTGCCGATGAACTGCATCTGCCGGCGTCGTGCCTCGTGTGCCTTGAGACGGCCCAGTTCGTGGAGCGCATCGACGAGCGGCTCGGGCAGCGCAAGCGCGCGCCATTGCTCGGGCGAGAGGCCCGCGATCCGATCGCCCAGGTTCTGCAAGGCGTGCATCTGACGCTTGAGTGCGGACTTCGATGGCGCCATGGTCGGGGCGCTTCCGGGGCTGCCCTCGGTAACCGCGGTTACCACGACATCGGTGCGGGTGAAACTCTTGGCGCGTCGAGTCACGTGTGCTGGCAGGCGGGAAACGGCTATGGAGGACGATTCTGCCAGTCCGATATGCTCGCAAGCCCTGTTCTCCCTTGCCGGTCGACCGATCGGCGTGTACCGATGCCCCTTGCCCTTCCGACAGAACGCCTGCACCTCGTTGCTTCCGCCGCGCTCGACCGGGCGCGCGCCCAGGGCGCGGATCAGTGCGAGGCTGAAACCACCCAATCCGCGGGGCTCAATGTCACCGTGCGCATGGGCGAGTTGGAAACTCTCGAGCACACCGGCGAGCAAAGCCTCACGGTGACGGTATACGTCAAGGACACGAAGGGTGGCGGGCCGGGATACGCGAAGGGGAACGCCACGACGTCGGACTTCTCGCCCTCGGCCGTGGCAGCCGCGGTCGACAAGGCGCTCGCCATTGCGCGCTTCACGAACGCGGACCCTTGCGCAGGACTCGCCGATGCCGAGGACATGGCGCGAGACGTTCCCGATCTCGATCTCCATCATCCTTGGGCCATCGATGTCACAAGGGCGCAGGAAATCGCCCGCGAGTGCGAAGCCGCCGCCTTCGCGGTGGACGGACGCATCGACAACTCCGAGGGCGCGACACTGAGCACGAGCGAGAACGAGTTCATCTACGCGAACAGCCACGGCTTCACGGGCGGATACCGTGCCAGCGCCCACTACCTCTATTGCGCGGTCTTGGCGAGCGAGGGCGACGCCATGGAGCGTGATGACTGGTACACCTCGCACAGGGTGCCCTCGAAGCTCGAATCCGCGGCCGATGTGGGACGCCGGGCCGGCGAGCGGGCCGTGGCACGGCTCAATCCGCGCAAGATCGCCACGCAGACGGCACCGGTGCTGCTCGCGCCGTGGATCGCGAGCGGCTTCATCGGCCACGCGGTCAGCGCGCTGTACGGCGGCGCGCTCTATCGGAAGACATCGTTTCTAGTCGACTCGGTTGGCAAACGGATCTTCGCGCCTGCGGTCGAAATCGTCGAAGACCCGTTGATACCGCAGGGCTACGCCAGTGCACCGTTTGACGCCGAGGGCGTGGCCTGCCGGCGTCGCACCGTGGTCGAAGGCGGCGCGATCCAGGGCTATTTCCTTTCTGCGTACTCCGCGCGGAAGCTCGGCCTGCGAACCACAGGCAATGCGGGTGGCAATCACAACCTGCTCGTGCGCCCGACCACCGAGGCCGACCTCATCGGCCTCGCTCGAGAAATGGGACGTGGGCTCGTGGTGACCGAGTTGATGGGGCAGGGCGTCAATCCCGTGACCGGCGACTACTCGCGCGGTGCGGCGGGCTTTTGGGTCGAAGGCGGCGAGATCGTGCACCCGGTCTCGGAGATCACGATCTCCGGCAATCTGCTCGAGCTCTACTCGCGCATCGTCGCGATCGGCAGCGACATCGACCGGCGGGGCTCGAAGCAGGTGGGTTCGGTTCTGATCGAGTCGATGCAGATTGCTGGCGCGTAGCCCGTCATTCGTTTTGCCGGACACCGGAAATCGGCACCAACGGTTTCATTGCTTGCCGCGCGCAGGGTCGGTTTTCCCGCATCCGTGCCGGCGCTGCGCTGCCTACAATCCGCCCAGCCGTCCGGCGATCGGGTACACGCACGCCTGATCAGCTGACAGCCCACGCGGGCATCGACGTCGAATGCCGTGACGCCGGCCCGGGACGACACCAACACACAAGGCACAAGGGGACAACGTTGCGATTCCTTCTGAGCATCAGCCGTCTGATCGACCGCCTGAGCCTGCTCGTCGGCAAGCTCATCATGTGGCTGATCCTTGCGGTGACGTTGATCAGCGCTGCCAACGCCATCCTGCGCAAGACGCTCGATTTGAGCTCGAATGCGGCGCTCGAACTGCAGTGGTATCTCTTCGCTTACGTCTTCCTGATCGGCGCCGGATATGTGTTCCTCAAGAATGCGCATGTGCGCATCGACTTCGTCTCGGCGCGGCTCTCCCCGCGCGCGCGCAACTGGATCGACGTGGTGGGGATCGTGCTCTTCCTGATCCCGTTCTGCCTGCTGGTGATCAAGCTCGGCTGGCCGCTCTTCTTCAATGCGTACAAGACGGGTGAGTTGTCGCTCAACGCCGGTGGCCTGATCCGTTGGCCGGCGTATTTGGCCATTCCGCTCGGCTTTGCGTTGCTTCTGCTCCAAGGCATTTCCGAGCTCATCAAGCGCATCGCCTTCCTGCGCGGGCTCATCCCGGACCCGCTGGTGAGCGAAGCCGAAAAGTCAGACGAGCAGCGTCTGCTCGAGGAACTCGCCGAGGAAGCGCGGCGCAAGGAAGCCGTGGCTGCTGCCGCCGCCGGCAAGGAGGCTCGCGCATGAGTCAGTTCATCGTCACGAACTTCGTGCCGCTGCTGTTTGCCGGGCTCTTTGTCTTCCTTCTGTCGGGCTTTCCGGTGGCTTTTTCGCTCGCGGCCGTCGGGCTGGCCTTCGGTCTGCTCGGCATGGAACTCGGCATGTTCCCGCAGGCCCTGTTTCAGGCGCTGCCGCTGCGCATCGCGGGGATCATGCAGAACGACACGCTGCTCGCGATCCCGTTCTTCACGTTCATGGGCATCATCCTCGAACGCTCCGGCATGGCCGAGGATTTGCTCGAGACGGTGGGCCAGGTCTTCGGTCCCGTCCGTGGCGGCATCGCGATTGCTGTCGTGCTCGTGGGGGCGCTGCTCGCCGCGACCACCGGCGTCGTGGCCGCCGCGGTCATCTCGATGGGCCTGATCTCGCTGCCGATCATGCTGCGCTATGGCTACAACCGCTCGATCGCCACCGGCACCATCACTGCCTCCGGCACACTCGCACAGGCACTGCCGCCGTCACTCGTGCTGATCGTGCTTGCTGACCAGCTCGGCCGCTCGGTTGGCGACATGTACGAGGGCGCGCTCGTGCCGGGACTCATGCTGGTTGGGCTGTATCTCATCTTCATCGTGGCAATTGCGATCACGCGTCCGGCGTGGGTGCCGGCGCTGCCGCCCGAGGCGCGCATCTATCGCGAGGAGAACGGCGCCTCCGGGCACAAGTCGCTTCTCGTGCTGCTCGTGATCGCTGGCGCCGCGGGTTTCGCGTGGTCGCGGGTGCACGAATCGATCATCAACCCCCTGGTTGGGCGCACGCTGCCCGCGCCGGGCGACGAGGTCCTCATCATGTCGATGACGGTGGCCTCGCTGGTGGCGCTCGTGCTGGCGCTCGGCAACAAACTCTTCAAGCTGCACCTGATCTCGCGGCTTGCGCAGCAGGTGACGTTCGTGCTGATTCCGCCGCTCGTCCTGATCTTTCTCGTGCTGGGCACGATCTTCCTCGGTATTGCCACCCCGACGGAGGGCGGCGCGATGGGGGCGCTCGGCGCCCTCATCATGGCCGCCGTCAAGGGCAAGTTGAAGCTGCCGATGCTCAAGCAGGCGCTCGATGCCACGGCCAAGCTCGCGAGCTTCGTGCTCTTCATCCTGATCGGTTCCACCGTCTTCAGCTTCACATTCAACGCGGCCGACGGCCACGTGTGGGTCGAGCATCTGTTCGACGCGCTGCCCGGCGGTGCCTGGGGCTTCCTGATCGTCGTGAATCTGCTGATCTTCGTGCTCGGCTTTTTCATCGACTTCTTCGAGATCGCCTTTATCGTGATCCCGATCCTCGCGCCGGTGGCCGAGAAGACGCTCACCGAACTCCTGCCCGGCGTACCAGCGTCCGCGCTGATGATCTGGTTCGGCGTGATCGTGGCGATGAATCTCCAGACCTCGTTCCTCACACCGCCGTTCGGCTTCGCACTCTTCTATCTACGCAGCGTGGCGGCGCGTGTGGATTACAAGGACCGGGTGACCGGCGCCATGATCCCGGCGGTGACCACCGGGCAGATCTACAAGGGCTCGATTGCCTTCATCAT
>CALDYQ010000050.1 GCA_937944385.1 uncultured Burkholderiales bacterium | reverse complement strand
GAGCGTCAGCGAACGTGAAGCGAAGCGTGCCGGAGCTAAAACCGGCGAAAATTTTGCATCGAGGAAGCGTGGCCGAGCGGTTTAAGGCACCGGTCTTGGCGCTAGCGCCTGTGAGGGCGCGCGCTAGCGTAGGCTCACGTGAGCGTCAGCGAACGTGAAGCGAAGCGTGCCGGAGCTAAAACCGGCGAAAATTTTGCATCGAGGAAGCGTGGCCGAGCGGTTTAAGGCACCGGTCTTGAAAACCGGCGATGGTGCAAGCCATCCGTGAGTTCGAATCTCACCGCTTCCGCCATCGAGGGTGGCACCGGTCTTGGCGCCACCGCCCGGGAGGGCGCGCGCTGGAGTAGGCTCATGCGCCCGCATGGGCGCGTGAAGCGCAGCGGGCCGGAGCCAAAACCGGCGATGGTGCAAGCCATCCGTGAGTTCGAATCTCACCGCTTCCGCCATCTCCGCAGCTCATGGCTCGCCGTCTCCGCCCAGCGCGGCGGGTGTTGGCCCGGACGTATCGGGATCGCGCCGAAACCGCATCTCGACCGGGTACGGATAGAAGTCTTCCAACTGCCCGGCGCGAATCTTCTCTTGGCGTTCACGCCAGAAGTCGGCGCGCAGGAGGTCGGAGTGGTATTTCATGAACGGGGCACGAACGCGGGTGTTGCCGAGGAGGAAGCGTTCGAATTCCTCGGGGAAGACGTCGTTCTTCGCCACCGAGTACCAGGGCTCTCCGGACATTTCGGTCTCGTAGTCCGGCGCGGGCGGGATCTCGCGGAAGCGGCAGTCGGTGAGGTATTCGATTTCGTCGTAGTCGTAGAAGACCACGCGATCGTAGCGGGTGACGCCGAAGTTCTTGAAGAGCATGTCGCCAGGGAAGATGTTCGCTGCGGCGAGTTCCCGGATGGCGTTGCCGTATTCGCGGATCGCGGCCTCGGCCTTCTCAGGCGAGACCCGGTCGAGGTAGAGGTTGAGCGGCTCCATACGCCGCTCGATGTACACGTGCTTGATGACGATCTCGTCTCCTTCCTCGCTCACGACCGAGGGGGCGACGTCCTTGAGCTCATCGATGAGCGCCGGGTCGAAGCGATTGCGCGGTAACGCCACGTTCGAGAACTCGAGCGTGTCAGCCATCCGCCCCACGCGGTCGTGCTGCTTGACGAGCAGGTACTTCTTCATCACCGTGGCGCGGTCGACCTCCTTCGGCGGGGCGATCTTGTCCTTGATGATCTTGAATACGTAGGGGAAGGACGGCAGGGTGAACACTGCCATGACCAGGCCGCGGATGCCGGGCGCCACGATGAAGTTGTCGTTCGAGTGCCGCAGGTGCTGGATCAGGTCGCGGTAGAACATGGTCTTGCCCTGCTTCTGAAGCCCGAGCATGGTGTAGATCTCGCTCTTGGGCTTGCCGGGCATGATGGAACGCAGGAACTGGACGTAGGCCGAGGGCACCTCCATGTCGACGAGGAAATAGGCGCGGTTCAGGCTGAACAGCTGGCTGATGCGGGCGGTGTCGAGGAGCACCGTGTCCACGAACAGCCGTCCTTGGCTGTCGTGCAGCACGGGGAGTGCGAAGGGATACTCGGTGTGGCCGTTGATGACCTTTCCGACCAGATAGGCCGCCTTGTTGCGGTAGAACGGGCTGCCTAGGACCTGGAGCTGGAAATTGGGCTGCGGCGTCGGCAGCTTGCCGCCCAGATGCGCGGTGGCTGCGGCGACGATGGCACGTGTGTCACCAGCCAGGTCGCGGAAGGGCCGCCGCCATCCGATGTCGAGGAGCACGCGCTCGAACATGCCGGCCAGGCCGTCATCGGCGCCGTAGAAGCTCTTGTAGGTGGGCGGATCGGCCTCGATCAGCTCGGTCGAGATGGCGGGCCGGAAGAAGATGTACTCGTTGTGGAAGTACGAGCGGTGAATGAGCTTGCAGATGACCGAGTTGAAGAAGGTCTCGGCGCACTCGGGCTGCTTGTGCTCGAGCAGAAGACCGGTGTAGGACAGCTTGACCGCACGCCATACCTCGGGCGGCAGGTCGGCGTCTCCGATCTCGGCGGCGATCTGCGCCGTCGTCTCGTTGACCCGGTCGTCATAGAACTGGATGCGTTCGCGCGTGAGGGTCTGGCTGGCGTGCCAGTCGGCGGATTCGAATGCGGTCTGGGCCCGGCGGCCGCAGTCACGAAAGCGTGCATAGTGGCGATCGAAGCCGTCGAGCGTCGTCTGAGCGATGCGGCCGGCGATCATCGGCGCGCCGTTTCGGGAGAGGGGCATGATCGGCGAGAGGTACAGAGTGAAATCGGGCAGCCTGTTTGGAGCGTCTGCTCGGGGCTGAGATAATCCGTGACTTGGAAGTCTTATACAAGACTCGGGTTTGCGCAGCTGCAGCCCCCATCTCATCGACCCCCGGAGCCAAAAGCAAAATGAGCGCGTCGCACATCAAGGTCCCCGCCGGACAGAAGATCATCCCCGGTCAGCCGGTTCCCGACAACCCGATCATCCCCTACATCGAGGGCGATGGCATCGGCGTGGACATCACGCCGGTGATGATCAAGGTGGTCGATGCAGCAGTATCCAAGGCCTATGGTGGCAAGCGCAAGATCGCGTGGATGGAAATTTACGCCGGGGAGAAGTCCACCCGGCTCTACGGCAGCGATGTCTGGATGCCGCAGGAGACGCTCGACGCCTGCCGGGAATACTCGGTCTCGATCAAGGGCCCGATGACCACGCCGGTGGGCGGAGGCATCCGCTCGCTCAACGTGGCGCTGCGCCAGGAGCTCGACCTCTACCAGTGCGTGCGGCCGGTGCGATATTTCAACGGCGTGCCCAGCCCGCTCAAGCGGCCGGATCTCGTGGACATGGTGATCTTCCGCGAGAACACCGAGGACATCTACGCCGGCATCGAGTTCATGAGCGGAACCGAGCAGGTCAAGAAGCTCATGGCGTTCCTGCAGAACGAAATGGGCGTGAAGAAGATCCGTTTCCCCGAGACGTCCTCGCTGGGCATCAAGCCGGTGTCCAAGGAGGGCTCGGAGCGCCTGATCCGCGCCGCGCTCAAGTACGCGGTGGACAACGACCGGAAGAGCGTCACGCTGGTCCACAAGGGCAACATCATGAAGTTCACCGAGGGCGCGTTCCGTGACTGGGGCTATGAGCTCGCCAAGCGCGAGTTCGGCGCGGTCGAACTCGACGGCGGCCCGTGGTGCAAGTTCAAGAACCCGAACACCGGTCGGGAGATCGTGGTCAAGGACGCGATCGCCGACGCCTTCCTGCAGCAGATCCTGCTTCGTCCCGCGGAGTACGACGTGGTGGCGACGCTCAACCTGAACGGCGACTATCTCTCGGACGCGCTTGCAGCCCAGGTGGGTGGCATCGGCATCGCGCCCGGGGCGAACATCTCCGACCAGTACGCGGTGTTTGAGGCGACCCATGGCACGGCACCCAAATACGCGGGGCAGGACAAGGTGAACCCGGGCTCGCTGATCCTGTCGGCCGAGATGATGCTCCGGCACATGGGCTGGCGCGAGGCAGCCGACTTGATCATCCGCTCGATGGAGGCGGCGATCAACGACAAGATCGTGACCTACGACTTCGCACGGCTCATGGAAGGCGCGAAGGAAGTGTCCTGCTCGGCATTTGGGGAGGCGATGATCGAGCGGATGTAGGCCGGGGGTCGACGCCCCGGCAACGAAAAGGGCCGCGTGATGCGGCCCTTTTTCGTGGTGTGTGAGGTGCGCGGGCTAGTTGCCAGCAGGCACCGACTGAATGTTGGTGGCTTGCTTGCCTTTCGGGCCGTCGATGACCTCGAAGCTTACGCGCTGACCCTCCCGCAGGCTGCGGAAGCCGTCCATCTGGATGGCCGAGAAATGTGCGAACACGTCATCCGAGCCGTCATCCGGCTTGATGAAGCCGAAGCCCTTGGCATCGTTGAACCACTTGACTGTGCCTGATGTCATAAAAAATCCTCCAGCAACTCATCGAGTCCGCGTCGCCCGCAGACAGCATGCGACCGCCACCACGCGAGGCGCAGGCGATCGGCGGTACGGACTTGGCTAGACAAAATCGGTGCTTGTCCAGCGATGGTCATTTGACCGCGCGAAAGTTGTACAGGCACCGTCGGCGTGCGTCAAGCCACTTATGTCAACAGAAGTATCGGGGGATCGATGCAGGGGTATCGATGGCCGCGCCCTCGCCTGCGGAGCATTCCAGCCTTTGCTGGGCCGCGGGGTGGAAAATTGACCGTCATGACTCCGTTAACCGGCATGACACCGGTGGGCTGGGCGCCCCCTTTGGAACAGTCCGGGTCAGGTTGCGGTCAAAGGAAAATGACGGTTGACGTCATGACAACGTAACCATCGCCCCGGCACCGTTTGGTTTCATACTGTGATTCACGACACTCCCGACCACGATTCGGTCATCGAGATCGAGCGACAGGCGACCAAGCCGCCGCCGATGTATCGCGTCCTCCTGCTCAACGACGACTACACGCCGATGGACTTCGTCGTGGCCGTCCTGCAACACGTGTTCGGGATGAGTCGCGAGCAGGCGACGCAGGTCATGCTCCAGGTGCACCGCACCGGGCTGGGCAGCTGCGGGGTGTTTACCCGCGAAATCGCGGATACCAAGGTGGCGCAGGTGTTGGAACTCGCGCAGGCGCACCAACATCCGCTTCAGTGTACGATGGAGCCTGCCTGATCTTCAGGCACGGTCGGCCGTTTTGGCGTCATCGGCAGCATCGGCGACAGGCAGAGAGGCAGTAGCACATGATCGCGCAAGAGTTGGAAGTCAGTCTGCACATGGCTTTTGTCGAGGCCCGGCAGAAGCGTCATGAATTCATCACGGTCGAGCATCTGCTGCTCGCGATGCTCGACAACCCGAGCGCGGCCGAGGTTCTCCGGGCCTGCGCCGTGGACATGGACGAGCTGCGCGGCGCGCTCTCGAACTTCATCAACGAGCACACCCCTCGCCTGCCCGCCAACAGCGAGAGCGATACCACACCGACCCAAGGTTTCCAGCGGGTCATCCAGCGCGCGATCCTGCATGTGCAGTCCTCCGGCAAGAAGGAGGTCACCGGCGCCAACGTGCTCGTCGCGATCTTCGGCGAGAAGGACTCGCACGCAGTCTACTTCCTGAACCAGCGCGGGGTTACGCGGCTCGACGTCGTCAACTTCATCAGCCACGGCATCAGCAAGGTGCCCAAGGACCAGAAGGACAAGGCCGAAGCCTCGGGCGGTGAAGGCGGCGAAAAGGAAGAGGGGCAGTCGGGTGCGCTCGAGAACTTCTGCGTCAACATCAATGCCCAGGCCAAGGCGGGCAAGATCGACCCGATGATCGGCCGCGCCCACGAGCTCGAGCGGATGATCCAGGTGCTCTGTCGGCGGCGCAAGAACAACCCGCTGCTCGTTGGAGAGGCCGGCGTGGGCAAGACGGCCATCGCCGAGGGGCTCGCCAAGCGGATCGTCGATGGCGATGTGCCGGAAATTCTTGCCAACTGCGTCGTCTATTCACTCGACATGGGCGCACTGCTCGCGGGCACCAAGTACCGAGGTGATTTCGAGGCCCGGCTCAAGGCCGTGCTCAAGCAGCTGCAGGAGAAATCGAACGGCATCCTGTTCATCGATGAAATCCATACGATCATCGGGGCTGGCGCAGCGAGTGGCGGCACGCTGGATGCGTCGAACCTGCTCAAGCCAGCACTCGCCAACGGTAGCCTGAAGTGCATCGGAGCTACCACCTATGCCGAGTTCCGGCAGGTGTTCGAAAAGGACAACGCGCTCGCCCGCCGCTTCCAGAAGATCGACGTGGTCGAGCCCACCATCGCCGAGACAATCGAGATCCTGCGCGGGCTCAAAGCGAAGTTCGAGGCTCACCACAGCGTGAAGTATTCGCCTGCGGCGATCTCGGCTGCCGCAGAGCTCGCCGCGCGCCACATCAACGACCGGCACCTCCCTGACAAGGCAATTGACGTGATCGACGAGGCGGGCGCGGCGCAGCGCATCCTGCCGAAGTCGAAGCAGAAGAAGACCATCGGCAAGGCAGACATCGAGGAGATCGTCGCCAAGATCGCTCGCATTCCGGCCAAGAACGTCTCCACCGACGACCGCAACAGCCTGAAGACTCTCGAACGCGACCTGAAGAACGTCGTGTTCGGCCAAGACCGCGCGATCGAGGCCCTCGCCGCCGCGATCAAGATGGCGCGGAGCGGGCTCGGCAACCCAAGGAAGCCGATCGGCTCCTTCCTCTTTTCGGGGCCGACGGGTGTTGGCAAGACCGAGGTGGCCCGACAGCTTGCCTACTGCCTTGGTGTCGAGCTTCTGCGATTCGACATGTCAGAGTACATGGAGCGTCACGCGGTCAGCCGTCTGATCGGCGCACCCCCTGGATACGTGGGTTACGATCAGGGCGGCCAGCTCACCGAGGCGGTGACGAAGCACCCCTACGCGGTGCTCTTGCTCGACGAGATCGAGAAGGCACATCCGGACATCTACAACGTGCTCCTCCAGGTCATGGATCACGGCACGCTGACCGACAACAACGGCAGGAAGGCGGATTTCCGCAACGTGATCATCATCATGACCACGAATGCCGGCGCGGACGTGCTGTCGAAGAATTCCATCGGCTTCACGACGACCAAGGAGGTGGGCGACGAGATGGAGTCGATCAAGCGTCAGTTCACGCCGGAGTTCCGCAATCGCCTCGATGCGATCGTCAACTTCGCGCCGCTCACGCATGAGGTCATCCTGCGCGTGGTCGACAAGTTCCTGCTCGAGCTCGAAGCACAGCTGCACGAGAAGAAAGTCGACCCAGAGTGGAGCCCGGCGCTTCGCGACCATCTCGCGAAGCACGGATTCGATCCGAAGATGGGGGCGCGGCCGATGGCGCGCCTGATT
>CALDYQ010000049.1 GCA_937944385.1 uncultured Burkholderiales bacterium | reverse complement strand
GGCGGATTTCTCCGAAAGACGACGGGATGCTATCGGACCGGACGGAAAAACGGTACCACTTGCGACATTGTGCCCAGGTTTTGCAGCGCGTTGATGATCGAGGTGACACACTGCCACAAACGACATGCCGCAAAGGACGATGCCGCAAACGACGATGCTGCAAAGGACGAACGCATGCGGGCAGGCTCATGCGCCCTATGACATCATCATAGGCCGCATGAGACTCGAAGGCAAGTTGCACGGGTCTTCCCTCAGCCCCCGAGGCTCGTCCCGCAGTGACCTCGCGCGGCGTTTTTCGCGCCGGGGTTGGACGGGATGGACGCCCTTCTCAGGTCCAGCGTGAATGGATGCTCACGCGAGACTTCAGGCGGGCGCAGGCGCAGCCTTCCGGGCGTATGGCCCATCCGGAAGAAGCGGGCGAGACGGCGGGATTTGGGCCTCGTAGGCGTTGATCGGGAAGGTCGCCGGGTTCGCCCGGATCGGTCCCCATGGCTCTCAAGCAAGCGCAGTGCTCGTCGTCGGTTGTCATCAGCACTCAACCGCCCTGTCAGCGCCCGGCCATGACAAAAAAGGGAAGGCCTGATGCCGACTTCTCTAGTCATCTACGCTGGGTACACAGCGCCGAGCACCCTTGGCCCCGCCGCCCCGGTGACCGCAGGAAGATTGCCGGGCTTGCCTGAGAGGCAGCGCTCGGCCAGCCAGGCGAAAGCGAGTGCCTCGACCTGCTGCGGATCGACACCGAGCACGGCGGTCGACTGCGCGCGCGGTCCCAGCGCCGCCATGAGCGCTTCGTTGGCCACACCGCCGCCGCAGACGTAGAGCGGCCGATCGCCGGTTGCCACGAGAACACTTCGGGCGGTCAGGGCCAGGAGGGTGGCTTGGACGTCCTCCGGCGGGGCGGTCGTCTGCAGGCCGCAATCGACGAGACAGCGGTCGAGCCAGGCGCGGTCGAAGACCTCGCGCCCGGTGCTCTTGGGTGGCGGCGCACCGAAGTACGGGTCGGCGAGCATCCGATCAAGCAACGGGCCAATCACCCGACCGCTGGCCGCCCAGGCACCACCCGCGTCGAAGGGGCGGCCCGTGTGCGCCTCGTACCAGAGGTCGAGCAGGCAGTTTCCCGGGCCGGTGTCGAAACCGATCACCGGCTCGGCGGCGCCCGCCGGCGGCAGGAGCGTGACGTTCGCCATGCCGCCCACGTTGACGACCGCCCGCGGTTCGGGGCCGGTGAAGATGGCGGCATGGAAGGCGGGCACGAGCGGCGCGCCCTGGCCGCCAGCGGCGACGTCACGGCTCCTGAAGTCGGCAACCACGGTGAGTCCCGTTCGCTCGGCCACGAGCGCCGGCTGATTGAGCTGCAGCGTGAAGCCGCGCTCGGGCCGGTGGCGGATGGTCTGGCCATGCACACCGACCGCTGCAATCGTTGGTCGGTCGAGCTGCGCCTCGGCGATCAGCGTCTCGATGGCGTCGGCGTAGGCGTGCCCGAGCGCCACGCTCACCGCGCCTGCGCGCTCGATCTCGTCCGCTCCGACCGTCATGAGGGAAAGCACACGCTCGCGCAGCGTCGCCGGGTAGGGCCTGTGCACGTGTCCGAGGGTGGCGACACCCGTCTCATCGATGCGTGCCGCGACCGCATCGATCCCGTCGGCGCTCGTGCCGGACATGAGCCCGAGGAAGATCGTGCCTCTGCTGGTCATGGGGCGCGAGCGTAGCCGATGGGCCGCTCCCTAGAATTCGGTGCATCATGAGCAAAATCCTCCTCTCCCTGCCCGTCGGCGAGAAAGTCGGCATCGCCTTCTCGGGCGGGCTCGATACCTCGGCCGCGCTCGCCTGGATGCGCTCGAAAGGCGCGATCCCCTACGCCTACACGGCGAACCTGGCCCAGCCCGACGAAACCGACTACGAAGACATCCCGCGCCGGGCAAAGCTCTACGGTGCCGAGGCCGCACGGTTGATCGACTGTCGCGAGGCGCTCGTCCACGAGGGGCTCGTGGCGCTCCAGTGCGGCGCCTGGCACATCAGCTCGGCGGGCAAGACCTACTTCAACACCACGCCGCTCGGCCGGGCGGTCACCGGCACACTGCTCGTGAAGGCGATGCAGGAGGATGGGGTCAACGTCTGGGGCGATGGCTCGACCTACAAGGGCAACGACATCGAACGCTTCTACCGTTACGGCCTCATGGCGAACCCGAGCCTGCGCATCTACAAGCCCTGGCTCGACCAGAGCTTCGTCAAGGAACTCGGTGGCCGCAAGGAGATGAGCGAGTGGCTCATCGCCCACGGCTTCCCCTACAAGATGTCCACCGAGAAGGCCTACTCGACCGACTCGAATCTCTGGGGCGCCACGCACGAGGCCAAGGAACTCGAATTCCTCGACAAGGGGCTGCGGATCGTCAACCCGATCATGTCGGTCAAGCACTGGGACCCGGCCGTCGCGATCGCGCCCGAGGAGGTCGCGGTGCGTTTCGAGGAAGGCTGGCCGGTGGCGATCAACGGTCGCACCTTTGCCTCGCCGGTCGAGCTTGCGCTCGAAGCCAATGCGATCGGTGGCCGGCACGGCCTGGGCATCTCGGATCAAATCGAGAACCGCATCATCGAGGCCAAAAGCCGTGGCATCTATGAGGCGCCGGGCATGGCGCTCCTCTGGATCGCCTACGAACGACTGGTCAACGCCATTCATAACGAAGGCACGATCGACAACTACCGGACGCTCGGCCGCAAGCTCGGACGACTGCTCTACGAGGGGCGCTGGTTCGACCCGCAAAGCTTGATGCTGCGCGATACGCTGCAGAAGTGGGTGGGGCGTGCGGTCACGGGTGAGGTATGGATCGAACTCCGGCGCGGGGATGATTACACGATCCTCGACACCCAGAGCCCGAACGCCACCTATCACCCGGAACGGCTCTCGATGGAGAAGGTCGAGACCGAAGCCTTCAGCGCGCTCGACCGGATCGGGCAGCTGCACCTGCGCAACCTCGACATCGCCGACAGCCGCGACAAGCTCGCGGTGTACGCGAAGACGAAAACGCTCGGGGACACGAAGGGCATCGCGGGGTTGCTCGAGTAACGCGCAGGTGTCGCGCTCCTTGCCGGGTCGAGATCCGCCTCGAGCAGGTCGGATCTCCCGTGATGCCTCTGCATTGCGGGCACCGAAACCAGGGGTCGCGGGTCAGCCCTGCCGCGCGATGTACTCGACCAGCGCTGCCACCGGTCGCCCGGTCGCGCCTTTGTCCTTGCCGGAACCGGTGTAGGCCACGCCCGCGATGTCGAGGTGCGCCCAAGGGTATTTTTTCGCGAACCGCCACAGAAAGCAGGCCGCCGTGATCGCGCCACCATCGCGCCCGCCAACGTTGGCCATGTCGGCAAAGTTGGAGCTGAGCGCGTCTTGATACTCCTCCTCGAGCGGCATGCGCCAGAAGCGGTCGTTCATGCGCTTGCCCGCGGCGATCAAGTCGTTTGCGAGTGCATCGTCCGTCGAAAAAAGCCCCGCGTTGACCTTGCCGAGCGCGATGACGCAGGCACCGGTCAGGGTGGCAATGTCGATGATCGCGCGCGGCTTGAAGCGCTCGGCATAGGTGAGCGCGTCGCACAGGATCAGCCGCCCCTCGGCGTCGGTGTTGAGCACCTCGATCGTCTGACCGCTCATGCTGGTGATGACGTCGCCCGGCTTCGTGGCACGGCCCGAGGGCATGTTCTCGCACGCGGCGACGATCGCGACGATGTTCTGCGCGGGCTTCAGCTCGCCCACCGCCTTCATGACGCCGAACACCGTGCCTGCGCCCGACATGTCCCATTTCATGTGATCGAGGTCCGCCGCCGGCTTGATGGAAATGCCACCGGTGTCGAAGGTGATGCCCTTGCCGACGAACACGGTCGGGGCCTCGCCCTTCTTGCCGCCTGAGTACTCCATGACGATGAAGCGGGGCGGCTCGTCCGAGCCGTTGGTGACCGACAGGAAGGAGCCCATGCCGAGTTTTTCGATGCCCTTGCGGTCGAGCACGGTCACCTTGAAGCCGTAACGCTTGCCGAGCTTCTTGGCCTCTTCACCCAGACGCGTGGGCGTGCAGTGATTCGCGGGCAGGTTCCCCAGATACTTGGTGTAGGCCATGCCCTCGGCCGCCGCGACCGCGCGAGCAAGCACTGCCGGTGCGACCTTCTTCGCCGCCTCCGGCACCCCGAAGCGCACGCGCGCGAGACTCGGCGCCTTCGCCTTGGCGCGCGCCGCCTCGCCCTTCGTCTCGTCGAAACGATAGGTCGCATCCGACACGCCGAGCACCATCTGCGTGAGAGCGTCGGTCACGCCCTCGCCCGGCGGAAACACAGCGAGGTCGGCCACCTGCTGATCGCAGGCGAGCGTCGCCAACGCGCGGCCCACGGCCCGCGCATCCTTGAGCGAGAGGGAGCTACCCTCGCCCACGCCGTACACGTAGACACGTTGTGCAGCGAGACCCGGCAAATTCAAGAGCGGCAGCACGGCACCTGCTCGACCGCTGAGCGCTGCCGTCTTGACGGCCTGGACAAGGGCGCCTTGCGTTGCACGGTCGATTTCGGAGGCAGCCCAGGAAAGCTTCTGGCCTTCATGAACGGCGACGGCGACGGCATCCGCGCGAGTGGTGTGCGGGGAGTCGGTCTTGAGCGAGAAGTCGATCATCGTTTGGCGAGCCCGTGGGGCGGTCGGTCAAGGGATAAACTGCCATTATCTTCTGCCTGCACAGCGCGGCGCTTTCGCGATTCCCTGCCGGAGCGGTACGCGCGGCTCACCCGCTCCCATGATCTTCCGTCGCGCGCTCCTGCGCGAGCTCACGGCCAACGCGATCTACGTGTTCCTCGTGCTCGTGGCGATCCTGGTGACCCAGTTCCTGATCCGCCTGATCGGTGCCGCCTCGACCGGCGCATTGCCGAGCGAGGGGCTTGCCCCGCTCGTGGGCTTGAGACTGATTGCGCAGTTGCCGCCGCTGATCGTGATCGCGCTCTTCATCTCGATCCTGCTCACGCTCTCCCGCTGGTGGCGCGACAGCGAAATGGCGATCTGGATGGTCAGCGGGCAGAGCCTGACCATGTGGATCCGACCCGTTCTGCTGTTCTCGCTGCCGCTCCTGGCGCTGTCGATGGTGCTGTCGACCTGGCTTTCGCCCTGGGCAGAACGGCGATCGATCGAGTTCCGGAAGATCCTCGAGGAGCGCGACGAGCTTTCGGCCATCGCGCCCGGAATCTTCCAGGAGATGCGGCGAAGCAAGCAGGTCTACTTCATCGAAAGCGTGGATCTCCTGGACGGCCGTATCCGAAACGTGTTCGTCTTCGCCGAAGAGCCCAACGGACTCTGGGTGACCCGCGCCGAGCGGGGTGCGGTGGTCACCGAGCCGACCGGTGATCGGTATGTCGTGCTCGAGAATGGCAATCGCGCCCGCATGATCGCGCCGCCCAACGAAACCACGGTCGCCTGGGAGACCGCACGCTTCGATCGCTACGGCGTGCGGCTGACCGGCAACGAGATTGCCGAGGGCCCGCTTTCCGATCGGGCCCGGGACACCGTGTCGTTGCTCGAGGACGGTCGGCCCTCCGCTCTCGCCTGGGTGTTCTACCGCATCTCGGTCCCCCTCGCAGGTATCTCGCTCGTGCTGCTCGCCGTGCCACTTGCGTACGTCAACCCGCGACTGGGCCGGTCGATCAACCTGATCATCGCGATCCTGCTTCTGATGACCGCGCTCAACGTGATCAACATCCTGCAGGCGCAGATCGAGCGCGACCGGATCAGCCTGCCGCTCGCGCTGGCCGCTTTCCACCTGCCGCTCGCCGCACTGGTCATCGCGCTGTTCTACCGCCGGTTCCGCGGGGCCGTCTTCGGGGTGCGTGGGCGCCTCACGGCCCGGCAAGCAGGCGAGGACGCGTCGGCATGATCGGCACGCTTTCGCGTTACGTCGCGCGCGAGGTGATGCTCGCCACGCTGCTCGTGCTCACGGCGCTCCTGATGCTCTGGGCCTTCTACGATTTCCTGCAGGATCTGCCGGCGCTGCGCGCGCTCAATACCGCGCAGGTGCTCGTCCTCGTGGCGAGCGCCATTCCCAATTACACCTACGAGCTTCTGCCGGTGGCCGCGCTGATCGGCACGTTGTTCGCTCTCGCCCAGTTGGCCGGCAATAGCGAATACGCTGTCATGCGCACCTCCGGCGTCTCCGTGGTCGCGATTGCCCGGACGCTCGCGCTCGTCGGCCTCGTGTTCGCCACGCTCACCTTCGTCATCGGCGAATATGTCGTCCCGCGCACCGAGCAGGCCGCGCAACGCATCCGCGCCCATAGCGGAAGCAAACCTGCCGTCGCGCGCGCCTTCCAATCCGGCTACTGGTTCCGCGACGGAAGTACGTTCATCAACATCGGCAGCGTCCTGCCGGACGGCATGCTGCGCGGTATCCGGGTCTTCGAGTTCGCCGAGGGCTACGCCCTGCGCCGCATGGTCACGGCCGAATCGGCTCAGTTCCAGAGCGGCCAGCAGTGGCAGTTGAATCAGGCGGTCGAGACGCGCTTTGACGGTGCGGTACCGACGCTCCGGCACGCCGCGGCCATGCCGTGGGTGACGGTGCTGACACCGAACATGCTCTCGGTCCTGCAGGTGACGCCGGACAAGCTCTCGGTCGCGGGGCTCATCGAGTATGCCGGCCACCTGAAGGCCAACAATCAGGACGCCCGGCGCTTCGACGTTGCGCTCTGGGGCAAGTTCTTCTACCCGCTTGCCACCTGCGTGCTCATGCTGCTCGCCCTGCCGTTCGCGCAGATCCAGCACCGCGCCGGCGGTGTCGGCGGACGGATCTTCGTGGGCATCCTGCTCGGCCTCGTCTTCATCGTCATCAACCGGCTGTTCTCCTACCTCACGCTCATCTACGCGTGGCCGGCATTCCTCGGGGCGTTGGCGCCCGGTGCCATGTTTCTTGCGCTGGCCGGCTGGATGATGTGGCGCATCGAACGGCGCTGACCCCCCAACGGCGCTCCCCCCTCTCGACACCTCACGCCCCATGAAAAAGGGCGCCGAAGCGCCCTTGTGTTCGTTCTCGTCCGCTTTCGCGGCGACCGCTTTCGCTTACTGCGCAGCGGCAGGAACGATCGTGGCGTAGCGGCGATTCTTTTCGCCCTTGGTCACGAACTGCACGGTGCCCGTCACCAGGGCGAAGAGCGTGTGGTCCTTGCCCATGCCGACGTTCGTGCCAGGGTGGATCTTCGTGCCGCGCTGACGGATGATGATCGTGCCGGCTTTGATGAGCTGACCGCCGTAGGACTTGACGCCCAGGCGTTTCGCTTCGGAATCGCGGCCGTTGCGAGTGGAGCCGCCACCTTTTTTCTGTGCCATGGTCTATTGACTCCCTTACTTGCGGACGCCGCCGACGAGTTCGGCCGTGAGCTTGTCGAACGCAGCCCAGTCGCCCTTCGCCGCCAGTGCCGCCTGCTCGGCCCACGTGGACGGGTTGGCGAGATTGAACTTGCTGCCACCGGCGTCGAGGATGCCCTGGAGCTTGTCGACCGGCGTAGCAGCCAATGCGGCAAAGGTGTCGATGCCCTCGGCCTTGAGCATGGCGGCGATCTTGGGTCCGATGCCCTCGATCATCTCGAGGTTGTCCGATCCATCACGCTTTTTGCCACGCGCACCGCGGCCCTTCTCGGCTGCGGCGGCGGTCGAAGGCGCATCTGCTGCGGCAAGTGCCTTGCCATCCGCACCGAAGATGCCCGACACCATGATTTCGGTGAAGCGCTGACGGTGACCGCCTTGCTTCTGATAGTGCTTGCGACGGCGCAGCTTGAAAATGCGAATCTTGTCGCCCTTGCCCTGCGCAAGAACAGAGGCATCGACTTTGGCGCCCGCAACGAGCGGGCTGCCAACCACCAAGTCCGCACCCGAGCCGACGGCCAGGACTTCATTGAAGGTGATGGTCGCGCCAATGTCTGCCGGTATCTGTTCTACCTTGAGTTTCTGGCCAGCGACGACGCGATATTGCTTGCCGCCGGTTTTTATGACCGCATACATGGGTTGCTTACCTGTGTGTTAAGGGATTCGCTTTGGCCAACCATCGTTGCCAACCATCGCCGACCGCC